>DATHNM010000288.1:0-3119 GCA_035486095.1 Bryobacteraceae bacterium
CTGCTGGCGCAGGTTTTCGGAGGCCCCGCGGGGGCACTAGCGGCGGGCGGGATTGCCAGCCTGGCTTCTTCGATCCCGGCGGTGGCGGCGATCGGCGGCGGCAAGAGCACATATCTCCTGGCGCTGCCCACACTTTCGGCACAGTTTTCGGAAGGACTTTCGCTGGTGCACAGCGGCAGGCAGGTTTTGCTGCGCGCGCAGGACGGCAAGCCCGCCACGTTTTTTGTGGGCGACCGAGTGCCTATTACATTGTCACTGCTTTCGGGGAGCCTCGGCTCGGGCGGGTTCACTCCCAATCCTGGCGGGACAGGGGTCGGCATTCCCACACAACAATTCACTGTGGGAAAAAATCCCGTGGCTATGGTGTCGGCGGATTTTCGCAGTGTGGGCGCGGAGGATCTGGCAGTCGTCAACCAGGGGGATAACACGCTGACAGTTTTGCTGAATCAAGGAACGGGAGTGACTCCGCAATTCGCACAGCCTACCAGCGGAATCGGATTACTTTCACCGGTGGGACTTGGGACCAATTGGACCAGTTCCACACCGCCACCGGCTCTGGCCACGGGAAGCCTGAACGCAGCGTCGACCGCCGTGAATAACGACAACTTTGCGGATTTGCTGGTGACGGATCCGGTGGGGAACGCGGTGATCGTGCTTCTAGGCAATGGCGATGGCTCGTTCAAAAAACCGGCCACGCCGATTGCGGTTGGAACGCAGCCGAGCGCTATCGCGATCGGCACGTTCAACACGCAAAAGGGCGACTCTAACCCAGGCTTCGTCGTCACCAACTTCGGCGACAACACGTATTCGGTCTTCAACGGCAATGGCGACGGCACCTTCAGCGAGGTAAGCGGATCGCCTTTTCTGCTGCCCACCACCGGGACGGGGCCAGTGGCCATGACGGTGGCGGATTTTAACGGAGACGGAAATCTCGATCTCGCGATCCTCAATCAAGCAACGAATAACCAAACAACGAATAGCGTCACCATTCTGGAGGGCAGCGGCAAGGGTACGTTTGCACCATTCCCCAACTCTAATGGTCCGCTGGCGGTCGGCAATCTGCCTGTGGCCATCACGTCCGGAGCGCTGAGCGGCAGCAACGGTCCGGCGCTGGCGATCGTGAATCAGCAGGATAATTCGCTCTCCGTCTACCTGGGAAATGGCGACGGGACATTTGTGGCCGCGTCGCAATCTCCCCTGGCGACGGACACCACTCCCAGCGGCGTGGTGATTGCCGACTTTGCGCAGGCTTCGACTGGTGGAATCGCGGTGACCAACACGGCGGTGGGCACGGTTACGGTGTTCGCGGACCTCGGCAGTGGGCTGTTTACCAGCGCGATCGAACCTAGCGCGGGGACGAACCCCGTGGCCATCCTGGCCGGTGCTTTCACCAACAGCGCATTCCCCGATATCGTGGTGACCAACAATATTTCGGGCGCGGACGGTCAAGTAACGCTGGTGGAAAGCCCGGCCAGCCTGATTTCGAATGCCGCGATCACGCAGACGCCATACCCTGGATCTGAATATGAGGACGTGGGCATAAAAATCAAGGCCACGCCGCAGCTGCATGATACGAAGGATGTGACGCTGCAGCTGGAATTTGAGATTAAGGCACTTTCAGGAAGCAGTATCAACGGGATTCCGGTGATCTCGAACCGGTCCGTTACGCAGACGGTGCGGCTGAAGGAAGACGAAACTTCGCTGATTACCGGGTTGCTGAGCGACAACGAGACCAAAACGCTTTCGGGAATTCCCGGCCTCGCGCAGTTGCCCGGCATAGGCTATGCCTTCGGCACGCGGAACAATTCGTACTCGAACGACGAGCTGCTTTTTCTGATAACGCCTCGGCGTGTGCGTTCGCCATTCCACGACTCCAAGACGATTTACGCCGGAACAGGCGAACCGACAGCCACGGGCCACGGGCAAGGGAGCGGGGCTGCGCCTGCGCGCACGGACCAGGAACCGACTCCCGCTCCCGCCCCTACAGAAACGCCTGCTCCAGCGCCAGCGGCACCGCCGGCCACGCAGCCGCAACCGCAGCCTGGAGCTCCCCCGGCGCAGCAGCCGCCGGCAAACCAGCCGCCGCCGAATCAACCGCCGCAACCCCAGCCCGAAGTTCCGCTTCAGCAGCCCCCGGGATAAATCCTGCCTACAACCACCGGCGAGAATACTGGCACCCGCTGGGCGAAACCATACGGCTGCAAACCGAATTTTCAACTGCAAGGGGAAACGCTCAGGGGAGTGGATCAAACACGACGACCGGCTGGTAGGTACGGGGCACCACCGCCTCGGCGATGGCGATCAATTTATTTTCCTGGCTGAAGACTCGCAGGCGCGGGGGCTGCGTTTCTTCGGTGTCGAGATGCGTTGTCGCACCGGGCGGAAGTTCCACGCGCCCCGGCTTCAGCTGGGAAGGCATCACGTTGAACTTTCCGCCATGGCGGATTTTCTTTTCGAGGACTGGGAGCACGTTGGTACGGGGGAAATTCGGGAGCAGGTGTTCCAGCGGAATCAGGCAAGACTCGAACTTTCCGTCTTTTTTCGCCTGCGAAAGTTCTTCCAGGCTGATGGCCTGGTCGAGCGAAAATTCTCCCACGGCTGTGCGGGAGATTTCCGCGAGGTGCGCGCCGCATCCGAGCTTTTGCCCCATGTCGTGCGCGAGGGACCGGATGTACGTCCCGGAGGAGCATTCGATGGTGAACCGGGCGATGGGTCCGTCGATTTCCGTCAACCGGTATTCGAATATCTCCACGGGCACGGCTTTCAGTTCGACCACCTGATTCTTGCGCGCCAGTTCGTATGCCGGGCGGCCGTGAATTTTCTTGGCGGAAAAAATGGGCGGCATCTGTTCGAACCGGCCAGTGGATTCCGCCGCCAGCCTTTCCAGCGCGTCCCGCTGCAGCAGCGGCGGAGCATCCGGGCCCGCGGGCTGCCCTTCCGAGTCAAATGTGTTGGTTGCATAGCCGAAGCGGAAACCGGCAGTGTAGCGCTTGCGGCGTCCGGTATAAAAACGGACGAAGCGCGTGGCTTTGCCCAGCAGAAGAACGAGGACGCCTGTCGCGAGTGGATCCAGGGTGCCCAGATGGCCGATTTGGCGGAATCCGGCGAGGTGGCGCACC
>DATHNM010000289.1:0-29961 GCA_035486095.1 Bryobacteraceae bacterium
ATCACCACCTGCTTCTCAACCGGCACGGGTTTATACTGCGGCTGCTTCAAAATTTCGATCAGACGTTTTCCGCGGCCCAACTGCTGTTGCGACGCCTTGTCCAGCTCAGAGCCGAACAGTGCGAAAGCCGCCAGTTCGCGATATTGCGCCAGATCCAGACGCAACGATCCGGCCACCTGGCGCATGGCTTTGATTTGCGCGCTTCCGCCCACGCGGCTTACCGAGAGGCCCACGTCGATGGCGGGACGAACGTCGGAGTTGAACAGGTCGGCCAGAAGAAAGATCTGGCCGTCGGTAATGGAAATCACGTTGGTGGGAATGTAAGCCGAGATATCGCCGGCTTGCGTTTCAATGATGGGCAGTGCCGTGAGCGAGCCGCCGCCTTTTTCCTCATTCAGCTTGGCTGCGCGTTCCAGCAACCGGCTGTGCAAGTAAAACACATCGCCGGGATAGGCTTCGCGGCCGGGCGGACGGCGCAGCAGCAGCGAAATTTCGCGATACGCCGCCGCGTGCTTGGAAAGATCGTCGTAGATGCACAGCGCGTGGCGCTTGCTATCGCGGAAAAACTCGCCCATCGCGCAGCCCGAATAAGGCGCGATGTACTGCATGGGCGCCGGATCGGAAGCGGTAGCCGCCACTACGATGGTGTATTCCATGGCGCCGAAATCTTCCAGCGTCTTCACCACCTGCGCCACCGTGGAGCGCTTCTGGCCGATAGCGACGTAGATGCAAATTACATCACCGCCCTTTTGATTGATGATGGTGTCCAGCGCAACGGCGGTCTTACCGGTCTGGCGATCGCCAATGATCAATTCACGCTGGCCGCGGCCAATCGGAATCATGGAGTCGATGGCCTTGACGCCGGTTTGCAGGGGCTCTTTCACCGAACGGCGATCCACCACGCCGGGAGCGATAGCTTCCACCGGGCGCGTTTCGCTGGTCACCACCGGTCCCTTGCCGTCGATGGGCTCGCCCAGGGCGTTCACCACGCGGCCAACCAATCCCTCGCCCACCGGCACGGACATGATCTTGCCCGTGCGGCGCACTTCGTCGCCCTCTTTGATCTCTTGGTATTCACCCAACAGCACGGTTCCCACCTGGTCTTCTTCCAGGTTGAGCGCGATGCCGGTTACGCCGTGCGGAAACTCTACCATCTCGCCCGACATAACGTTCTCGAGGCCGAAAACACGAGCGATACCATCACCCACCGAGATCACCGATCCGGTCTCGGAAACACTGATCGCCTTTTCGTAGTGCTCAATTTCACCGCGCAGCAGGCGCGCGATTTCATCAGCTTGGATCTGAGCCATAAATCAATTTCATCCCCTATTCGGCCGCACTATTCAACGGAATGCGCAGCCAACTTTCTCCCCAATTGCCGTAGTTCGCCGCGCACCGATCCATCGTAGACCGTGGACCCTATGCGAGCCACAACGCCGCCCAGCAGTGCAGGGTCGACGTCAAAACGCAGGCGCATTCGCTTCCCCGTAAGCTTTGAGAGCTCCGCTTCCAGGCCCGCGCTCAGGGGCGCGTTGAGCGGCGCCGCCGAGGACACTTCCGCGCGCACAAAACCCAGGCGCTCGTCTAATTGCAGTTCAAAGGCTTCCCGTATGTCGCTCATGATGCCGATACGCCGGTGATCGATCACCACATAAACGAAGTTCCGGATCAGAGGCGATCCACCGATTCTCCCCAGCAGGTCTGCCATGACGGCGCGCTTGCGCGAGTTTTGAATGGCGGGCGTGAGCAGGGCAGTGCGCAGCTCGGGCGATTCCTGAATCAGCGTTTCCACGGCGCGCAGCTGCGTCAGCGCGTCTTCCGGCTTCAACGGCGAACCGGGGGCCATGACAATGTCGACCAGGGCGTGGGCGTATCGATTGGCAACGGCGGACGCCATGGCTAGTTGGCCGTCCGCGGAGCAGAGCGCTCATTTAAATCGTGCAGAAATCCATTGACCAGCGTTTCCTGCGTCGCCGGAGTCATACGGGCGCGAATGCGCTGCTCCGCCAGCCCGATGGCCAGCTCAGCCGCGTATTTCCGCAGCCCATCTTTGGCGCCGCGCGTCATGAGAGCCACTTCCTGCACGGATTGTTGGCGTATTCTCTGCAAATGTTGTTCAGTTTCGTGGCGTATCCGCTCGCTTTCGGCAGTCATGTCCGCGCGGGCGGCTTCACGCAGATTTTCGATTTCGCGCTGCAGACTGGCCAGCCGCGCTTCCACGCTGGAAGCATACGCGGCCGCGTCCTGCTTGATCTTGGCAGCTTCGGCCAGCGCGTTCTGGATTTCGCCGGACTGTTTGCGAAACAACGGCGGCACGTTCTTCCCGATCAGGTATCCCAGTCCAACCGCCAGAATCGCGAAGTTGGCCCACTTCCACCAGATCATGGAATCGCCCGGCTCGGTTTCGCTGGTTTTCGCCGCGGGCGCCTCTTGCGGCAACGCATAGGATGCCAGGGCCAAGCCCAGCGTCAAGATAAGGATTGCGCGGCGCATTAAGCCGAAGTCCTTTCCAGCAGCGCGCTCGCAATTTGCTCCGCCAGCGTGTCCGCTGTTCCAGCCAACTGGGCCTTGGCCGCGACGGCCTCGGTATCCAATTGCTGCTTGGACTGCTGAATCAGATCGCGGGACTGCTTGCGGGCTTCTTCTAATTGCGCGCCCTGTTCGCCGGTCCAACGGCGCCGCGCCTCTTCCTGTTCTCCATAGATCGCTTCGCGCGCCTGCCGCAACTGCTCTTCAATGGATTTGGTCTGCTCAGCGGCCTTGGCGCGCATCGCTTCGGCCGATTCGCGCAGACCCTCGGTGGCTGCGCGCCGCTGCGCCAGCACCTCCGCCATGGGACGGAAGAACATCCGCTTCAGGTAAAAATGAACAACCAACAAAAGGAAAAGCGTTGGGATCGCTTTTAGCAGGAGTTGACCCAGGTCGTGTAGCGTCGATTCCATTATGTTTAAGAAGGGAACTTACAGACTGCGAGAAGGCGTCTCCCTGATTCAGGAAGCGATAGCGACAACACGCCCCAAAACTGCTGCCCTAAAGACGTTACCGTAGCACATTTGGGGCAATGAATTCAAGCGATTCTCGCCGAGACATCGCCCCCTGAAGATGTCCTATGGACGCGTGCGTTATTTTGGAGCAGGCGTAGGAGGTTTGACGAACTTCGCGTCGTCCACCGGAACATTGGGCGTTATTTCGGTCAGCGTATATTCCTCCCGGCCGCTCACCCATCCGTAGGTTCGCTTGAAAGGCATCATGACGCCGGCCACCGGACGATAATCGGCGAAATCGATCTGCGTGGGAACGCGCCCCACGGCCGAGTTGGCGTAGCGCACCATCCGCAGCAATAGCCCGCTCTGCTTATCGAAGTAGAACGTCGCCACGAAACCGCCCGGACGGCTGCCCTGCACCACGTTGACGTCGTGGCCATCGATATTGGCTGGGTAGCTCACTCGCCAGGTATTGAAAAATCCCTTGATATTCCCCGGAAAAGCCAGTTGGCCATCCAGTTTTCCACCTTCGGCGGCTGTGGCAGTCAGTTGATACTCCCCGGTCACCGTGAGCGGCAGAACCACCCAGGCATCGTGGCTGTCATAGGTCCGGATCATGTCGCCTTCGCGCTGATGCACGATGGTGACATATTTATCGGGCGCTTTGGCGAAGATCTCGGCCGGGTTTATCTGGTCCGCCCCAAAGGTGGTGCTGGTTCCTTTTCCGGAATAACTGGTCAGCTTCGAGAGCGCGTCGGCGCCGCCCAGAGCCGTGATGTACTTGTCGAGAACCTGATCAATGGATGGAACCACGGCGCCGGCCGAAGCCTGCGGCAGGATATCGGCGGGCATGGGCACCGGGTCGCTATAGATGGCATCGATGGCCGGCGTGGTGGCGGGCGGAGTAGTGCCGCGATGGCAGGTCCAGCAGGTCACCACCTGGCGGCCCCCGAAGCTCTCCTTATTGATCTTATTCATCACTTCCACCATGTGGCGCGCAACCAACTTACGCGGCGGATCTTTTTCCCATTGGGGATTGGAGCCGCCGGCCCCCACATGGCAATCGCCGCAGCACACGTTCAGAGCTGCCGAAAAAAGGCCCATGGTACCCATGAACTCGTCGACGGTAAGACCTTTCAGGACTTTAATATTCTTGAAAACGTCGTCAGCCATCTGCGGCTTGGCCTGTGCGAAGGCGACGCCCGCGAAGGGCAATGCGGCGCCCAGCCATGCCATGGCCGCGCCGCTGTATATCAATGATCGTTTCGGAAGCTTCATCGCTGCCTCTCCTTACTTTTGTCCATGATTACGTTCAAGAACATTCCTGCATGCAACCTTGTAGGAAGTATGATGATACAAAGCGCTACAAACTAAAGTCAAAAGAAACGGGGGCGACTCATGGCCGAGAAAACGCCGCAGACTTACGCCAATCACGTGCGGACCCATCCGCCGTTTCACTTCTTTCTCCTTCCGGGCGGCCTGGTGTTGCTCATCCTCACCCTGATCAACGTAGTCCGGCATTATCATCGATTGGACGCGTGGATCCTGCTGCTCATCGGGATACTCTTTCCGGTGTCGGCGGTGTTGGTGCGGACCAACTCGCTGCGCGTTCAGGACCGGTTGATTCGCCTGGAAGAACGGCTGCGGCTGGAGGCGCTGTTATCGGCGGACTTGAGCGGGCGCATCGGAGAACTCACCGAATCGCAGCTGATCGCGCTGCGTTTCGCCTCCGATGGAGAGTTGCCCGTCCTGCTGCCCAGAGTGCTGGCGGCGAATATGAAGGCCGCCGACATCAAGAAGGCCATCGTCACCTGGCGCGCGGATACGTTTCGAGTCTGAGACTTTCAACCATGTTTAACAAATTCATGTTTCGCAAATTCATGCCGGTTTTTTTCGGGTCGCTGGCCCTGGTGAGTCTCGCGCGGGCCCAGGAGCGTTTGCCCATGATTCCGGACGACAAATTGACCGACGCGCAAAAGAAAGCCGTGGCGGGGATGCAGGGCGGAGCGTTTGGAGTGGGCGGACCCTTCGTGGCGCTGCTGCGCGAGCCGAAACTGGCGGAGCAGGCGGTCGCCATGGCCACTTATTTTCGCAACGAGAGCGTGCTTGGCATCAAGCTGACGGAATTGGTGATCCTGCTGGCCGCCCGGAATTGGACTCAGCAGTTCGAATGGACCGCGCATTACTCCCGCGCATTAAAGGCAGGTCTGAAACAGGAAACCGTGGACGCCATCGCGGCCGGGCGGCGGCCAGCGGCCATGCCGGAAGACGAGGAGACGGTCTACGATTTCTGGGCCGAGCTGGATCACAACAAGAGCGTCAGCGACGCTACCTATGACCGTGCTGTGAAGAAGTTTGGCGAGCAGGGGGTGGTGAGCATCACCGCGCTAAACGGCTATTATGCGATGCTCGCGATGGTACTGAACGTGGCGCGGACCCCGATATTGCCCGCCAACGCCCAGGTTCCACAGCTCCCGGCACTCCCCAGGTAATTGAAATCGATTATCCCGCCGCCCACTGACCCTTAGATCGGCTTGCCGGGCATCGTAACCAAGAATTCAAACTCGCGCAAAATCAAAAATTTACTTGCCCTGGAGCCCAATTCGCAGGACACTGAGTTTTAGCGTCTGGATTCCGGGCGCCCGTCCCCCTTTGGAGGTAACCGCGAATTGAAACTTAGTGAAGCCACCGTTTTCGAACCAACCGAGCGGTGGACCGTCACCGACGCCAGCGAACTCTATGATGTCGCCAGTTGGGGCAAGGGCTATTTTTCCGTCGGAGCGAACGGTCACCTTTGGGTGCATCCCAGCAAAGACGCCACGCGCAGCATCGATCTGCGCGAGCTGATTGAGAAGCTGGAACTGCGCGGCATCGGGCTTCCCATCCTGATTCGCTTCGCCGAAATTCTCAAACACCGTCTGGGCGAGATGTACCAGGCGTTCCAAAGCGCCATCTCCGAACACAACTACAAGGGCGAATACCGCTGTGTGTATCCCATCAAGGTGAACCAGCAGCGGCAGGTGGTGGAAGAGGTTTTCCAGTTCGGGCGACCCTATCATTTTGGCCTGGAAGCCGGATCCAAACCCGAGCTGCTGGCGGTTCTGGCCGTGGCCGACAACGAAACGCCCATCATCTGCAATGGTTTTAAGGACGACGAGTACATCGAGATGGTCATGCTGGCCAAGAAAATCGGCCGGCAAATCATCCCGGTGGTGGAAAAATACACTGAGCTTGACTTGATTTTGAAGCACTCCCAGCGCGTCGGCGTGCGGCCCACCATCGGGCTGCGGCTCAAGCTGGCCAGCAAAGGCTCGGGACGCTGGAAATCCTCCGGGGGCTATCGTTCCAAGTTCGGCCTCACGGTCAGCGAAGCCCTGCAGGCGCTGGATCAGATGAAGGCCGTCGGCATGGAGGATTGCCTGGAGCTGCTGCACTTCCACCTGGGCAGCCAGATCACTAACATCCGACAGATTAAGGCTGCGGTGATGGAAGGCGCGCGCATTTACACCGAGCTGAAACGGGCCGGCGCGGGCTTGAAATACTTGGACGTGGGCGGCGGCCTCTGCATCGATTACGACGGCTCGCAGACCGATTTCGAATCCAGCGTGAATTACACGCTGCAGGAATACGCCAACGACGTGGTCTATCACATCCAGAACGTGTGCGACGAAGCTGAGGTGGCGCACCCCATCATTGTTTCTGAAAGCGGCCGCGCCATTGCCGCCTACCACAGCGTGCTGGTGTTCAACGTAGTGGGCGTCAGCGGTTTTGGCGAGGATGCCTTTACACCGGTGCCGGACGACGCCGAGCAGCCGCTCATCGATCTGCAGGAAACTTACCGCTCCCTCAGCTCGAAGAACCTGCTGGAAAGCTTCCACGACGCGCAACAGGCGCTGGATTCCGCGCTGAACCTGTTTAGCTTGGGCTACCTTCCGCTGGCGCAACGCAGCCAGGCCGAAACCTTGTATTGGGCCATCTGCCGGCGCGTCCATCGTATGGCCAAGGAGCTGGATTATTTTCCGGAGGAACTGGAAGGTCTGGACGGCATGCTGTCCGACACGTATTTCTGCAATTTCTCGCTATTCCAGAGCATGCCCGACAGTTGGGCCGTGAAACAGCTGTTCCCCATCATGCCCATTCACCGGCTGGACGAGGTTCCAACCCGCAGCGGCGTGCTGGGCGACATCTCCTGCGATTCGGACGGCAAGGTGGATCAGTTTATTGACCGCCGTGACGTGAAACGCACGCTGCCGCTGCACCCCTTCAACGGCGAGCCTTATCTGCTGGGCGCCTTTCTGGTGGGCGCCTACCAGGAGATCCTGGGCGATCTGCACAACCTGTTCGGCGATACCAACGCCGTGCATGTCAGCCTGGGGCCAGGCGGCGACGTGATTCTGGATGCCGTGATTCGCGGCGACACCGTTCGGGAAGTGCTGGATTACGTGCAGTTCAACGCCAAGGCCTTGCTGGAAGCGTTCCGGCGCGACGTGGAGACGGCCCTGCGCGATGGGAAGATCGGTTACGAAGAGTCGGGACGGCTGCTCAAATTCTACGAAGAGGGCCTCAACGGTTACACCTACCTCGAACAGTAGTTTTCACGGCAATTTGCGGGTCATTTTGGTTGCTCCCCGCAACCCGCTCAATATCGGCGCAGCGGCCCGTGCGATGAGCAATTTTGGTTTTGGCCGGCTGCGGCTGGTGAATCCCTATCACGTCGCGTTTCAAGAGGCCCGCTCGGCGGTGCACGCCCACAAAATCCTGGTTGACGCCGAAGAATTCCCGACGCTGGCCGAAGCCATCTCCGATTGCAGCCTGGTGGTGGGAACCACTTCGCTCGGTCATCGTGAATTGCAGCACACACTGCGGGCGGTGGAATATGGCGGCCGTTTGGTTCGCAAGCGCCTGGCGGCCGCGCCGGTGGCGCTGCTCTTCGGCTCAGAGAAGTTCGGCCTCTCGAACGAAGACATGAGCTTCTGCCACTGGCTGCTGCGCATCGGAACCGAGGGTTCCATGAATCTCGGCCAGGCCGTAGCCGTTTGCCTGTATGAACTGGTGCGCAATCCCGCCGCCCCCAAGCCCGACAGCAGGAAGCCGGCCAGCGCCCAGGAACTGGATCGACTTACCGGCCTGCTTACCGATGTCTTGGAAAAATCGGGATACGTTCATACCGAGAGCGCCGATGCCAAGATCCGGCGGCTGGTGCGCCGTATGAACCTGGCCGGTCACGACGCCGAAATCTGGCTGGGAATGATCCGGCAGATTGAATGGAAGTTGAAGAGTAAGTGATATCCTGAGGACTCAGCAATGACGAAGGTTCAGCTCGAATACGATCTCATGCGGCCCTTGACCGATCATGACGCTGCCGCTGTCGCCGACGTTCACAGTTGGTACGGCATCCAGCGCGTACAACTCGCGCCTTCGCTTGACCGGCTACTGGTGGAATATGACGCTTCGCGCCTGAGCGAAAAAGACGTCGAAGCCGTGCTCCAGCGGTTTGGCTTGCCCATCCAGCGCAAGTGGGCGGTTCCATAAAACATGCCGCGCGCCAGAGTATTAGATCTGTGCCGCGCGCGCGATTATCTGGCAGCCCATTTCAATCAACCCGCCTCATTGGCTGAAGCTGCGGCTGAAGCCGGTTTATCTCCTTTCTACTTCCATCGTTTGTTCACGGACGCATTCCAGGAAACCCCGCACCAATTTGTGACGCGCCTGCGCATCGATCATGCAAAAAAGCTGCTTCTGGCCGGCAATCACAGTGTCACCGACATCTGTCTGGACGCGGGCTATCAAAGCCTGGGATCTTTCAGCACCCGCTTTCGATCGCTCACCGGCCTTTCGCCCGCGGCTTTCCGGCGCGAATCCCGGCGCGTGTTTGGAACTTCCGGCCGCTATTGGCCGCTCTATTACATGCCCGCCTGCTTCCAGCACTTCTTCACTGGATACTGAACAATCTGCTAGGCCTTTCCCCGATCGCAAGATTCGAGAAGCATTCCCCAACCGCTTCCCTTATTCTGATGACCGAAGGGAGAAGCAATGATCCTACGATTCACCCACTCGAGCCTCTATGTCCTCGATCAGGACGCCGCACTCGACTTTTACGTCAATAAACTGGGCTTCGAAACCCGTACCGATTTCATGATGGAGAACGGCTTCCGCTGGCTGACCGTGAGCCCCAAAGGACAACCGGATGTGCAGCTCATCCTGATGAAAGTGGATGGTCCGAACATCCAGCCCGACGTCGCAGCAACGTTGAAAGGCCTGATGGAGAAAGGCAGGCTGAGCGGCGGTGTCCTCCAGACAGACGACTGTCGCGCCACGTACGAAGAGCTTAGAGCCAAAGGCGTCGAGTTTCTATCGCCGCCCGCCGACCGCTTCTACGGAGTGGAGTGCATCCTGAAAGACAACTCCGGCAACTGGTTCAGCATGACGCAGCCGAAGTGATGTAATAGTCAGGTGAAGCGTGCCGCCAGACTCATCGGCTGCGTCCTGGTCGCGTTCCTGCTGTTCGCCTCCGGCCCAGGTTTCCGCAGCCGCGCCCTGTTGGACGAGCATTTTCAGAAGCACGGCGCCGAATTTGGCGCCATCAACCAAGCCGAGTACCTGCGTCTGGCGCAAGAGTTGAGAGACGCTCCGCTGGGCGGTCCCATCCTGGAAGCGCGGCGCCGCGACGGCGAGTTCAGCCGCTTCGACCGGCGGCATGGCTATTTCGGAGCCTATAATCCAGACGGAACCATCCGAACCTTCTTCATCCCCAACAACGGCGAACGCTATTTCCGAAGGCAGGCCATCCGTCATGACTGATCAGGAAATGGCCGGGTATCTCCGCGAGAACGGTTATCCAGAGCACATCATTCGCGCCGGGCGGGCTGGATTGATCGAACGCTGGGGTAAATTTGTTGCCGAGGTGGAACGCGGCTACCGCTTCGGATTGGAAGACTACCGCAACGACCTGGATCTGCGTGGAATCCTTGCCATGCTAGGCCTGGACGCCGAAGTTGCCGAGCTGGACCGCCGCTTCGAAGCAACGCTCATTCATCGCGAGATACGGGTGTGGGAGAGTTCCGCAGCCGACCCGTTTTGGGACTATGGATACCCTAGCAGTACTGGAACCCGATTTATGGAAGATATTAAAAATGAAGGACTTGGTAGCGATGGTCCCGATCCCAATAGACATTAGGGGGATTGTCTGCTACACTGTCTCCTGTTACACTTCTTTCCTATGTCGCAGCTGGGTCATCTGAGTTTGCTGGAAGCCGAGAGTATCCATATTATGCGGGAGGTGGCTTCCGAGTTCCAGCGTCCTGTAATGCTGTACTCCATCGGCAAAGACTCCTCGGTCTTGCTGCGCCTGGCCCAAAAAGCTTTCCACCCTGGCAAGATCCCGTTTCCGCTGCTGCATATCGATACCACTTACAAGTTTCGCGAGATGATCGAGTTCCGGGATCGCTATACGGCCGAGATTGGCGCCAATCTCATCGTGTACACCAATCGCGAAGCCATTGATGACGGGGCGAACCCCTACAAGCTGGGCACGCAGCGTTGCTGCGGCTTCTTGAAGACCAAGGCGCTGCTGGATGGCTTGCGCCAAGGCGGCTTCGATGCCGCCATCGGCGGGGCCCGGCGTGATGAAGAAAAGTCGCGCGCCAAAGAGCGTATTTTTTCGTTTCGCGATGAAAAGGGCCAGTGGGATCCGAAAAATCAGCGGCCTGAATTGTGGAACCTGTTCAACGCCCGCATTCATCCGGGCGAAAGCCTTCGAATCTTTCCGTTGTCCAACTGGACCGAGATGGACATCTGGCAGTACATTCACGCCGAAAACATCCCCATCGTTCCCATGTATTTCGCCCAGGAACGCGAGGTGCTGGTACGCGGCGATTCGCTCATCATGCTGGAGCAGCCTTTCATTCCGGTGCTGCCGGGCGAAAAGCCGCAAATGGTGCGCTGCCGCATGCGGTCCCTGGGATGCAGCCCTTGCACGGGCGCTATCCGATCCGACGCGGACACCATTCCGAAAATCATCGGAGAGCTGGTTTCATTCCGCAGATCCGAACGGGAAAATCGCGTAATCGATCACGATCAGGACGGTTCCATGGAAATCAAGAAGCGTGAGGGATATTTCTAAATGGCCGCTCTAGCCAAACCAGCCGCCGAGTTCGAGATTGAGGATTTTCTTGCACAGGAGCACGCCAAGGATCTGCTGCGGTTTACGACCGCGGGCAGTGTGGACGACGGTAAATCCACGCTGATCGGCCGTCTGCTCTACGATTCGCAAAGCGTTTACGAAGATCAGCTCAAGGCGGTGACCAAAGCGTCGGTAAACCGTTCGGCCGGTCCAATCGATTTTTCGCTGCTTACCGACGGCCTGCGCGCCGAGCGGGAGCAGGGAATCACCATCGAC
Organism: Bryobacteraceae bacterium; assembly: GCA_035486095.1. Taxonomy (GTDB): domain Bacteria; phylum Acidobacteriota; class Terriglobia; order Bryobacterales; family Bryobacteraceae; genus Palsa-89. Next base: position 11,383 of record DATHNM010000289.1, read on the forward strand.
GTCGCTTACCGCTATTTCGCCACCGCGCGCCGCAAGTTCATCATCGCCGACACCCCGGGACACGAGCAATACACGCGCAATATGGCTACCGGCGCGTCCACGGCCGACCTGGCGGTGGTGCTGATTGACGCCCGTAACGGTGTGTTGCAGCAATCGCGCCGGCATGGTTATATCGCTTCTCTATTGGGCATCCCAAACCTGGTAGTAGCAGTAAACAAGATGGATGCCGTGGGTTACGAAGAATCTGTCTTCCGGCCCATCGAGACCGAATTCCGGGATTTTGTCGGCCGGCTCGGCGTGCAGCAAAACGCGCCGCACGTCTATTTCCTCCCGATCAGTGCACTGGAAGGCGACAACGTTGTGCGCCCCAGCCGTAACATGCCCTGGTTTGAAGGGCCCAGCCTGCTGGAGTTTCTCGAAACCGTGCCAGTGCACCAGCGCACTCGTACCACCGCGTTTCGCTTCCCAGTGCAGCGTGTTACCCGGCCGGATCAAGACTTCCGGGGCTATTCGGGGCAAGTAGTTTCAGGCGTCATTCGTCCAGGCGATGGCATTCTGGCGCTGCCTTCGGGCCGCCGCTCGCGAGTGAAGAGCATCGAAACCTTCGACGGCCGGCTGGAAGAAGCCATCGCGCCGATGTCGGTGACGCTGACGCTGGAAGACGAAGTAGACATCAGCCGCGGCGACATGCTGGCCTCGGCCCAGAAACCGCCTGACGCTGCGCGCCAGTTTGACGCGAGCGTGGTGTGGCTGAACGAACAGCCGCTCGATCTGAACCGGCGCTACATCTTAAAACACACCACGCAGACTCTGCCCGCGGAAGTGAAAGCGGTCAGGCATCGCGTGAACATCAAGACTTTGGAACACGAGCCGGCGAACTCGCTGGAGATGAACGGGATCGGCGTGCTGCGCATCGAGACCAGCCGGCCCATTTATTTCGACGCCTATGCCCAGAACCGGGCCACCGGCAGCGTGATCATTATCGATCCGGAAACCAATGCCACGGTCGGCGCGGGGATGATCCTGGCCCCCGTGATCGTGGAGCGCGATCGATCGAAAGTGGCCGCGCTTGATCTGCGGCACGAACGCGTCACGCCCGTGGAGCGGATCGCGCGCTACCGGCACGGCGGCGAGACGATTTCCCTTGGCGATCGCAAATCCCTGGCTTGGCTGCTGGAACGCAAACTTTTTGATCGCGGCTGCGCGGTAACGGTGATTGAGCACGCGTCGCTGGAAACGCTGGCGGCGCTGGAACTGGCCGGTGTGCTGGTCCTGTTGGTTTCGAGCAAAGCTCCGGGCTGGGATCTGCCGCGAGACGATTCTGAAGCGGCGGACTTCGTAATCGCATCTCTGGAGGAGACGGAGATGCTGCTCCGCAATGAATCCCTGACTGGCGGCGAAGGAATTTAATCGTGATCGGCCGAGCTCCGAGCCGTTTTCCGAACCGCGAACCTTTTCTGAGCCACGACCGCGAGGGAGTGGACGTAACAAGAGGATGGGCAACCGTGACGTTGGACCAGAAGATAGAAGATGCGTCGGCCTTGATTCGCCGAGTATTCGCGGAAAATTCCGAACCGGCCAGTGTTACCTGCAGCTTTCAAACCGAATGCATGGCGCTGGTGGACCTGGTCATTCAACAACAGCCTGACATCCCGGTACTGTTTCTCGATACCGGTTACCACTTCCCGGAGACGTATTCCTACCGCGATCAGATGACCGAGCGGATGCATCTCAACCTGGTGAACCTGGCGTCAAAGATGCCCGTGGAAGAGCAGGAATCGCGCTTCGGTATCCTCAATCAAACCGCGCCAGACCGCTGCTGCGGCATCCGTAAAGTGGAGCCGTTGTTCCGGGGTCTGGGCGACTACGGTATCTGGTTCACGGCATTGCGCCGCGACCAATCGCCCACCCGCGCCAATTTGCAGGCGGTGGATCATTTCAAATTGCCCACCGGGCATCAACTGTTAAAAGTAAGCCCGCTCGCCGATTGGACCAACGCCGACGTGTGGGCCTATCTGAAACGGCGCGCCATTCCCGTGCTGCCGCTTTACGATCAGGGCTACACCAGCATAGGTTGCGCGCCTTGCACCACGCCGCCGCTGGATCCCGACAACCCGCGCTCCGGCCGCTGGAGCGGCCATAAGCTGGAGTGCGGCATCCACATTCAAAGCGAATAACCCGATGGAGATCGTACTCGGATTTATTATCGCGGTTGCCATCGGCGTCACTGGCGTAGGTGCCGGAGTAATTACCGCGCCGGTTCTGATTCTCTTCATGCACGTGCCTCCCGCACATGCCGTGGGCACCGCATTGGCGTTTAGCGTGGCCGTGAAGATCCTGGTTGTTCCCATGCAGATCTATCGCAAGCAGGTGGATTATCGGGTATTGGGTTATATGCTCGCGGGAGGAATCCCGGGCGTGCTTACCGGATCCTACATGCTGGCGAAGTTGAACACCAAAGGTTCGCAAGGAATTCTGTACTCCGCTTTGGGCGCCACGGTGGTCATTATGGCGGCTGCCAATCTTTACCGCTTATGGCTCAAGCCGTCGCGCAAGGTGGAGCGGGATTGGTCGCGCTGGCTGCCTGCTATCGCGTTGCCAATTGGCGCTGAAGTTGGATTTTCTTCGGCTGGCGCAGGCGCTATTGGATCGCTGGCGCTGCTGTGGCTCACGCCGCTCTCCGCGGCACGGGTGGTCGGCACGGATCTTTTCTTTGGCCTGTGCCTCTCGCTGATCGGCAGCGGATTCCAGTTGAGCGCGGGCAATTACGATCTGGCAATTCTCACCAAACTGGTGATCGGCGGGGTTTTCGGCGCATTTGCCGGCACTTATGTAGCTGCCATCACGCCGCAGCGAGCCTTCCGCATCGTGCTTTCGGTGTGGCTCATTACACTTGGTATTCAACTCTGCTGGACCGGCGTTCGTCAACTCTAACATACCCTCCGCGCGAAGTATTTCATCGCGACGGACGGTCTGAGAGCTGGAGGAGGCCTTATGTCATTCAATAATCGTCAGATTGTTCTGGATTGTTACACCAAGGTGATCTTGACCATCATCGCCTTGTCGCTCGCCGTATTGGCTGTTCGTCCGGCGCTGCGCCCCGTGCCCGTGCAGGCGCAGGCCGATTCGTCCCGATTTTACGTTGAGCCAGGCAACACACTGATCCGCAAGCCCGGCGGCGAGCTGCAACTGCAGGGCAGGATGTTCATTGACCTGAAGAACGGAGACGTCTGGGGTTTTCCCACGAACACAGATCTGCCCTATCCCGTGGACTTCATCAACAATTCACCGCCGGTTGTTTCCGCTGTCTATTTGGGGCGCTTCGATTTCTCTAGCATGAAGCCGCCCAAATAATCTTTCTCAAGCTGTTGCGGTGAGATGCAAACTCAGAAACTCCAGAGTCAGCGACCAGGCTTCTTTCGCGGCAACCGCGTTGTAGCTCGCGCGGGCGTCGCAGAAGAAACCATGGTCGGCCTGGGAAAACACGACGTTCACATAATCCTTTTTAGCTTCGCTCAGCGTGCTGGCCACAGCCTGAACCGCGTCCGGACCGATGTGGCTGTCTAATCCGCCCCAGAAATAAAGCGTGGGCGCTTTCAGGTCCTTCAAACGATCCAAGAGGTTGGGAAACATGGGACTCGGGGCGATGCCGCCGCCGTAGTAAGAGATTGCGCAATCCAGCGGCACGGTGAGCGCGGCGTGAATGGACGTCCGTCCGCCCATGCAGTATCCGGTGGCGCCCACCCGCAGGTCCTTCGCTTCACCGTTCTTCAGCCACTGATACGCGGCCTGAATATCGGCCGCCAGACCAGCGTCGGTCAGCGCCTGCATGTGCGGCATCACTTCGGCGAAATTCGTGTAGCCCGCTTCCAGACCCGGCGCGGTGCGATGAAAAAGCTCCGGCGAAATGGAAAGATAGCCCTGGCGCGCGAACCGTTCCGTGACGTCGCGAATGTGACCGTTCACGCCGAACGCCTCCTGGAAGACCAGCAATCCCGCTTTGGGCTTGCCTTCCGGGTGGGCTACATAGGCCCGCATAGAACTTCCATCGCTCACAGAGAGATTGACGTATTCCGTTTTGGTGGACATGTGTTTTTGCCTTCACGATGATAACGCACCAATCCTGAATCTGGCGCGTGTGAATTCTCAACATTGAAGAAGATTGCGATCTTATCGCAGGCATTGTGCATCTAACTTTGCAGGTAGATTAGTTGTGAATCTTCGCGGAGGAGACTGGACGGCCGATTTTCCCATCGGTTCCAGGCATACCTGGTTCTCCTGGCTGCGAAATAAACGTGTTCAACGATTTGCCATTGCGATTGTCGCAGGCGTGACAATTGTTACAGCGCTGGCGTTGGAAGTGAGGAATTCCTGGATCGAATCGGGAGTCTTCCGCGAAGCCGACCGCCACCTCTCCTACCGCTTGGCGGAAGGAAAAAGCGCTTCCATTCAATTCCCTGGGGACGGTCCGTATGACTGGACGTTGGGATATTCTCGTATCCCGGCATTTCTCCCGCACCTGGAAGCGAATGGTTATCGAATTGAAGCTCAGGCGCACAGTTCGGAACTGCTCGCGTCGTTTTCGCGCATCGGGCTCTATCCCACCTATCCGCAAAAGGATCGAGCTGGATTGCAAATTCTGGATCGGGACGAGCGCGATATGTACTCGTTCGACCGGCCGGAACGCGCCTATTCCAGCTATTCCAGTATTCCCCCGCTAGTAGTGCAGACTCTGCTGTTCATCGAGAACCGGCACATGCTGGATTCCAAGCATCCCACGCGCAATCCGGCGGTGGAGTGGGACCGGCTGGGAAAAGCGTTCATCGATTACAGCCTGCACAAGGTGGATTCCAAACATTCGGTGGTGGGCGGAAGCACGCTGGCCACGCAACTGGAAAAGCTGCGGCATTCTCCAGGCGGCAGAACCAGTTCGCCCGTGGATAAATTGCGTCAGATGACATCGGCCACTTTGGCGGCTTACCAGGATGGCCGCACCACGCTGCACGCCCAGCAGGACATCATTCGCGGCTATATCAATTCCATTCCGCTGGCTGCTTCTCCGGGCTATGGCGACGTGCAGGGCTTGGGCGACGGATTGTGGGTTTGGTACGGCGCCGACGTTTCGAAGATAGATCCGCTGCTGAGCGCGCCGGAAGCGTCACTCAGCGAGCCGGAAATGCAAATGCGGGCACGAGGCTATCGTGAAACGCTCTCGCTGCTGCTGGCCTTACGGTCGCCGCACATCTATTTGGTGGAAGATCCAAAATCGCTCGAAAAGCAGACCGACCGCTACCTTCGGGCACTGGCCGAGCGCGGCGTTATTTCCAACCGCCTGCGCGATCTCGCCTTAGAGGAAACCATCCATCCCATGAAACGGGCCCCCGCGCACTCCGCGATAGATTACGTCGACAACAAGGCGCCTAATACCATCCGGATGTCGCTGCTTCCGCTGCTGGGCTTGAACAATACCTACGATCTGGATCGATTAGATCTAAGCGTTCAAACGACCATGGATCAAGCGGCGCAGCAAGGGGTCACGAAATTCTTCGAACAGATTGCCGATCCCAAACAAGCGGCCGCGGCAAATCTAACTCAATATCAATTGCTGGAGCAGAACGATCCGTCAAAGGTGATTTATAGCTTGACGCTGTATGAGCGGAAGCCGGGCGCCAATCTTCTGCGGGTTCAAACGGACAATGTAAATCAGCCGCTGAACATCAATCAGAACACGCGGCTGGAGCTGGGCTCCACGGCCAAGCTGCGGACCCTGATTAACTATCTGGAAATCGTGGCGCTGCTGCATCAACAGTATGCCGGAAAAAGCGCGGCCGAGTTGAAGGCTCTGCCAATTCTGCCTGACGATCATCTCACCGCATGGGCGGTCCAGTATTTGAGCAGCACCCAGGATCGGAGCGAGAACGCCATGCTGCAAGCGGCGCTCGATCGCAAGTATTCCGGCAACCCCGGCGAGGCATTCTATACCGGCGGCGGCGTTCACGTGTTTGAGAACTTCGAGAAGTCCGAGAATTATGAGAACTTCACCGTAGCCAGCGGCTTCCAGAATTCCGTGAATCTGGTGTTCATCCGGTTGATGCGCGATATCGTGAACTATTATCGGTATCGCGTGCCGGGGGCCAACCCCGCGGTGCTGGACGATTGGGACAATCCGGCGCGGCAAAAGTATCTGGCGCGATTCGCGGATGAAGAAGGCAAAGTCTATCTCTCGCGCTTCTACGCCAAGTATCGCTCCCAGACTTCCGATGAGGCGCTGGAGGAAATGGCCAGCCAGGTTCACCTCACGCCCTTGCGCGCCGCCGTGATTTATCGCTCCGTTCGGCCTGCTTCCGGGCCGGAAGAATTTACGGCGTTCCTGAAAAGACATTTCCCGGCGGCCGTGCTTGTTAAAAAGAACGATCCGTCCCAGCTCTACGAAAAATATGGGCCGGACAAGTTCAACCTGGCCGATCGCGGCTATCTCGCGCACATCCATCCGCTAGAACTGTGGATGCTCAACTATCGCGAAGAGCATCCCCAGGCCAATTTCAAGGAACTGGCGGCGCAAAGCACCCAGCTGCGCCAGGATGTTTATTGGTGGCTGTTCCGCAGCCACTACAAACACCAGCAGGACATCCGCATTCGCACACTCACGGAGCAAGACGCGTTCCGGCAGATTCATAAGGCCTGGAAACGCCAGGGATATCCTTTCGATTCGCTGGTGCCTTCTTACGCGACTACGATCGGAGTTTCGGGCGATACCCCAGCCGCCTTGGCAGACTTGATGGGCATTCTGGTAAACAATGGCGTGCGCAATCCCAATATCAGAATCCAGCGTCTGCACTTCGGCGCCAACACTCCCACGGAAACGGTGGTGGCTCGCGAGACTGAGCCCGGCCAGCAGGTGATCGCACCTGAAATCGCCGCGCTGGTGCGCCAGCAACTGATTGGCGTGGTAGAGAACGGCACGGGCCGTCGCGCCCACGGCGGCATCGTTATGGCTGGCGGCCGGATGATCCCCGTGGGCGGCAAGACCGGCACCGGCGACAACCGGCTGGAAAGCTTTTCCGCCAACGGCCGCGTGATCGGCGATAAAGCCGTCAGCCGGACCGCGACGTTCGTCTTCATGATCGGCGACCGGTTTTATGGAACCATCGTCGCTTTTGTCCCGGGTTCCAAAGCAGCTTCCTACAAGTTCACCAGCGCGCTGGCCGTGCAGATCTTCAAGGATCTGACGCCTCAGTTGAAACCGCTGATCGATCAACAAGATCCCAAGATTCCCCTCCCCGCTTCGCTGTTCTCCAAAAACGAGCGACCAAAGATGGTTTCCAGCATCCAACGTTAGGTAGCACAAATTTTTGCCTGCTTGTCTACCGACAATTAGGTGATAAAATCAATAGGATCAGTTAGATGTCCATGCCGGTTGCCACCACTGCCAGTCCCGATTCGCGCTTAGTGGCGCGGGATCTTCTCCAACTCATTGGAAATACGCCCTTGATCCGGCTAGAGCGGATTGCCGGCGCGTTCCCGGGGGTGGAGATTTTTGGCAAAGCTGAATTTTTCAATCCGGGCGGCTCGGTCAAGGATCGTGCCGGGCTGAACATGATCCGCGATGGCGAACGCAGCGGGAAACTGACGCACGACAAAGTAATCCTGGACGCCACCAGCGGGAACACCGGCATTGCCTACGCCATGATCGGCGCCTATCTCGGCTACAAGGTGAAGTTGTGCCTGCCGAAGAATATTTCGATTGAACGCATGCACATCCTGCAGGCTTATAACGCCGAAATGGTGTTTAGCGATCCGGCCGAGGGATCGGACGGCGCCATCCGCTTGTGCCAGGAAATCTACAAACAGGATCCCGAGCGCTATTTTTATCCCGATCAATACAACAATCCCGCCAATTGGAAAGCCCACTACAACGGCACGGCGCTCGAAATCCTGGCGCAGACCGACGGCCGCATCACGCACTTTGTGGCGTCCATGGGAACCAGCGGAACATTCATGGGCAACACGCGCCGGTTGCGCGAAGAAGTTCCCGGCATAAAGTGTATTTCCGCCCAGCCGTCATCTGGCTTTCACGGACTGGAAGGGCTGAAGCACATGCCCACCGCGATTGTTCCCGGCATCTATGATCCGGGGCTGGCCGACGAAAACGTGTGGATCGAAACCGAGGACGCATATGCCATGTGCCGCCGCCTGGCGCGCGAAGAAGCGGTGCTGGCCGGTATCTCTTCGGGCGCGAATCTGGTGGCGGCAACGAAAATAGCGCGCCGGTTGGCGGACGCCGGCCAGCCGGGCGTGATCGTCACCGTGCTCTGCGACGGCGCGTACAAATATCTGAGCGAGCCCTTCTGGCATGATTAAAATCGACAAAGCGGCGTGGGATGCCATGGTGTCCCATGTCGAGGGTACATTTCCGAAAGAAGGCTGCGGCCTGATGATTGGCTCCGACGGCGTGGTGCAAGAAGCTATTCCGGTGCCGAACTCCTATACCGGCCCGCAGGAAGATTTTTTTGTGATCGATCCAAAAGATCTGCACCGCGTGGACCGCGAGTCGCGCGAAAAGGGCCTGGATGTACTGGGCGTGTTCCATTCCCATCCCGATTGCGACGCCTATTTTTCCAAGCGCGATCTGGAACATTCCTGCCCCTGGTTCTCATACGTCGTACTATCGATAAAGAAAGGGCGTTTCGATCACGCCAACAGCTACCGCCCGGACTTCGACCAGACGGAAGCTCCCAAGGAAGAACTGATCTATGGCTAAGATTCTGATCCCCACTCCGCTTCGCCAGTTCGCCGACAAGAAGGACTCGGTGCAGCTCACCGGATCCACTGTTGGAGAAGTGCTGAAATCGCTCACCAGCCAGTATGCGGAGTTGCGCCGGCACTTGTATAACGACGAAGGCAAGCTGCGCAGCTTCGTCAACGTGTATGTGAACGATGAAGATATCCGCTACCTGAACAAGGAAGCTACCCCGTTGAACGATGGCGACACGGTGTCCATCGTGCCCAGCATCGCGGGTGGTTCGGCTGGGGTGGCTGCGCCGGCCGCTCCGCCAGCTACGCTCTCCAAAGACGAGATTCTGCGTTATAGCCGCCACCTGATCATGCCCGAAGTGGGCATGGAGGGCCAGTTGAAGCTCAAGGCCGCGAAGGTTGCCTTGATCGGCACCGGCGGATTGGGCGCGCCCCTGGGCATGTACCTTGCTGCAGCCGGAATAGGCCGCATCGGCCTGGTGGATTTCGACGTGGTGGATTTCACCAACCTGCAGCGCCAGGTGATCCACGGAACCAAGGACGTCGGCAAAAAGAAGCTGGACTCGGCTGCCGAGACGATGCTCGACATCAATCCGTATGTGGAGATTGACCGGCATGAGGTTGCGCTCACCAGCGAGAACGCGCTCGAGATTTTGAAGGATTACGACATCGTCGTCGATGGAACGGATAATTTTCCAACCCGGTATCTAGTCAATGACGCGTGCGTCCTGCTGAAGAAGCCGAACGTGTACGGGTCTATCTTCCGCTTCGAAGGCCAAGCCACCATCTTCGCTTATCCAGGCGGGCCCTGCTATCGCTGCTTGTACCCGGAGCCGCCACCTCCTGGTCTGGTTCCCAGCTGCGCTGAAGGCGGCGTGCTGGGCATTCTGCCTGGAACGGTTGGCCTGATTCAAGCCACCGAAACGGTGAAGCTGATATTGGGTATCGGCGAGCCCTTGATCGGCCGGCTGGTGTTGTATGACGCGCTCGGAATGCGGTTCCGCGAATTGAAGCTACGCCGCAACCCGGAGTGCCCGGTGTGCGGCGATCATCCCACGATTACCAAGCTGATCGACTACCAGGAATTCTGCGGCGTTCCAAATCAACCCCACCAGGAGGCGTCCATGCAGGCGAGCAATGACGGCGACATCGAGCCAACCGAAGTGAAAGCCAAGCTCGACCGGGGCGACCGGTTCGTTCTGATCGATGTGCGCGAGCCGCACGAATATCAGATCTGCAACATCCCGCAAGCCAAGCTGATTCCGCTCGGCGATTTGCCGAAGCGGGTGAACGAACTCGATTCAGCCGACGAAATTGTCGCGCATTGCAAGAGCGGAATGCGCAGCGCCAAGGCGGTGGATTTCCTGAAGCAGGCCGGATTTAAGAAGGTCCGCAATATGAAGGGCGGGATTCTAGCCTGGAGCGACAAGGTGGACCCCAGCGTCCCGAAGTATTGAGAGATTACTTCTCGGCGGGCGGTTTCTCCGCTTGTTCTCGTGCGTCTTTGCTGACCTGGTCCTTGGTGTTGTGAAAGTTCGACCATTCACCTTGCACGGGCGGCTGCAACATCACCCCATCCGCAGTGCATCCCACGCTGAGGATCGAGAAAATTCCGATGACAATCACGGCCAAAATCCGCATACTTGGCCACTGTAGCATATTGGACGCTCTCCCAATCCGTGCTAATCACCGGTCAGCCCATAACCGAGGCCGTCATTGAGGCTTTGCGCGAACAACTGCAGAGGGAAACTGGAAAGCGTTCCGTTCGTCGTCTGGAAGAGGACCTTCATGCCATCAGCAGGCGCTGCTCCCGCTTACCGGATCAGGACACCCGCAGGCCCGAAGACATTATCGGCTTCGATGAACACAGCGGGATTGAACTTTTGCGGTTGCTGCGCCTATGCTCTATCCCGAATATCCGGCGAGGCGCTGCTTTTCAAGGGCCGGGACTTCGCGCGGACCAACGTCTCGAGATATTTATTGAGAATGCCGTTGAGCTCCGCTGGGTGCTCCACGCGGATCTAGTTGCGCGCTTGCTCGCGGCGATGCTTAGGGAACATAAGATCGTGCGCGGTGGTGTTCATGGGAACCGCCACGTCGAAAAACCCGATCATCATCTCTTCCCAGGTCTGCTCGCCGTAGTGAACTTCCTTGCTGGGGTCCGGATTGAAGCGATTGTTCGGTGAATTGTCGAAGTGCGCCTCGCACTCGATCACCGTTCCCTTGGGCAGCATCTTTTCCTGTGCCAGATCGTACGTCAGCTGCCAGTTGAAATCGTAATGCGGCACGCTAAGCAGCACTTCCTTTTCGCCGTTCGGATAGGTGGCGCGATATTCGAAGCTCTTGCCACGGAAATGCATGTGCGGCAGAAAATTCACCAGCGTCGCATTCTGCTGCAGGGTCATCTTCGCGTCCACTTCGGTGTCGGCGGCACCGGGAGGAATTGAAAACGTCACGTTCGCGGTGTTGATGGTCAGCATGCGCTCGGTCGGCTGGGTCTTGGAAAAAACCAGACCGATTTTCGAAACGTCGGTGCCAGCCTGGCCGTTGGCAGTGTAGTGCATCTGCAGCACGATATCCGAGCCGGCCTTGATCAGCTTCGCGCGGCCCGGCTTGATTACTTCGGCCACCGTCCCGGGCGCGTACGCCACCAGGAAATCGCCCGGAAACGGGATGCCCGGCAACTTCGCTTCCGCCTCCTCCTGTTTCTTTTGATCCTCGGGGCTCAATTCCGGATCGTGTGGAACATACGGCACGCCCGGCTTGGCATCTTTCAGCCACGGATTGCCCGGTTCGCGCACGAACGCGATGATGTGGTGGACCAGCTTGCTATTGCCAGGCCGGGCTTCGGCCAGCTGGACGTATTTGTCCTGGGTGAAACCGGTTGGAATCACGATGTATTGGTAGTCGATGGTCCCCGCAGCCGGGACTTTAAACTCGATAGGCATCGAGATCACCGCGTCCGGCTGGGGAATGCGCCAGCCTTCCACCCACGCGATCGGTTTAGGCGCCTCTCTTGGATCGCCCGCCGGAGCGCCCGCATCCACCCAGGAAACCAGCGTTTGGGTATCGGCATCGGCCAGCGACCGGTCGTTTGAAAACTTGCCGTAATGCGGATCGGCGAACCAGGGAGGCATCTGCTTCGTCAAGACAGCCGTCTTGATCGACTTGGCCCAGGGCCGCGTGCTTTCGTAACTCAGAAACGACGCTGGAGCAATCTCACCGGGACGGTGGCAGGTCTGGCAATTTTTCTGTAAGACCGGTAACACATCCTTATAGAATGTGACGGATCCCGATCCGGTTCCCCCAAAAGCGAGAGAAACGGAACCCAAAATACACGACATCACAGACAACGATGAGAGGCGCATCAGTCTTCTCCAGAACGGCTCTTGTTCTATGATACGGGACCAGACGAAGGCCGGTTCTGGAAAAACTTCTGTTCTGGGACAAAAGATGACAAATCAGCTATCATGAGCCTTACTACCACCCGATAAGGTATCTAAGGCAGCAGCGATGCATTCATCTCTTTCTTCGCATCGGGCCCCCGGCTTGGAGCTCGATCTAGCAATGTTCCGCAAAAGGGCGGGCGTGTCCCTGGAAGAAATTGCCCACAGCACGAAGATCAGCTCGCGATTTCTGGCGGCGATTGAGGGCGAGCGGTTCGAGCAGCTTCCCGGGGGAATTTTCAGCACCAGTTATCTCCGCCAGTATGCTGGGGCGATTGGGTACGACGAAGACGCGTTGGTCGCGTACTACAACCAGAAGATGAATCTTGCTGAGCCGGTGGCGAAAGGGCCACAACCGGAAGCCGGCGGCCGGAGTCTGTTGGATCGCTGGTTGCGAACAGCGGTACAGGCACCGCGCTAAGCGCCCCATTCCTCTCCGAAGCGCGGGACGAGGAAGTTAACCCTAGAGAGCTATCCCCCTCAAATTCTCGCCTTATTCCCTGGCATTGAGTCCCCCGGCGCCGATAAGAAGAGCAGGGGGCCGGACATGAGCAACACGCTCACCGAGGAAGCTTCAAACCATGAATATATCCCCTCCGGGCTCTGACTCCACGTCCGGATTGGCTCGATCCAGAGGGCGCGCCGCAGCCTCCGAGGGTAAGGGCACGCAACACGTTGGGCAACCGCCGGTTGGGCAAGCAGCGGCTTCAGATCGAGCGCAGCTCTCCGGCCTTAGCGGCTATCTAGCTTCTGCCTTAGCCGGCTCTCCGGCGCACCTGGCCAAGATGAGTGACCTCAGTGCGGCGGTCTCCGGAGGGCGGTATCAAGTAGACGCGTCGGCGGTAAGCGGAAGCATCATCCAGCACGGTATCGAGTTCGGCGGCTAAGGGCAGATGACGTCCAACGGCAGCCAGGAGGTAGAGCGAGTCCGCCAGGCGCGCTGCATTCTGGAAAAGATTCGCGGACGTCTGCTACGCCCGAGTTTCCAGGCCCTGGATGCCAGCTCGGCGGATCTAAATCTTGCGGTGGAATGTCTGCGGCAACTGGACATCAGTTTGAAATCGCCCATTTGGCAAGGGCTCACGCGGCGCAAGCTCGAAAGAGAAGTAGTGGCGTTACGCGCTGCGGTCCGCTCGGTGGAGGATTTGCTTCAGAGCGCCGGCAAGTTTTATGCCGGTTTGGCGCGCTTGATGGCGCCCGACGAAACTCCCGCACACTATACAGCGGCGGGAACCAGCGACGCGCCAGCGCGTGCCGGCTGCGGCAGCGTGGCACTGCACGGATAACCGATATGGGCAGTCTGTCTACATCTCTCATCAATTCCGCGAATGCGCTGCGGGTCTATTCCGAAGCTCTGGAAGTAGTACAGAACAACGTCACCAACGCGAACACCCCGGGATATGCCAGCCAGTCGGCTACGCTGGTCGCACAGGCCTTCGATCTGAACACCGGAGCTCCCGGGGGTGTGTCCCTGGGCGCGTCGCAAAGTTCGCGCAGCCAGTTCGCCGAACAATCCGTGCGCACCGAGCAGAACGCCTTGGCTTACGATCAGCAGCAGGTCTCCGATCTCAGCACGGCGCAGAACTACTTCAGTCTCTCCACCACTTCCGGCATCGCTCCGGACCTAAGCGCCCTCTTTGAAAGCTTCTCTCAATTGAGCGTCACCCCCAACGACACCGTGGCGCGCCAGACGGTGCTGAACGACGCCGCCACGCTGGCGGAGGATTTCAACAATACCGCCAGTGGACTGCTCAGCCAGACCAACAATCTGGATCAGGCCACCAGCAGCACCATAGCCAGCATTAATCAATTGGCGAGCACCATCGCCAATATCAATTCGCAGCACCGGGTGGACCCCGACGGGGGCGTGGACGCGGGCGTGGACGCCCAATTGAACTCGTCGCTCGAACAACTCTCGCAGCTGGTGAACTTCACCACGCTGCAGCAATCCGACGGGACGGTTTCCGTCTACATAGGCGGCCAAACGCCCCTGGTGTTGGGCCAGGAGGCATACGCGGTGCAGGGCGATTTCTCAACCCCCCAAGCCGCGCTGCTCAGCAGTTCGGGCTCCGATATCACTTCCCAGATCACCAGCGGGCAGCTAGGCGCCGAACTGAACGACAACAACAACGTCATTCCGTCCTATGTCAGCAGCCTCAACAGCCTGGCTCAAACCTTGGCCGATCAGGTAAACAACACGCTGAATGGCGGGATCGACGAGAATGGCGCGGCCCCCACTACCAACCTGTTCTCCTACGACGCCACCACCGGCGCGGCACTCACCCTGAGCGTAAACCCGCTCACTCCAGATCAGATCGCCGCAGCGGCGCCGGGCTCTCCCGGCGGCAACGGCAATGCCCTGGCGTTAGCCGCGCTGGCCAATGCTCCCGTTGCCAACGGCTACACCTTCGCCCAGGCCTACGGCAATCTGGGCGCCCAGGTGGGAGGCGATCTTGCAGCGGCACAGAACAACAGCACTACCGATCAATCTCTTTTGGGCCAGGCCCAGGCCTTGCGGCAGCAAATTTCGGGAGTGTCGCTCGACTCCCAAGCCGAAACCCTGATGCTCTACGAACGCTCCTACGATGCTATTTCGAAGATGCTGGGAGTGCTCACCTCTCTGAGCCTCGACGTGGTGAACCTGCTGCCACCCACCAGCAACTCTTAGCAGCCCATGCACGGAAGGAATTCCTTATGATCAGTGCGCTCAATGCCCAAGCTCAGAGCTTCCTGGCGGGGCTCAGCCAGATTCAGCAACGGCTGCAAACTTCGCAGACCGAGCTTACCACCGGGCTCCAGATCAACAATGTCTCCGATGCACCCTCCGAAATCGCCGACATCTGGCAATTGAATTCGGAATTGGACCAGACCCAACAGACCGAAACCAACCTGGGCCAGGTGCAAACCGAAGTGGACACCGCGCAATCTGCCCTGCAGGCCGCCGTCACCTTGGTTGAGCAAGCCGAAACCTACGGCACACAAGGGGCCAGCGATACTTCTTCTGCCACCACCCGGCAGGATCTGGCGAACTCGCTGGGCGGGATACTCCAGCAGCTGGTTGCCACCGCCAACACCACGGTGCAAGGGCGCTATATCTTCGCAGGCGATACCGACCAGACCACGCCCTATACCATCGATCTCACACAAACCAGTCCCATCAGCGGCTATCAGGGCTCAGCCTCCACGCGGCTCATCCAGGGCGCCGATGGCACCGCTTTCCCGGTGGCTCTGACCGCTCAGCAGATCTTCGACAGCTCCAACTCGCAGGACAACGTCTTTATCTCCATCACCAGCCTCATGCAGGGTCTGCAAAACAATAACGACACCGAGATTAACTCCGCGATTGGCGATGTGCAAAGCGCGGATACATACCTCAACCAGCAACTGGCCTTCTATGGAACAGTGCAGGGCCGCGTAACGGGCGCGCAGACCTTTGGCCAGAACTACACGGTGGAATTACAAACTCAACTGAGCGGAGTGCAGGACGCCAATGAAGCTGCCGACATCACCAACATGACCCAGGCGCAGACGCAACTGCAAGCCGCGCTGCAATCGGAAGCTCAACTGCCGAAAACCACGCTGTTCGATTTTCTGAGCTAACGCTAGGGCGCGGTTCTGGCAAGACCTACATGAAAGGTCGACGAGATCACCCGGTTGGAAGAATCCACCAACGCCTGCGCTCCAAACGGAAATCGCCAGTCGGTGACCTCCACATCGCGGGCGCCCACCGGATCGTCAATCGCAGTGATAGACCACAAGGGATACTGTGAAAACCGCAGGAACACAGCCACGGGCTCGGCCTGGCTGGCAGCGCTTATGGCCGGACCGGGCGCCGGTGTAAAAATAGTCCTGCCGCCGGTGGGATCGAATTCCTTCAACACATTCACCGTGAACTGCTTGACGAACTCCGGACGCTCGATCCAACCCTGCCACTCGAGCGGGCTGATACCGGGCGACGGAAAGGCCGCGGCCCGCACAGGTGGACCGTCGCCATAAACGCGCGAATTCAGAATCTCCACGGCCCGCTGGTGCGATAAGAACCGGCCGAAATCGTAAATCAGAAAAAACGACAGGGCAAATATCGCCAGGCCGCGCCCGGTTCCCGACTTCGCGCCAATCTCGCCACTGACCAGCTTTCCCAGCAGCGGGGCCAGCCAGCCCAGCAGCAGCACCGCCCAAACCAGCAAGTCGAAAAGGTTAATCAGATCCAGATGAAACCACTGCGACGAAAACGGATACAGAAAGCGAATACCGTAAACATTTGTCCAATCCAGCAGCAGATGGCTGGCAACCCCGATGAGGGCCAGGCCCCACGCCACGGCCCAGCCGCGCATGGTCCTGCCGATCGCGCACGTTATCAGCACCGCCAGCAGCGCCATCACGGGCGCCGCGGCGATGCAGTGGGTAATTCCGCGATGCTGCTCGAAATAATACAGCGGGCCGCCCGCAATCGCGACAAAATCGATATCCGGAATATTGGCCGATATGACCAGCAACAGCGCGGCGCGCGGATAAAAGCGGTTCAAGCCCGCCTGGCTCAACATCAACCCGGTTAACGAGTGGGTGAGGTTGTCCATGCGGCGTCATTGGCATTAACCGGGGCATTGACGGCGACACTGGCGGGGACGCTGGCCGGCCGTCGCGCGCGAAAGCCGGGTGGCACCAGAAGAGTAAGCGCGTTGGGAACAATGGCCACCCGCGCGGGCGCAACGCCTGCATACTCGCCGTCCACCTGCAAGTGAATTTTTGGATCCGGCGGCGCCGAGAACACTGCCTGGCGCGTCCGCAAAATGGTGATCCCGCGCATGCCCCGCTGCCGGTGCACCACCACGGCCAGCATATATTTCAGAAAGCCCAGCGAACTCTCACCTTCGAACAAGACCATTTCAAACTCATCGTCCAACAAAGAAATGGTAGGCGCTATTTCAAGGTCTCCGCCGTAGTTGCGCACCCGGCTCAGCAGCGCAAAGCTGGCGCGGTATTCGCGTCCCTCGGCCTGCACGGTAAACTCCGGAATGCGACGGCCCACCTTCGAGAATCCGCCGATCCAGTAAGCCACCTTTCCAAAGGATTCTTTCATGCGCTGGTTCAGGTGGTAAACGATATCGGCGTCCAGGCCGGCACCCGCCATCAAAAGGAAATGACGCCGCGCGTCTTCCGTCTCGCCGGATATCATGCCGAGTGCCACGCGCTGCTGCACCGCATCGGCCAGGACTTCGGCCGCGCGTTCCATGGTGGTCCCAATGCCCAGTTCGTTGGCCAGCACGTTGGCGGTTCCAGCCGGTAAAATGCCCAACGGAACAGGGGAATTCACCATCCCGTTGACCGCTTCATTGATAGTGCCGTCGCCGCCCGCCACCAGGATGAGATCCGCTCCACGATCCACGGCGCGGCGTGCGATTTCGCCCGCGTGGCCGGGCCCCGTGGTGGCGATGGAATCCACCGTGATGCCGCGCGCATCCAGCAATTGGATGGATCGCTGCAGCGCGTGACGCCGCCGCCTGAGGCCGCCTGCGTAAGGATTGTAGATGAGAACGGTCTGCCGGTAGCTCTCGATAGTACCCTAATTATAGTAGATGCGCGCCAATAGAGCGGAAGAAAAGAAGATAGAAGACGAAATCGAAGATCTGCGCGAAAAGCTGCACCATCACGAGCATCTGTACTACGTGCTGGATCAGCCCGAGATCAGCGACGCCGAATATGACCGGATGATGCGGCGGCTGCAGGAGCTGGAGGCCGCGCGGCCCGATTTGGTAGTGCCCCATTCACCCACCCAGCGCGTGGGAGGAAAGGCCCGCGAAGGGTTCGTGAAGGTGCGGCACAGCTCGCCGCTGCTCAGCCTGGACAATGCACTAAATGAAGACGAAATGCGCGCTTTCGACCAGCGCGTGCGCGAACTGCTGAAGGGTGAACCATATGAGTATGTGGCCGAGCTCAAGCTGGACGGGCTGTCCATGGCCGTGCATTATGAAGACGGCCGCATGCTTCGGGCCATCACGCGCGGTGACGGACAGGTGGGCGAAGACGTAACGGAAAACGCCCGCACTATCCGCACGCTGCCGCTGCGCGCCAAATCCAAACTTCCAGCTTTTGAAGTACGGGGCGAAGCACTGATGACGCTGCAGGCCTTTGAAAGGCTGAATGCCCGGCAATTGGAGCAGGGTTTGCCGGCCCTGGCGAATCCGCGCAACGTAGCCGCGGGTTCCTTGCGGGCGCTGGAACCATCGCTCACAGCGTCGCGGCAGCTGGATTACTCGGCTTATTTTCTGCTGGTGGACGGCCAGTTTATTCGCGACAGCCATTGGGAATCCCTGGAGGAGTTGTCCAGGATGGGATTCAAGGTGAACTCGCATCGCAGGAAGTGCGCGGCTTTGGAGGA
>DATHNM010000290.1:0-25423 GCA_035486095.1 Bryobacteraceae bacterium
CTCGCCCTGGGCATCGGCGCGAATACGGCGGTGTTCTCGGTGACCGACTATGTCCTGATTCGCCCCCTGCCGTTTCTCTCCCCGGATCGGCTGGTGCGGGTCTGGGAAAAGCTGCCTGGCTACAGGCAGATGGAATTGTCCCCCGTCAACTATCGCGACTGGAGACGAATGAATACGGTTTTTGAAGACCTGGCCGCCGTCACGACCCAGGAAGTAAATCTTATTGGCGAGAGCGCTCCGGAGCGCGTCAAGGCTGCGCTGGTAACCGGAAATCTGTTCTCTGTTTTAGGCGTTCCACCGTTGCTGGGGCATTCCATCGGCCCGGCTGACGACCGGGATGGCGCGCCCCGCACCGTGGTGCTGAGCTATGGCGTGTGGCAGCGGGCATTCGGTGGCGATACCGGCGTGCTGGGCCACAAGCTGGATCTGAATGGGACGCCGCACGTGGTAATCGGGGTTATGCCACCTGAGTTTCGCTTCCCCAATCAGGCGGTAGACCTTTGGATGCCTTTCGCATTCCCGGAGTCCGCGTATTCGGATCGCAACAACAACTATCTCGATGGAATCGGACGCCTTCGCAACGGCGTCACGCTGCAGCAGGCCAGAGCCGAAATGAATCTGATTGCGGATCAGTTGAGACGGCAATATCCCAAGGAACTGGAAAACACCGGCGCATCGGTCAACATCCTGCGAGACGACGAGATTCCGGATCAACGGCGGCTGTTGCTGCTGGCTCTGGCCGGAGCCGCACTGTGCGTTCTGCTGATCGCCTGCAGCAATCTGGCGAATCTGTTGCTGGCACGCGCCCTGGTCCGGCAGAAGGAACTGGCGGTGAGGACCGCGCTGGGCGCCGGCCGCGAGCGGCTGATCCGCCAATTGGTTACCGAGAGCATGGTCCTGGCTCTATTGGGCGGTATGCTCGGCGTGCTGCTGGCGGCTCTCGCGCTGCCGCTGCTCACCAAGCTGGTGCCTTCCCTGCCCGCATCCGGCCTGCCGTCCATCGACCTGCGCGTTTTGGGATTCGCCGCCATCCTCACGGCGCTGACGGGCGTTGGATTCGGAATTGTCCCGGCGCTGCGAGTTGGCAGGAGCGATCTTACGGGACTGCGCGAGGGGTCGCGCTCCGGTGGAGGAAGAAAGGCCGGGCTACGGTCCGCGCTCATCCTGGCCGAAGTCACTTTGTCGGTGGTTCTGTTGGTGTCGGCCGGCCTGTTGATGCGGGCATTGCTGCGCGTGGAATCGGTTGATCCGGGATTCCGCAGCGAAGGAGTCTTGACGCTGGAAACTGCGCTTCCGATGCCGAAATATGAAAGCACCGCCAAGCGCGCGGCGTTCTACCGGCGAGTGCTGTCCGACGTCCAGGCGCTGCCGGGTGTTTCGGACGCGGCTTACATCAGTTTTCTGCCCATGGTGATGGGCGGCGGCATCTGGCCGGTGGATATCGACGGGAAAACACTGGACCGTTCCGCCGGCCACTCAGCCAGCTTGCGGTTTATTACGCCCGGGTTCTTCTCCACCTTGAGAATCCCCCTTCATGCGGGACGCAACATCAGCGATTCCGATGCCGGCGACCAACCCTTCACCGCGGTTGTCAGCGAATCCTTCGTGCGCCGCTATTGGCCCGGCCAAAATCCATTAGGACACCACTTCAAGTTTGCTTTCGCCGACCGGACGATTGTGGGAGTGGTCGGCGACATTCGCGTACGCGGCTTGGAGCGGAACAGTGAGCCGCAAGTCTACGCTCCTTATCAGCAGGTGCCGGACGGCAGCCTGGTTTTTTACAGTCCCAAGGACCTGGTGGTACGTGCCTCAGGCAGCCCGGGAGTGCTGTTGCCCGCGATCCGGCGCATCATCCACGACGCGGACCCGCAGCAACCGGTCTCCGATGTTCGTACGCTGCCCGAAATCGTGCAGGACGACACCGCGCCGCGCGCAGTTCAAGTGCGAATCGTCGGCGCTTTCGCCGCGCTCGCGTTCCTGCTGGCGGGACTGGGCATTCATGGCCTGCTGTCCTTCACCGTGTCCACACGCTCGCCTGAGATCGCAGTGCGGATCGCGCTGGGTGCACAGCCGCGAGACATCTTGAGAATCGTGCTGCAAGACAGTTTGTTGCTAGCCACCGCCGGCGTGATTCTGGGCGCGGCGCTGGCCTATGTGGCAGGCCGCGCCATGCAGGCCTTGCTGGCGGGCATCACTCCGGGAGACTCCACAACATTCCTGGCCGCCGCTGGCTTGTGCTTTCTCATGACGCTGGCGGGCAGCCTGGTGCCGTCGCTGCGCGCGCTGCGCGTAGATGCGATTAGCGCGATTCGAGCGGAATAGGCGTTTTCCAGCCCTCAATCTGGTTCACCGTCATCCCATCCAGCCACACGCGAAAATAGCCTGAATCGCCCTGCCCGGCCATCTGCTCCGGTGTTTCATTTGCCACGTCGAACTTCTTCCATTTCCCCTGCATCACTTTTCGATACTGCTCAAAATACTTCCGCGCCGATTCCGGCGAATCCCAGGTCGATGCCACCCCCAGCACCGGAAACTTCTCGCGTTTGTGCTCGAACAGCTCATATGACCCGCCGGCCAGGTGCTCCGCCAAAGCTTCGCCTTCGGCCGCCGTAGTGTATTGCGAGAGCAACACGCGAAAATCCAATTCGCCCAGCGTGCCATCGGCCAGCTTGTGGAACTCGCGCGCCTGGCTCAGCGGCGGCGGGTTTGGCGATACCGATCCGCCATGTCCCAGATATCGCTCCGGATGCAGGATCTGCCCGCTGCTGGCCGGCGGCCGCGTGAAAACTTCCGTGAAAGCCTCGCGGCCGAGCTTCCGAAACACCGCATCCTGAAACACCAAGCCCTCCGCGTAGGGAAACACCAGCGACTCACGAATGTACAGCGGCGCTTGCGAAAACACCGGGTATTGCTGTGCGGCCGACCCCTCAATGCTCTTCTTCATCAGGTCCAGCACGGCCTGCGGGACTTCCGGCTTGCCGCCGCCTTCCCGTGCGATATAAGCGGCCATCAGCCAGGTGGCCTGCCCCTCCATCACCGCCTGGCGCGCGGTGGCGCTGTCATCGCTGCGCATGCCCTCACGGATATATTTGGCCAAATGAAAATGCTGATCCGCCAGTGCGTGCGCTAATTCGTGAACCAAGGCGACACGCTCGTCATCTCCCCCACCTGAGCCTTCCAGCACGAACAGCTTTTTCTGGTTGTAGTCGTAGAAGGCAGCGGCCTGCTCGGTGAGCAAATCCAGCGTATTCTTGCGGAGATCGAAATCGGCCGGTACCAGACCAAGCATCTTCAGGGTCAGTTCCTCGGCTCGCGTATCGTCGGGCTTCATGGTTTCGCGCAGCCGCCGGTCCAGATATTGCCGCAGCTGGTCTTTGCTGATCAGGGCGTAAGGGACGTCGCGCTTGAACGCCAGACCGGTGATGGCCGACAGCCCTTCCTTGATATGCCCGATATTGGTGAATAGTTCCTGCGCCGGCGCCGGGGTTACCAGCACCACCGCCACAAAGAGTGAGATCAAGCGTTTCATGCGACAATGAACCTTAATGGTAGACGAGAAACTGTATTCAGCCGAGGCCCACGGTAGCGGGACCTTTCTTATCAGCAAGCCCAAGCGCAAGAAACCCAAGCTTCGGCAGTCCCGATTGAAGAAGCCGCAACGGGGAGCACGGAAGTAGTACCGGCTGTCAGCGTGACTTCCTAGTACTTCTGCAGGCTCCATAAAACGCCGGGCGGCTTTAGACTGTAGCTGTCGAAATGGCGGTCCTTCGCAAAATTGCGCTCGGTCTCCTGCTAGCGGCGTCAGCCGGAGTCCTGCTTGTGGCAGCCTGGGAGTTGTGGAGCTATCGGCAAGCCGCCAATTTGCCCCTTAGCGCACCCACGGTCAGCCCTGACGATCGGGCGCGCATCCTGCAAGACCGAACGGACCTGCTCACCAGGCGCGTGGGCGACATGGAACTGCTGGTGCTGATTCTGCTGGGCACTTCCGGTCTTTACGCCATCGTATTCGTCGCATCTTCCTATTTCAGCGCCACCAGCTTTGCCCGGCAGGCGGATCAGACCATCAACCATATCCAGGACCAGATCGGACTGGCCATGGGTGATCTGCGCGAGTTGCAGGAAGAAACCGGTCAGCGCCTGCACGAAATGACGGCCACCCCGGTTGAGGAGCCCGCGCAGTGGGAGACGCAGTTGGCCGAGATCGTCGCGCGCGTCACGGCCTTGCGGGGCGGCCCGCTGAGCGAACTGGCTCGGCTGGAGCTGATACAAGACGAAAATACAACCGCTTGTCTGGAAGTATCAGCCGGGCCCGGGGCCAGTGCACCGCTGGCGGCGTTGTACCTGGAGTTCGCGCGCATTTACTCTTCGTCAGACTCGGCGCGCACGCGTTTTTATCTGGAGCGTGCGGCTCGCCTGGCGGCTCCCGAATCGCCCCTGGCTTCGGAAATACATTATCAATTAGCCTGCCGGTTCGCGGCATCCCACGAGTTCCCCCGCGCAATGCGTGAACTCACAGCGGCCTTCGAGCATCAGTTCAAGACGCTGGACGAAAGGCTCGCCAGCGACATTGAGGAGGGCGGGAAACTTTATGAACTGGCTTCCACGGCGCCGTTCGATAAAGCCGTGAACGACCTGCTGCTCAACATGAGCATCGGAATCGGTTGATTTAGAAAATGAAGCTTAGCCCACCACGCAGCGCGCGGGGCGATTGTACCAGCGTGACGTGCTGTCCGCCTTCGGTGACCGGCAAATAACCCTGCGCCAAGCCGTTCTGTAGTTCAGCGGTGGCTTCGAGACGCCCCGGCATTCCCAGGACGGAAGGAATGGGCTGGCGCACACGAAGGTTCAAGCCCGGCTCAGTGTAAGGACTCTGGGTGAGGTAGAAGTGATCCGGCATGATCGTGTTGTTGTAATCCATCCACTGATAACTTCCGGTGATGATGGTGCCGGTGAAGGGAATCTTGGCCGAAGCTCTGGCCGAAACCCAGAAACGCTGCGTCACCTGCAAGCGCGAACGCAACCCGTCCGCCGTTGCGGCCGCCAGATCGTCCCCAGCGGGAGCCAAGGCTCCGCCGCTTCCAAACGAAGAACCAATTTGCACCCGATCGCCCAGGGCCTGCGAGACCGATGCCGCAAAACCGGACCGATGATAACTGCCAGCGTCGAAAACGCTGTTCTGGGATGAAATATCCGGCAGCAGATCGCCGGGAGCAAAGGCTCCATCGGGCGCAACCACGGTCATGGCCGCGTTGTTCACCTTTTCGTGATATCCGCTCACGTTAAAGGTGGTGGTACGAATCTTCTTCTCATAGCCGATCTCGGCATCCTGCGAGCGCTGGATGGCCGCATGCCCGTCCAAAAGCGACAGACGCGGCAGCACCGACAATGCCGCCAGATCCTGCGCTAATGCCTCCGAGTCTCCCGGAACACGGCCTTCGGCGTCGCGGGGTTCCATGGCTAGTTCGGCCGGAGGCGCGCCCGAGCTTAAAGCCACCTTCACCTTCCCCGCCGCACCCAGATCGTACGTCAAACGGGCGAACTTGTTCAGCGAGTTCACGTGATCCATGTAGCTCACCGAATCGAAGGATCCGCCATAATCCAGACGCAGACTTTCGGTGATCGCCAGGCTGTCATGCACCGATACCGACATCGTTCGCAAGGCCGGCGCCCCGTCCGGCTGTCCGGACGCGCTGGCCAGGCCACCGCGTGCCGGCAGATAAATCTGCTGCACCGTCACCGCGATTTCCGGACCCATCCCATCCCGGCTGAAACTGGTGCGGAAGCCGGCCGTGGGCAAACCTGCATGCGCGTTATAACCGACGTTGCCGCTCAACTGCAGCTCGTTATGGCCGTACAGCGAAGTTGCCACCGCGAACGCCGTGCCCAAATCCACTTGCGAAGACATGGAACCGAGCGATCCCGGATCTCCCGCCGAAAGGTTCAACACGCCTTTGGTGTCCGAAAAAGCGCTGCCCGGCACCGACTGGCTCTGCCCGGACGGATTCGGATTCACGCCGATATCGTCGGGCAGCATTCTCATAACCGGCCGCGTGGAGGCGGATTCCTTCAGCACCCACTTCCAGTCGTCGCTCATCAGAGCGCCTTCGCCAGGTTTGGCATACACCAACTCGATGGAGCTTAAGACGCTGGTCATGTCCACATACAGCAAGCTCTGCATGCCCGGCTGCACCGCGATTTTTTGCTTCAGGGCAGGCACAAAACTGGCCAGCGACACGCGCACCGAATAAAGGTCTGGAGTGAGCAGGGCGAAACCGAACAAGCCGCGTTCGTTGCTGATGACCCGCGCCATCAGCTTTTCGGAGCGATTAAAGAGTAAGACGGTGGCGCCCATCTGCGGCACGCCGCTGGAGTTTCGCACCACACCGGCGATGCTACCGGCGATGGGGACGTCGGTTGCCGGCAATGCCACGGGCGCTGACAAGATCAGCGCGGCAATCACGCTGGCAGCGAATTTAGGCTGACCCGTCATCATTCCGTACAGGCTTTAGGGGACGGCATACTACTCCGTCTACCTAAGACTTACTTTACCGTAAAATTGGCGCTGGGGGTTAGCACCTGGTTATTGTTCTTGTCGGTCACCGTCATCTTCAAGGTGTATTGGCCCGGCTCCAGGGATTGCAGGGGCAAAAGCTTCTCCACAGTCACCTGCTGGGAGGACGCGCCCGGGATTGTGTTCACTTCCTCACTGTAGTGTAAAACCGGATCTTTAGCGCCGCTCTTGGTGATGTTGTATTCGATGGATCCATTCGGCTTATTGGTCTTCTCATCGGGCGCGAAGTTGTAGAACTGGGTGTAGATTCCCAGTTTCTCGGCGCGCTCGAACGTGTCGGTCAGGC
This sequence comes from Bryobacteraceae bacterium, assembly GCA_035486095.1. GTDB lineage: Bacteria > Acidobacteriota > Terriglobia > Bryobacterales > Bryobacteraceae > Palsa-89. Next base: position 6,858 of record DATHNM010000290.1, read on the forward strand.
GCGGCCGGACTTTCGTATCGCCGATAACGAACTGGCCGGTCCCAATGCTGGTGGTGGGAACCTTTTCAATCAGGTCCGCCAGGATCAGGCTGCTGGACGCCAGTTTCTCATCGTCAAAATGAGGAACATTCAGCGCCATCGGATAGGTTGTCAGGTTTCCGCCGACGATGTCCTTGCAGACGATGTTGAGCCGGTACATGCCGGGCGCCAGCGGGATCTCTTTCTGATAGATGGACGCGCCATCCAACGCCTTCTGCAGCATGTCCGCCGGGACCTCAATGGTCACCGGATCTTCAAACGTGTTCACCACGCGCCCGGTGATGGAAGTGATGCGTCCAAAAATGTTGACGGTGGCTTTGGAGATATTGTCTTTCTGCTGGAATTGCAGGTCGCGACGCTGGAACTCAATGGTCACGGTGGTCAGAATGGTGGAACCGGTGATGCGTATGTAATCCGCCCGCGCCTTGAACGGCAGGTTGTTGTACCGGATGCTGGAACTAACCACCGCTTGCAGGTCCTTGAACTTCACTTGCGGGGCCTTTTGCAGGTTCGCGAACTGCGACAAGCGCGTGAACTCGTTCATGCTTTCCGGCAGCGGCTGATTGCCCACACCCAAAGTTGTACCGTCTGTCCGGGTGAAGCGCTGCGATTGATCCGCCAGCCCCATCTGTTCCATCAGGGTCAGGCCGGCGCCGGGAACATACGTCAGCGCGTCCTTCTCCGACGGATCCATGGTCATGCGGAACTCGCCGCTCATGGTGGTGTCCACGAACTCGATCTTGATGTTGCTGCCTACTCCTTCGATATAGCGATAGGTCCAATCCACGAACGGAAACGTCGAGGTGGTTCCGCCGCCTTCTTCGATAGGCCGGTCGTAGGTGCCGCCCGAGGAATGGTCATCGATTTCATCGGGTGGGCCATACATGATGTACATACGCCCGCGATCCGACTTCCAGCCCGGAATGCCGGATGCGAAGCGCTCATTGGCGTACGCGATGCGGCGATAGTGCTCTTCTTTATATTCGTTCTCTTCGGTGTCGGGTGTGGGATCGCGCCGCAGCCAGAAATCTTCGATGAAACTTTCACGCTCGTCGTCGGTGCTCAGTCTCTTGAATGCCTTGCGCTCCTCGTCGGTGATGATATATGCGACGTCCTCATTCAGCCATTTTCGGTAGGGCGTCTCCAGCTCTTTGCGAAGTTTGTCTTCCTGCTTCTTTTTCTGCTTGGCGCTCATTGGCTTCGCCACGGTATCGCGTGATGAGGCGGCCGGAGCGGCGTCGGTCTGAGCGGCCGGTTGCCCGGACTGTTGCGCCGCCTGTGGTGCGGCCAGCAGGTAGGCGCCTGCGAAACCCATCGCAGCAATGCCCGAAAAACCAGAAAAGTGCTTTAGTTTCATACAATTCACCGCCAGACGAGATTCGGATCTGCTATCATTCTAGGCCCTAAGCGAGAATCGGTCAAGGGAGTGACGTTGGGGCTATCCAAAGCGTTGCGAGAAATCGCGCCTGGATGCCTGGCGCTTAGCGGTTTGCAAATCGGGTTTGCGAATTGGAAAACTCAGAACATGCCTCACCTTATCAGAGAGGAACAGCCCGGAGACCAACAGCTAGTCAGGCATGTGAACGAGGCTGCTTTTGGACGGAGCGACGAGGCAGACCTGATCGACGGGCTGCGAGAAGAGGGAGCCGTTTTGCTCTCGCTGGTTGCCGAGGTCAACGGCCAAATCGTCGGCCACATTCTATTCAGCAGAATGATCGTCGAAACCCGGCAGGTCTCCCTGGCAGCGGTTTCACTGGCGCCCATGGCCGTGCTGCCGGAGCATCAAGGCCGTAAAGTTGGCAGCCAACTAGTCCGCCGCGGCCTGGCTGAACTTCTGAAGCGGGGTGAACGTATCGTCATCGTGTTGGGGCACAAAAACTACTACCCTCGTTTCGGATTCACTGCCGAGAAGGCGCGGTATCTGGCTAGTCCGTTTCCCCCCGAAGCATTCATGGCGCTGGAACTTGCAGACGGCGCGCTCGACGGCATCCACGGCACTGTCAAGTATCCCGCTGCCTTCGGATTATGAGCGCGGCCGGCTACTTCCCGTTCGCCTTGTACGTTTTCGTGAATTTGTTCCGCTGGTTCCAAACGCTGAACGATCCGTTCCCTTCGGCCGTCAGTTTGATGTACTGCCCCATATCCTGATCCGCGACATTCGCGATGAAGGAATCCGCCACATTGTGATCCTTGCCGCCTTCCACGGCGTAATGCAGTTGCCATAGGTCTTCCAAACCAGGTGAATCCTTTACGGTCTGCCAGGCTTCCGGACTGCCTCCCTTTTTCGCGCCATTATTCATGATCGCGACGCGCGGATGAACCGCGTCCACCAGCGCCGGGGAATTGGATTGGTTCAATCCGTGATGCGATGTCAACAGAACATCCACCGTACCGATCGGATTGTTGGGGCACATCAGTTCCAGCTCTTTATTCCAGGTGAGATCGCCCATGTCGAGGAAGCGAAATTTATCGAGCGTCACCAGCACGCCCACCGAGCGCGCATTCTCGCTGGGGTCGTTCTCGCGCTTGGGGGTGGTGGCGCAGTAGGAATTCGGCTGGCCCCCGCCCTCCAGAGGCATTTGTATGTGCTCGCCCGACGCGGTCAGCACCTTCACCGAAAGACCTTTGATGGGCACAGTATCGCCCGGTTTCAAAACCGTATGCTCGCCGCGCTGGATCACCTTCACGTAGTCGCTGTAATCTTCCTTGGTCACTTTCGAGTCTTCCACGTTCGGCCCGTGATCCAGGAAATTCAGGATCTTCATCTGTTCGGCCAGCTGCGGCACGCCACCCACATGGTCGCGATGGTAGTGGGTGATGACCAGATAATCGATCTGCTTCATCTTGGCCGCTTTGGCGGCCTGGACGATCCGGTCCGCATCGCGCCCCTCAAATCCCCGCCAGCCGGTGTCGATCAGCAGCGTTTGCCCGGATGGACTGACGATCAGCGTGGACTGGCCGCCCTCCACATCCACGAAATAAATCTCCAGCGGCCTGGCCAGGGCCATCGGCGCCCCGAGCGCAGACAGCAGAATCGCCAGGACGGCCCAGCGCGGGTTGGGGGTTCGCATTTGTCGCATCGTATCACAGAGCTGTCATATTGCCGGAACATGCCGTGAAAGCGTAACGTAATAGTGATTAGGAACGATGCCTTACTGTTGCCAATGCGGAAAGTCGGTGGGGGGCCACGACGCCTATTGTGGCGTGTGCGGCGCCCATCAGCCCTCCGCTGCTTCAACGCCCCACGTCGACTACATGCACGGCATCAGCCCGCGCACCGCTTCCCTGCTCTGCTACATCCCGATTATGGGCTGGATCGTCTCCATCGTGGTGCTGGCTTCGGCGCGCTTCCGAGCCGATAGCCGCGTCCGCTTCCATGCTTTCCAGGGCCTCTATTTGTTCGTCGCCTGGCTGATTGTCGATTGGTTCCTGGGCCCCATTTTTGGCGTCGCCTTCTGGGGCCCTCCCCTGCACCAGCTTTTCCCCGGGCTGCTGAAAGCGGCGATCTTCGGAGCCTGGATCTTCATGATCATCAAGACGTCGCAGGATGAAGTGTATAAGCTACCCATCCTGGGCGATCTGGCGGAAAAATCCGTATCGGAGCAGCGCTGATTTAATTCCAGCGCTTGGCTCGCGGCCATAACTGGGCCAGCGGCAGGCGCATTCCCTGGCAGTAATAAACGTCGAAGTGCTGGTATGGCATGGAGTAGGGATGATAGACGTGCGCCACTTTTGCAACGCTTGTAAATAGCCGGTTCAGATTTTCCGGCCTATCGTCCAGCACGATCATGCTGTCTCCGGTGTAGCCTCGAGGTCCCCACAGAAAATAACTTTGATGCCCGCTGATGGCCGGCGGCAAACCGTATTTGGGACCGAACAGATCAATGGCTCCGGCCTGCCCGTACGTCTGCGCGAAAATCGCCGTGTGCGCGCGAACCTCGGGCGGCAAGTTGTTATAGACCCGCGCCACCGCCGCCGTCATTTCTTCCCAGCCGAACTGATCCGCAAAAATCTGCGGCAGCGGCCCCAGTTCGTGCATCTCGATTCGGGGCTGTTCCAGGCCGATGGCCTTGGTGTATCGAATGTACGTTTCGGGCGCAAGCACCGGTATGGCCAGCGGCGCCAGCAGTGCTCCGGCGACAATCATCAAGGCGGGGTAAGCGAATTTCACCCATGCCAGCCTCGGCCGCTGCAGCCACTGTTCCCACAGCACGCCGCCTCCCGCGAACAGCACGGGGAAAGCAGGAAACAAGTAGTAGACCCGCGGACTCAATGTGACAATGGCCAATGCCGCGAAAACCCAGGCCCAGCCAATAGCGCGATAACGCCTGCCGGCTGGCGAGCCAAAGAAGAACCACAATCCACCCAGCCAGACCGGTAGCGCCAGAGGATTCATGAGCAGGATTTCCTGCTGGAAGAAAGCCCCGGGGCCCAGCGGAACGTCGCGCCTGTTCGCGCGAATATTGGCCTGCAGTTCCAGGAACGGAAAGTGATGCTGGACATTCCAGATCAGATTTGGCAGGAAGATCAGAAAGGCGATGGCGCCGCCCACCCAAACCCAGCGGTTGGCCAGCAGCCGCCTTTCCGGCGTCAGCAGCAATCCCAGCACCAGCCCGGCGCCGAAGATCAGCATGGAGTACTTATTCTCCAACCCGAATCCCGCCAGGACACCAAACCAGATCCATAGCTTTGTGTTTCCTGTGTTGATCAAGCGCAGCAGCAGATACGCGCAGCCGATCCAGAACAGGGGCTCGAAGGCGTTCATGGTCATCAGCCCGTCGGCGCCCAGCAGCGCGGGCGCAACCAGAGTCGTAAGGGCCGCCAACGCCTGGGCGAAACGCCCCCCTCCGAGTTCGCGCGCCAGCCAGGCGGTGAGTAGCACCTCCGCCACTCCCGCCAGCGCCGCCAATAAACGAATGGATGCCAGTGACTGGCCCAGAACCGAGCGCCACATCCAGGTGACCAGGGCGATCAGCGGAGGCTGGTCAACATATCCCCAATCCAGGTGGCGGCTGCAGGCCAGATAATACAGTTCGTCGACGAAGTAGCCGTAGCGCTGGCCCGCGTACAGATGTACGAATAGTTTCGAGGCCGCAATCGCAAAGACGAGCGCGCCGGCGCTGACCGCGATGCGCTGGTTAGAAGAAGACAACACCACTCCAATGTGCGTCTAGTAACAGGCTTCCAGCAGTGCGAGCACTTCTGCCTGCGTCATAGGCCGGTCCACCACGCCCATATGCTCCAGCTCATGCGTGATCGGCTCAACGATATCCTTGATCTCTTCGCGCGGCACGCCCGCATCCCGCAATCTCTTGGGCACGTCGAACTGCGCGATGAATTCCGCCGTGCGGTCGGCGCAGGCCAGCGCCGCCGGCTTGGGATTAGATGGATCGAACGCTATTCGGTAGCCTTCCGCCACGGGCCCAAAGCGGTCTGCAGCCAGTTCCGCCATGAACCGCATGGCGTGCGGCAGCGTGATGCAGGAAGTGATGCCGTGCGGCACGTTCCAGCGCGGGCCAATCTGATGGCCCAGCAAGTGCGAAAGCCCGAAGCGCGTGTTCATCGCGCCGTAAATCGAGTACCAGGAAGCGAACTGGCAATGCCCGCGATGGGCCAACTGCTCGTCCCCGGCGGTAGTGATAGAGGCTTTTAAATGTTCCACAAAAAGCGCGATCGATTTCGCCGCCAGCGCGTCGCTGATGGGCTGATGCCGGATGGCATAGGCACATTCGATGGCATGATCCAGCGCGCGAATCCCCGTGGAAACCCACAGCCAGTCTGGCGTTGCCAGCGTCAACAGGGGATCGTTAATCACGGTGCGCGGCAGTACCCGCATGTCGTATACGCCGCTTTTCACGCGCGTGCTTTCGTCCGTCACACCGCCGGCGTGCGTGTATTCCGCGGCCGAGAGCGTGGTGGGCACCGCGATGTGTATCAACTCGCGCGTATCCAGCAAGCCATACATCGCCACCTTGGCCGAATCGATGGGGCTGCCGCCTCCCAGACTGACCAAGCAGTCCGCATCCACGCGCTCGATCTCTTTTTGCAGATCGTTCACAGTGCCGCGCGGCACATGCTGGACAATTCCTGCGAACACGGCGGCACAATGCGAGCCCAAAGCACCGGTGACGTCATGGATGATCGGAAGCGCCGCCACTACGTCGGTGGTTACCACTACGGCGCGCTTCAGCCCGCGCCGCTCCATCTCGTCGTGCAACGCTTTGATTTTGCCCGGCCCATAAATTACGCGCTCCAGCCGGCTTAAATTGAATTCGCCTGTAGGCGCTACGGATCGCAGGCGACGAACCTCGGGGGATGACATGCGGCCATACTATCAAATCATTTGATATTGACAACAGCGATAAGATGAGCGGAGGAGAATTGCATGCTCAACTATCGCCTGCTCGCCACCGCCGGCTTGTTGTTCGGCCTTGTTTCGGTAAACGCCGCATCGCCCGACCCGAAGGTGCTGGCCTACCAATTGCCCGACAAGATCCATTGGACTGAAAATCCCGGAGGAGCCAAACAAGCGGTGCTGGTGGGCGATCCCGCCAAGCCCGGCCTCTATATCGTTCTGACCAAGTGGACTCCGCACCACATGAGCCATCCCCACTTCCATCCTAACGATCGGTTCATCACCGTGATCTCGGGCACCTGGTACGTTGGCACCGGCTCCAAATACGATCCGGATAGCACCACTCCCATCCCAGCCGGAAGTTTCGTCACGCACTATGGCAAGCAGATCCACTACGACGGCGCCAAGGATGAAGAGGTGACACTCGAGATCGTCGGGATGGGTCCCGCGACATCCACGCCCGCTGAAGTTAAGTAGCTATTTGGGGCTCTCGGCGGGTGCATCGAGAGTCACATCCAGTACGCCAGATACGCGGCCACCAGGCGGTACGTCTCGCAATACATCTCGGAATGCATTTCCGCCATGTCATCGCGCCGAGTGTGCAGGATTGGCCACGTCTGGCCACTGCGGCTGTCCCCACAGCGTCCATGCCAGGACAACCGTGCAGACGACAATTCGGCGGAATTCGGGAATGTCACCCGGCTGTGCTACCAAATTGTTGCCTGGCGGCTAGCGAATATCCCGCAGCGTCCTCAAATCGCTGAGATCGGACGCCAGGGCGTCCCGGTCGTGCGATTCGAGCGTATTGTTTTTCACCACGTCCTTCAAATTATCGATGGTGTCATCGAGCTTGCCTTTATCGAAGTGATCGCGCCGCAGTTCGCGGTCGAAATCCGAGAGATGGTGCTGCACGTTTTCATAACGCGACCGCTCTTTTCCATTGGTACGCGTAAAATCCGCCGCTCTCTGGAGATCGCTTTGAACCCGCGCCACCAGGTCACGGGCGTGGTCGTAATCGGCCGCCTGCAGCATCCAGCCCGCTCCGGTGAGCGCGCAAACCAATACAGTTTTTACAATCGACATCCTCGGTACAAAGGTTGCGAGCATTTTAATTGCCCTCCCGCAGTGTGACTCCCGGGGACGGCCAACTGTTGCATGGAATGCAAAACCCGGCGGCTTAGGCAGGTACTAGCGGCTGCCCCAGACCTTGCGGGCCGTGTCCACTACCAGTTCCAGCTTGCGCCATTGATCGTCGATAGATAACAAATTTCCCGCCGCCACTGATGCAAAGCCGCATTGCGGGCTTAATGCCAGATTCTCCAGCGGAATATAGCGCGCAGCTTCATCGATGCGCCGCCGCAACTCGTCCTGGGATTCCAGCTTCGCTTCCTTGGTGGTGACCAGACCCAGCACCACCGCCTTGTTGCGCGGCACCAGACGTAGCGGCTCAAAGCCACCCGAGCGGCCGGTATCGTACTCCAACAGGAACGCATCCACATCCAGCAATCCGAAGAGCTTCTCCGCGATGGCGTCGTAGCCGCCTTCGGTGTACCAGCGGCTGCGGCTGTTCCCGCGGCAAATGTGCAAAGCCACGCTGACCTTGCCCCGCGGAACCTCCTGCAGCGCGGCTTTGTCGCCGGCGATGGCGCGCTCCAGTTCCCGATCGGGATCGAATCCGGCCGCCTGCATACGCTCGCGCTGTTTGGGATCCAGATAATGCGAATAATACGGCGCGTCGAACTGGATGTAGCGCGTACCTTCCGAGACCAGCCAGCGCACTTCATCGCGCACGATGTCCACCAGGTCCCGCAACAGGTCGGCATGCGTGGGATAAAACGCATCCGTAACGCCCGGCTTGTAGCTGGCCACCACAAAGTTGGATGGCGCGGGCAAGGTGATCTTGAACGGAGCTTTGGCCGCCTGCTTTAATAACGGCAGCTCATGCCCGGTGAGCTTACGCACCTTGCGGAGCTTTGCGCCGGCAGCCTGGGCAGTGCTGCCCTCTGCGCCACCGCCGGGACCCTTCCATTCCAGCGTGACTTTCTCGGGAACGAATCCCTCCACGGCATCCGCCATGTCGGTGAGCCAGGAACCGCGGCGCAACTCGCCATCCGAAAGCACGTCCAGCCCGATGGCCCGCTGCTTCTCGAGCGCCGCCAAAATCGCCTGGTCTTCCTTCTGACGCAACTCATCCAATGGTATTTGTCCCGCGGCATGCGCGGTTCGGGCCGCCAATAACTCCGGCGGACGCAGCAGACTGCCGACCTGTTCGGCGCGGAAACGTGTGATCATCGCGGACTCCTGCCTCCGCCAACGAACCTGGAGACGACGGAACACGCATTGTAACGCGTCGGGCGGGAGCTACCGGTAAGTCGAGGTTCGGTTGGCGAACTTTTCAGCCACGATTCTCACCAGCAACAGGGTGGCGGAAATGGCCAGCGTCATCTGCAGCGAAAGCTTATGCGCCGCCAGGAAGCAGTAAGCCGTGAAGGCCAGCGAAGCCAGGAACACCGTGTTGGTCCACGCCGACACTGGTCGCCGCTGCACTGCCTTGTCTTTCTGTTTCGGGACGCTATCCCCGCAAATATAACAGTAGTCTTCTTCCCTGGTGACCACGCCGTGACAATATACGCATCTGCCCATGCCCTCATTTAAGGCGATGGCCCTAGAAAGCGTCGATAGAACGCCTGTACTTGGCCGGGTTGGCTCTACTGAGGTACCTGGCGGCTCAAAGTACTACCGATCTGAAAACGCTGGCGGCAAATCAAACCTGAGATAATCCGGAATAGATGTTGTTTTCAGGGCGCAAGTTTGCCATCTTGTTCATTCTCTTGCCACTGGTTTCCGCTCAGACCCCCAATCAGGACGAACCCACCTTTTCCACCGACGTGAAGGTGGTCAATATTCTGGCCACGGTACGAACCAAATCGGGCCAGATTATTAATGACCTGACTAAGGACGACTTCGCCCTGACCGAGAACAAGCGGCCCGAGGATATCCGGTATTTTTCGCGTGAATCGGACCTGCCGCTGACCATCGGACTGATGGTGGACACCAGCATGAGCCAGGCACGGGTGCTCGAGAGCGAGCGCAGCGCCAGCTTTCAGTTCGTGGATCAGGTGCTGCGAGAGGGCAAGGACAAAGTCTTCGTCACGCAGTTCGACGTGGCGGTGATGACGCGGCAGGCTCCCACATCATCGCGCCGCGATCTGGAACAATCGCTGCCCTACGTGGATACGCCCAGCAAGGGCGAACTCCAGGCGCAGCGCGGGGGCGGGACGCTGCTTTTCGATGCCGTGGTGAAGGCCTCGCGGGAAATCATGACTGCGCAGCGCAATCGCAAGGCTATGATTATCCTGTCCGATGGTGGAGACAATGGCAGCGATGAAACGCTGGCCTCAGCCATCGAAGCCGCGCTGCGCGCCGACACCATCATTTATTCGATCCTCTTTTCGGATGCCACCTTTTATGGGGGTTACGGCGACGGTGGAGGGAAAACCGCCATGCAGCGGCTGGCGCGGGAAACCGGCGGCGGCTATTTCGAGGTTTCGAAAAAGCTAAGTATCGGCCAGATCTATGGAATTATCGAAAACGAACTGCGCAGTCAATATAACCTGGGATTTGTGTCCGATCAGCCGGTGCGCATTTCCGAATTCCGCAATTTGCAATTGACGGTGAAGCGCAAGGATCTAGTAGTGCAGGCGCGTGACCGTTACTGGGCGCAGCGCTAGCTGTTGCCGGGCCGCCATGCGATCGCTGAAGAAGCGCGCCAGAAACAAAATGCCGGACAACGTGGCGCTCAGTGAAACCGACATCTTCTGGCTGGAAAGAAATGAGACCAGCGTCAGTACCAGCGATGCGATAAACAACAGGTTGCTCAACGGCGTGACGGGCGCGGCAGCCTTCGGTTCTTTTCTTGGAATCCATGAACGCTTCTTGGCTCCAGGCACGACCTGCCCGCAGATGTAGCACTCCGCATCCGTCCTGGTGATGATGCTGTTGCATTCAATGCATCGGCTCATGTCTAGATTAAAAAGCATACGCAGATAAGCGTCTATGGGACGCGTGTACCTTCTTTTGTTGGTACTTTCGTTTCGGCGGCTAAGGAGTACGTTGACGCCTGCAGGTTGACGCCGCCGAAAAAGCGCGCTGCAATCTTGGAATGAAGGTGCTGGGCGCGCTGTGGTTGCTGGGTTCCGCACTGTTTGGCCCGTTCGCTTCCGCACAAGTAGTGGAAGGCACGGTGGTTGATTCCGTCAGCGGCGCGCCCGTCGGCGGAGCTTCGGTTCAGATTGAGAACGCAGGCAAGACCCCATACCAGGCTGTTTCCGATGCGCAGGGCGCCTTCCGCGTCGAAGGTGTAGCCGACGGCTCCTACACCGCTTTCGCGCTCAAGAGCGGATTTCAGACGGTTCGGGACGAAGCAGCGTTGCGGCCCTTTCACGTAGTCGCCGGGCTGGATCCTGTTGAGTTGAAACTTTCCTTGATTCCCCGGGGCCGCATGTCGGGGCGCGTGTTGGATGCCGATAACCACCCCCTTGCCGGAGCCGACGTCTGGCTGTTCCAAGGCAACGGCAACGGCCAGAGTTCCACCACCGGCGCGAACGGCGGATTCTCTTTCGAGCTTGCGCCGGGCGACTATTTTCTCAGCGCCCGCGCTCCCGTGAAGTTCGCCCCACCAGCTCCGGTGGGCGATCAACACTACGCTTGGGCCAAGACCTGGTTTCCGGGCGTGACGCAAGCCAATGAAGCGCAGAAAATCGTGATCCATCCGGGCGTAGATCTGGCCGGCCAGGACATCCGATTACGCGCGCTGAATGCTTTCAGTATTCACGGACAGATACGCGAGCCAAATGGCGATCCGGCGCCCAAAATCACTGTTCAGCTGGTTCGCGCAGACGATACGCTGCAGCCGCTGGAACGCAGCGCCGTTTCGGGAGCGGACGGCAGCTTCGAGTTTTCCGATGTGTACGATGGCGACTGGCGTCTGTCAGCCGAACAAAACGATAGCGTGAAATTGCGAGCCTTCGCCGCCGTTGCCATCACCGGCCGCGATGCAGACGATGTGGAGCTTCGCCTGGCTGCGCCCTTTAGTGTGCCTGTCGAAATTGTGCTGGAAACCTCGGATGCCCCGGTGAAGATTACGGGCAACGTGTTCCTGGGGCCCGAGTGGGGTGGTTCCAGCCCCGGGGGCATGATCGACAAGAGCGGCCGGATCGAAGGTGTTTATCCGGGGCGCTATCAAGTCAACTTCCTTCCGCGCCCCGGAAACTACGCCGCTTCCATCACCTTAGGCGATCGGGAAATCCTGGGTCAGATAACGGAATTCAGTTCTGGTTCGGAGCCGCTCAGAATCGTCTACAGGGCAGATGGAGGCAGTATCCGCGGCACCGTGGAAAACTGCGGCAATGCGACCATTGCGATTAATCCAGAGGATCCCGCAATACAACGTGGGAACATGGGTTTTTCCCGCTTCGCGCACTGCACCGCCGATGGACATTTCGAAATCCGCAATCTGCATCCGGGACGATACTACGTGTCCGACGACCCGTCAGCGATCAATAAAGGAACTTCAGTGGACGTAAAAGCCGGCGAGACCACCACGCTGGAACTCAAGGTTTCTGAAGCACGGCCGTGAGAGATTCCGTTATATGCGCGGTGTGATGCCGCGAATGCCACGCCAATGCGGGAAGAATATCTTCGATAGTCAGGGTGCCGCGGTCGGGATGGAAAAACTTGCGTTTCCAATCCTGGGGCGCGAGCGATTCATAGAACAATACGATTCGACCGTGGACACCGTCCAGGATCCGCAGCGATGGTTCGATGTCGCCGGCGCGGCCATCGTGCAGCTCGGCCCAAAGATTTTCGTCGTAAGGGCGGATGGCAGGCTCGTTTTCCGTCAGCGCAAGTTTGGCGCGGACATACCAGTTGAGGTGCGCATCGGGCAGATGGTGCACAACTTGACGAACGGTCCATCCACCAGCGCGGTACGGCGTATCGAGCTGGGCATCCGACAGATTCGCGACTGCCGCTCGCAGCTTCGCAGGCGCTTCCGCCACCTGCGAGAGGTACAGCGCGCGATCCTGCGCGGTAAGGGGAAGCCCGAATTGAAATGGACCGATGGGGTATCGTGCGTCGGTGGTGGACATTGCCACACTTTAGCAGGAGCGGCCCAGCGGATTTGCACGTGTTTGCTCGAGGTGCATCATGGTGAACTTTGGTGTATCTTGGTGGTAGATGAACCCCACGCTCGCAGCCCCGCAGTTAGTCAGACGCAGCATTTCTCTGCCAACTCAAATGGCTGAGAAGCTAGATGCGATCGCGGCCAATCGGCACGTGAGTGCAAACCGCGCCATTATCGATCTTTTGGCGGATGCAATCGACGCTTACGAGCAGCGTCGCTCAGCATTTCTTGATCTCGCCGACCGTTTTCAGAAATCTACAAATCCGGAAGAAACAGACCGCCTGCGCGAGGAACTCGCACGGATGACCTTCGGCGGCTGATGCCGAAAATAGAATGGCGAGACCTGCCAGCGGACCTTCTCCAACACCTTTTTGATCGGGCCAAAGAACGCGGGATCACTATGGAGGATCTCTTCGCCTTGGCGGAATGGCGGAAACATTCTCCGGAAGTTCCCGACGGCCGCTGGTATAAAGATTTCGGTTCGTTTAAACTCTGCGGAGAAGGCCGCTTTCCGAGGACTTTTCTGTTGAAGGGTCAAGCCGCGCAGGGACAGGAAGTGGACTAAGCCAAAGCGTGAGAAACGCCGGCGGCAAGTTCGTGCGTTATGATCACCTAACGGCAACGATAGGAGAACCACATGAAGCGCACGGCCGCTGTTTTCTCGACTTTTCTGGGCCTGATGGCAGGAATCGCATCGGCGCAGACGGTAAAGGATGTCCGCTCTGTTTTAGAAGCTTCCCTGCAGGCGATGGGGGGCGCCAATCTGAAGACCATCCGAATTTCCGGAAGCGGCTGGTCCTCGCGAATCGGCCAGACCTACGGGCTCGCCGAAGATTGGCCGCGCTACGAGGTTGCCGACTACACGCGTGTCATCGACTATGATGCCAAGTGGTCGCGTGAGGACTACACGCGCAGGCAAGGCAAGTATCCGCTGCTTGGCAGGCCGCCCATGCCCGAGCAGCACGTCACCTCCATTCTCAGTGGCAACTACGCGTGGGACATGCAGGGGGACAAACCGACGCCCCTCACCAGCCTGTATCTGGATGGCGTCCCGTATACCGATCTGCGTCAGCTTGAGCTGGCAATTACGCCCCACGGATTCCTCAAGGCTGCGCTTGCGGCCACAGACGCGACGGCCATCACACTGCCCATCGTGGGCGCGTCCGATGCCGGCCTTTCGCAAAACGGGCGCAAAGTAACGATTGTCTCGTTCACCATCGGGAAGTACCGGGTCAATGGCACCATCAACGACCAAAATCTGGTTGAACTGACGGACACATGGTTTCCCAATCCCGTTTATGGCGACATGGATTACGAGATGCGCTACACGAAGTACAAGAATTTTGGCGGCCTGCAGTTCCCAACCTTGTTGCATGTGCACCAGGGCGATCCCAGGTTGAACCCGGCGCACAACTACTACGAGTACAACGTGACCGACGTGCAGGCCAACGTGGCGGTAACCACGATGCCGGTTCCCGACGCGGTGCGCACCGCGACCCTGACGCCCGTCAAAGTGGAGAGCCAAAAACTCGCCGATGGCCTCTGGCTGCTGGGCGGGGGCACGCACAACAGCGTGCTGGTGGAATTCAAAGATTTCGCCGCCATGGTTGAGGCGCCGCAGAACGAAGCCCGGTCACTGGCCGTCATTGAGGAAGCAAATCGTCTGATTCCCAATAAGCCAATCAAATACGTGGTGAATACCCATCATCATTTCGATCACGCCGGCGGGCTGCGCACTTATCTTTCGCAGGGCACCACCGTGATCACGCATGAATCCAACAAGCAATATTATCTGGACATCATGTTCTATCCGGCGGCGCGCGAATTGCAGCCGGACCGCATGTCGTTTTACAGCCCGATGTATATGATCAGCCGCCGCCCCGCTCCGATTGAGACGGTTGCCAGCCAGTTGGGCGGCCCAGGCGGAGGCGCTGACCGATATGCCGTGACCGATGGCGAGCGCATCCTGGAAATTTTTCACGTCCAGGATATGGCCTACGAGTTGGAAGATCAGTCCTACGCCCAAGGCAACCACAGCGCCGATATGCTGATGGTTTACCTGCCCAAGGAAAAGATCCTGATCAATGCGGACCTTTACTCGCCCCCCGCGCCAGGCGCGCCGGCACCAACTGCAACGGCTGGGATGCGGACCCTATATCAGAATATGCGGAAGCAGAAACTGGATGTGGCGCAGCACGTGCCCATCCATGGACGCATTGGAAGCAACGAAGAATTCCTGAAGATCATCGGCCAGTCTGCCACGCAAAGCCATTAACAGGAACGGAACCAACGGAGACTGGTTCCGTTGGTTCCATTTTCCAGGATCGCCTAATGAACCGGGGGCAGCGTGGTCTGGTCGCCCGTGCTAATGCAAGTGGGATGACCGAATCCACCTTTGCTGATGCCGGTTCCACCGTTCGAATTGGCCGTGATGTCGTAGATGATGTTGTCCGGCCGCGCGGGATCACCCGAAACGCCGCCTACGCCCGACAAGTAATCCAGACCCAAGGCGTGGCGCACGCGCCAGGCGATGTCATGGTCGGAGCAGGAGGTGTCGCCGCTTACGCCCACACCACCAACAATAATTCTGCCCGGCGCGTAGAGCGCCAGTCCGCCTCCAAACACGTTAACGCCGCCAATTTTAAAGCCGACCATGGGGTCATTCGCCGTACCGTAGAACAACGAGAGACCGCCGTACGCGACCGCCGTATCCACCGGATTGCTCTCCTGAAGACCAAACAGGCTGCCGCCGGGTTGCACGGCCGAATACAGATTTGCGGTGGAAAGCGCCAGGCCGGACGGTTGGCCCGATCCATTGGAATTGGACGAAGCGTCCAGGCTGAACGAGTTTGCCGTGTTCGCTTTCTGGGCCGAGATGGCGCGGCTTCCGGGCCACTGCGCACCGCGATTGGTGCCCGAAAATGCAACCGCGCAAACCACGCCGTCGCGATTTACGATGGTGGCCCACATCTGGTTATTCAGTCCGCTGGTTTCGGCGGCGGTGGCCTGAGCGATCGCGCTCTGAAGAGCCGCGTAGCCGGGAAGGCCGAAACAGCCCTGTACCTGGCCCGCCGATGACTGCGCGGCCAGCGTCAGGGCGCTGAGCGAGAGCGCCAGCGTGAGATTCACGAACAGCGTCGGATACTTTTTCATTGGGAATTTCCTCCTGTGATGTAAGCCAGGGTTTTCAGCCTGGCGAGCCACATTCTACACCCAACCGCTCGCGTTGCCACTACGCTGAGTCACCTACTCCCAAAAGCCAAGAGCGCAAGCGGCCTTAAAGTTTTTTGCCGATTCATCTCGTTTATACTGATGCAGAAATGCAGAAAATACCTGCTTGGTTCACGATGCCCACGCTGTTCATCGCGCTCTTCCCGGCTGCGGCACAGCAGACGCCCATCGGCGTCACCGTGCCTCCTCTTGGCGCCGGTCCCTTTGTGCTGGATACGGCGGAGCAACATAAGATTCGGGTCACCGTAGTCACCAAAGGGCTGGAGCACCCCTGGAGCCTGGTATTTCTTCCGGACGGCAGCACGCTGGTAACTGAGCGTCCCGGCCGTCTGCGAGTGATTCGCAATGGGGTGCTAGATCCCAAACCGATTGGCGGTGTGCCGCAGCCGAGAACCAAAGGGAACGGCGGCTTGATGGATCTGGCTCTACATCCCAAGTTCGCCGAAAATCATCTGCTTTACTTCACCTACGACAAGCCGGTTGAAAACGATAAAGGCGCGCCCACGGTTGCTCGCGGAAGGCTGGAGGGCGGCGTACTCACGGAAGTGCGCGATATTTTGGTTAGCGATGCCTGGGAGGGCAACGGAGGGCTCAGCGGCCGCATCGCGTTCGGGCGCGACGGAATGCTCTACATGGCTACCGGCGGGAATGTCGGGTGGGTGGCGCAGGAGCCAAACAGCCTGCGAGGCAAAATTCTTCGCGTGCGCGACGATGGAACCGTGCCCCCGGATAATCCTTTCGTGGGCCGCGCTGGATATAGGCCTGAGATCTACACCTTGGGGCATCGCAATTCATTGGGCCTCATCGTTCATCCGGCGACCGGCGCTTTGTGGAACAACGAAAACGGACCCAATGGCGGCGACGAGATTAACATCATTCTCCCTGGCCGCAACTACGGCTGGCCGGTGGTCAGCTTCGGGCGCGATTATCCGGGCCCGCGCATTTCGGAACATCCCACGCGCGAAGGCATGGAGTCTCCGCTGGTGGTGTGGATACCTTCCATCGCCGTGGCTGGAATGACCGTCTATACCGGCGACCGTTTTCCCAAGTGGAAGAATAATGTTTTTGTTGGTTCCATGCGAAGCGGCGAAATCCCCGGCACCGGCCATCTGGAACGCATCGTGTTCAACGAGAGTACCGAGGAGCTTCGGCGTGAATCGATGCTGGGCGAGTTAAGGCAGAGGATTCGCGAGGTCCGGCAGGGTCCGGACGGATATCTTTACGTGCTCACTGACGAAGATGACGGCGCAGTGCTGCGAATAGAGCCGGCGCAGTAAGACCGCGTAACCGTTATTTCGCCGGCGTGGCTGGCCTTGGATGGCGCATTGCCGCGATGCTCGGTTCCCCTTCGTGGGCGAACAGTTCCGGATGGATGTAATGGCCCTGGTCCTTGCGTTCCTTGTCTACTTCCACCTGGATGCGATGTGCGTTGGCCCAGGCGTCCTGACGGATGCCGGTGACTTGCCAGGAAACTTCCACGCCTGGCTTGCTGGTCTTGATGGTGAAGCTGCCATTGGTCATTTTTGCCGCGACGATGGCTTGGGCGAACTGCCCGATCACCGTGAGCTGATAGCGGAAATCGCTGTTGAGCGCTTCAAACCAGGCTGGCATGCTGACGATAGCCGTGCCGCCGCCATCGGTGACGACGTTCCCGTTGTAGATGTTCATCATGTCGGAAGACTCGACGAAGGAGTGATAGAGATATTTGTTGGCTGGGTCGAGCGGATGATCGATCTTGAAGGACCCGCCGGATTTGCTAAGACTGCCACTCACGTCCACGTTGCCATCGAAAATACCAGCATCGTTTCCGCCAGCCCCTTGAGCATAGATGCCATTGCCTCCGCCCTCGCCGCCTGGTACCGTGCCTCCGTAGGCTTCGATGCCATCTCCCCCCATGGAACCGGCGCCTCCGATGGCGATTACGCCAGGGCCGGCATTTCCCAAAGTCAGCGGTGATCCGGAGGTTCCTCCCGTGGCATAAACACCCGGACCGCCGTTATCATTGGCATTCCCCGTTCCGCCCACCCCGTAGAGGCCGTATCCGCCCATGCTGGTGCCGTTGTCGGTTCCAAAGGAAGATCCACCGAATCCACTTGTTCCTTTGCCACCGGTGCCGGTGTCGGAGTCCGCAGCCGCGCCGTTGCCGGCAATCGCGGCCTTTTCCGGCGAGGTTTGCGTGACATTGAAGAGGGCCGCGGTGGTGCTGGACCCGCTTCCGTTGAAGGGCAACGCAACGGTGCCCGCAGGTCCCTGGGGACCCGCCGGTCCCTTGGCGCCTTTCGCACCAGCCGGACCTTGCGGGCCAACCGGACCTTGTGGACCCACTGCTCCCACCGTCACATAAGCAGATGCAGAGTGCGGCACGCTGTTGCTCACCGTCACCAGATAGGTGGCCGCCGGCAAAGTGGATGGCACTTCCACAACAATCTGCGAGTCGGTAAACGAAAACACGCTCCTGGAACTTTCACCAACCGTCACCGTGGGTGCGACGCCGGTCGGGCTGAAATTCGAGCCGCCGACCGCAATGTAGCTCTTCGCCAAATTGACCGTGGCGTCCTGAATCAGGGGCGTTTGGGCCTGGCTGGCGAGGGGTGCGAAAAGTATCAGCGTGAGAGCACACATTTGCACGGCTGACGTCGAATTGAATCGGCAATCCTTCATGAATCCTCCAATGGTTGGTGCGTGGTCCGGCTTAATTTCGAAAACGCTCCGGAGTATAACACTGATCTCTGCCACGCCGGTGCTAACGATTCAGGG
>DATHNM010000291.1:0-8089 GCA_035486095.1 Bryobacteraceae bacterium
TTTCATCAGCGGGGTAACGCCGCAACGGGACAGCACTGGAACCTGGTGGGTTTTTAACTCCTGGAGCAATAATCTTCCGCAGAACTCGCTGTATCAGGTGGACAACAACGCCACTGTCCCAGCCACCCTAACCGCCGACTATGTGCAGGGGGCGCAAGTGGCATTCCTTACATCGCCTTCCGGATTAAAGCTCACCGTAGATGGCGTATCGAGCTACACCTCCTACGACTTCATCTGGGGGGTTGGATCAACTCATCAGGTTGCTGCGGCAGCCACCCAAACCGCCGCCAATGGACGGGTTTTCACTTTCCAGAACTGGTCCAACCAGGCGGCTGCATCACAATCCTTGACGGTGAGCCAAAGTATGGCAACCAGTGGATATCGCCTTACAGCTAACTTCAGTGAATTGAGCCGGGTAGTGGTTCATAGCTCTCCTTCTGGTCTAACCGTGCAGGTGGATGGTTCCAACTGCGTGACCCCGTGCAACGTAGACCGTCCGATGGGTGCAACCTTCACGGTGAGCGCGCCGACCCAGCTTCCCATGGGCCAAGGAGCTCGCCTGGACTTTGGATCGTGGTCTGATGGGGGAGCGTCCAGCCATACGATTACTGTCACCCAAGACTACACCGTGGCCACGGCCAGCTACAGCACTTCTTACCTCTTGAGCGCAGCCTCAAATCCGGGAAACGGTTCGTCCTTTAAGTTTTCGCCGTCGTCGAGCGACATGTTCTACAAACAAGGCACCCAGGTGAACGTGACTGCCGTTTCAAATCCAGGATTCAAGTTTGGCCATTGGAGCGGAGACCTTAGCGGAAGCATTCCATCCGGGGTGGTATCCATGTCAGCGCCCAATAGCGTAATGGCGCAGATGATTACGGTTCCCTATATTGCTCCCGCCGGCATCCTGAATGGAGTGGGACAAACGCCCAGCGCCGCGGTTGCGCCGGGATCCATTATTTCTATCTTTGGCCAGAGCCTGGCATCGGTGGTGGAGGTTGGCCCTGTGAATCCGTTGGCCCAGAGCATAGCGGGCACCACGGTGACCATCAACAGCACGATACTTCCGCTGCTTTTTGTGTCGCCGCAGCAGATAAACGCCCAGCTTCCGTCCAGCCTGTCGGACGGCAACTATACGCTCGAAGTGCAGAACACGGGGCAACCGGAGATTTCCGGAACGTTGACTGTCGCGCGCAACGCCCCCGGTCTGTTCTCCTCAACCATTGGATCAATGGCCTACGCCATGGCATTCCATTCGGATGGTTCCCTGGTCAGCACCAACAGCCCTGCAGCGGCCGGCGAAACCATCTCGATGCTCGGCACAGGATTTGGCCCCTATCGTACGCAGGTCCTGGATGGGTTCTTCCCGTTGAATCCGCTCCCGGCCGTCTCGGATTCCGTGGTTTTGTCCGTGGGGGGAACAAAGCCCGCCTCCACGTCAACAGCCGCCCCGGGGTTCACCGGCGTGGTATCCACTCAATTTGAAGTGCCTGCCGGCTTGCCCAGCGGTGCTTCCGCTGCGGTGATGGTCACCATCAACGGAGTGGACAGCAATACGGTAATGTTGCCAATTCAATAAGTGTTGGAAATTGCTGAGGGGTAGTGGCTTACCGGACGCTGCTGAGGATCAGCGCCACCAGATTCCAGGCCACCAGAACGGCGAAAAGCAGGTTGATGCGCGAGAGCAAATGACTTTTGCCCACCCGCCAGCAATAAAATCCCAGCAGAATCGCCAGGAACTTCACCATCAGCAGGCTGGCAATGGGATTCGTTCCGGCGCCCAAGGCCAGGCGAACCAAAGGGTTGCCTTCCCGTACTCCATTGACCAAAAATGCAATAGTGGTCAAGAAATCCAGCACTTGCAGGTAGAAATACTGCCAAAGAAGTCGGCTTAGCTGGCTGCTATCTCGGGCAGCGGCATCCGTCTCGGTCATTCGCCTTAAACCTACAATAGAAAACCTTAGAGCAAAATAGTACTTTCGATCTAGTACTAGGACAATTCAAAACTCTGCCCTCGTTCTGGAGCTACTACCTCCAGCCCATACCGCTCACGGATCGCTGTCGCGAATGCCGCCTGTTGTGCCGGCTCACCATGCACCAGGAAGACTTTCTTCAAACCGGCGGCTAGGGGTTTCATCCAGGTCAACAGCTCCTCCAGGTCCGCATGCCCGCTCAACGCGTCCAGCTGCTGCACTTCGGCACGCAAGGGCATCATCTCGCCAAAAATCGGCACTTCTTCCCGCCGCTCTTGAATCTTGCGTCCCAGCGTGTACTCGGCCTGATAGCCAGTGAGCAGAACGGTATTGCGCGGGTCGCCGATGTGGTTTCGCAAGTGATGCAATACCCGGCCGCCTTCACACATGCCCGAAGCGGAGATGACCATGAACGGGCCCGGCAGATCGTTCAGCGCCTTGGATTGGTCCACGTCGCGCACGTAGGTGAGCAGTTGGAATCCGAACGGATCGCCATGATTAGCCAGGAACTTGCCGGCTTCTTCATCGTACAGTTCGGGGTGTTTGCGGAACACCTCAGTGACGTTCACGGCCAGCGGGCTATCTACAAAAATCGGGAACTTCGGGATGGCATTGGCCTGGATCAATTCATGCAGGATTAGCACCAGCTGCTGGGTTCGACCCACGGCGAAAGCCGGAACGATCATTTTGCCGCCGCGCGCGTAAGTGCGCTTGACGATCTCGGCCACCTTCGCCGCAACGGACTGAATGGGTTCGTGCACCCGGTTGCCATAGGTGCTTTCGATGATCAGGTAGTCCACTGGCGGCATGGGCTCAGGATCGCGAATGATGGGCAATCCCGGACGGCCTAAATCTCCCGTGAAGCCGAGCCGCACCTTTTTCCCGTCCTCCTCCAATTCCAAGCGCATGGTGGTGGATCCGAAGATATGCCCCGCTTCATAGGATTGGTAGACAATGCCTTGGCCCACTTGGGTTGGCGTGTGCATCGCAACCGGGCGGAAGAGCGGAAAGGTGGCCTCGGCATCCTTCTTGGTATACAGCGGTTCCACGGGTTCTTCGATAGCAAGACCGGGCACATTGAGCGATCTGCGACGCTGGTCGCGCTTGTTCAGAAACGCGGCATTGTGTTCCTGCAGCGATGCCGAGTCCTCCAGCATCGGGCGGCACAGATCCGCCGTGGCGGGGCTGGTGTAAATAGGGCCATGAAATCCGTTCTTCACCAGCAAGGGAAGGTTGCCGCTGTGATCGATATGGGCATGCGACAACATCACCGCCGACACGTCCTTGCAGGGAAACGGAAAATTCCGATTACGCTCCTCGGCTTCCTTTCTGCGTCCTTGATATTCGCCGCAATCCAGCAGATAACATTTGTCGCCCATCGTCAATTGATGCATGGAGCCGGTGACGACTCTGGCCGCGCCCCAAAAAGTCAATTTCATCCTCTCAAGAATACCGTATGACTCTAAGGCGAACCCCCGATTGGTACCGCGCGCTTCTACTGATAGATTCGGGATGGATGCTGACCCTGCGGAAGCTGACGGTTATCGGTGTGTTCCTGGCCGCGCTGGCTCCCGCCGCATACCTGGCCTGGACGCTGCGCGGCATGCCGCATCTGGGCTTCTATCACGACGACAGCATTTACTGGGTCTCCGGACGAAGCTTGGCGATGGGCGATGGATATCGCATTCAAAGCCTGCCGGACCAGCCATATCAAACCAAGTATCCGCCGCTTTATCCGGCGCTGTTGGCCGTAATCTGGAAAATTAATCCGCAATTTCCCGCGAATCTTCCGCTGGCGACATTATTCGCATGGTCGCTGCTGCCGGTATTCCTGGCGGCCATGTGGTTCCTGCTGCGCGAATACGGATTCAGCCTGCGCGAGCGTTGCGTGCTGATCCTGATGGCGGGGTTGAGCCCGGTGACGGCGGTGTTTAGTTTTTCTCTGATGCCGGAGCTATTGTTTACGGCGCTGCTGCTGGCTAGCGTAATCCTGGCCGAACGCGCCACCCAGCCGGATGCGCCGCGCTGGCTGGCCTTGGCATCGGGCATTTGCGCCGCCCTCGCGTATCTCGCTAAATCTATCGCCGCCCCTTTGTTGCTGACGGTTCCGTTATGCTTCGCGCTGCGCAAACAATTCCAAAAAGCCGCCCTGTTCCTGGCCGCGATGCTCCCCGCAGTGGCCGGATGGCAATGGTGGGCGGCCCGGCACTTGACGCATTCCTGGGATCTAGTGACCCTGTATTACACCAATTACGTCGGGTTCGAAATCTACAATGTGCCGCTCAATGATCTTCCGCTGGTGATCTGGTACAACCTGGATGGCTTCATTCTGGGGGCGGGGAAGCTGCTGCTCTTCGACCTGCCTTATGGCTCCAAACATCTGGAACGCGTGATCGCTATCGCGGCCATCGCCGGATGCGTCCGCCTTACTATGCGGAAGCGAGCGCTGCAATATCCGCTGGCTGCATTAGGGATGTCGGCCATCCTGCTGGTGTGGCATTTCCCGCCCGATCAGCGCTTCGTCTTTCCGCTCTATCCACTGTTGTTGATGGGCCTGGCCACCGAAGTCCGCAACATTTGCGAAGCCCTGCGGCTGGGCTGGAAGAAGCCGGCCTTGGCGGATCGTTTCGTGGTGGCCGGCTTTGGCTCGCTGCTGGCCGCTCTGGCTGCGTTTTGGATTTTTTGCACCGCCTTCGGGCTGTCGCACTTCGTGCCCGATCTGTTCGCGTCATACCGCGCCGATTTCGAAGCGCGCCGCTCGGCCTACGAATGGCTGGCCGGCAATGCGCCCCAAGACGCGAATGTATACGCCTATCAGGACCCGGTGCTCTATCTTTACACCGGCCGCAAAGCCTGCAGCCTGCCAATTCCTCCCAAGTTTTACTACCATCGCGATGACGACGGCATCAACCGGCTGATGGGTTCCATGGCGGAATTCGCGCGTAATTACCGGCTGGAATATTTGCTGCTGACGCCTGACGATTATTATCGCGACCTGCACGCCAGCGGAACCAGCGGATTAACGCAAGCCATGCAGTCGGACGCGTTCGAGAAGCTTTACGGGTCCAGCCGGGTGGCGGTTTACAAATTGAAGGCGCTGGACCGGCGGCGCACGCTGGCCGACGCGCGCGCCTTGGAACCGCAACCTTAAGGGAGCGTTTTAGCCGCCCTGTTCGGTACAATCACAACTAATGCCGATCCGCTTGATTTTCGCGTGCTTCCTCATCGCGCTTTCGCTCTGCGCGCAGAAGAAGCCCGTGACCATCGACGCGGTGATGCAACAGCATCATGAAAGAGAAGGGCCGCAGGTGGTGTGGGCGCCGGACGGCAAGCGCTTCGCCTATTTTGAGGGCGCCGACGTCGTCCTGTTTGACGTTGCCGCAAAATCCGAGAAAACCTTGCTCTCGCTGGGCGCCTTGGAAAAAGCCGCGGTGCCGGTTGCCGAGCCGGCCCGCTTCGACTGGCAGAACCGCCGCGTGAGCGAAGACAGCCTGGAGTGGTCTCATTCCGGCAGGCAGCTGCTGCTCAGCGTGCGCGGCGATCTGTTTTTCTATTCGCTGGACGCCGGCACGTGGGAGCAGCTCACCGCCACGCCCGAAGCCGAGCGCGACCCCAAACTGTCTCCCGATGGCACGCGCGTGGCGTTCCGGCGTGGCCATGATTTGTACAGCCTCGACATCGCCAGCCTGCAGGTCGCCCGGCTCACCGACGACGGCAGCGCCACGCTGCTGAATGGCGAAGTGGATTGGGTATATCCCGAAGAGCTGGACCTGAGCACGGCTTACTGGTGGTCGCCCGATTCTAAACACATCGCCTACCTGCAGTTCGATATCGCCCACGAGTTCATCTATCCCCAGACGGCCCTTACCGGATTGCGCGCCATCGCCGAACCGGAGCGCTATCCCCAGGCCGGAACCCCCAACGCCGACGTGCATGTAGGCGTGGTTCCAGCCGCCGGCGGCGCCACCCGGTGGATGGATCTGGGGGAGCCTCGCGGATTTCTGATTCCACGCGTGAACTGGACGCCCGATTCCACGCGGCTGGTGATCCAACGCATGAATCGTATCCAGAACCACCTGGACCTGATGCTGGCGGATGCCGCCGGCGGCGCGGCTCATTCGATACTTGCAGAAGCCGACCCTTATTGGATCAATCAAAACAACTTGTTTCACTTTGTCGGGAAGGACGAATTTCTGTGGGGCAGCGAGCGTGATGGCTTCCGTCACCTGTATCTATACTCGCTCGAAGGCCAGCAGCGCAAGCGTCTGACGGAAGGCAACTGGGAAGTCACCGAGGTGGCTGGAATCGATGAAGCTCATCAAAAGGTTTACTTTGTTTCCACGGAGGCAAGCCCTTTAGATCGAGAGCTTTATTCTGTAAAACTGAATGGAAAAGATCGGACGCGCATCAGCCAGGATTCGGGCACCCACGAGATCTCCATGGGTCCCACGGCCGAATACTACCTGGACACTTTTTCTTCTTTGAAAGACCCACGGCGCAGCGATCTGTATTCGGCGAGCGGGGAGAAATGGGCGGTCTTTCGAGCGGCGAAAGCCAACACCGATGAGTACGCATTCCAGCCCCAGGAAATCATGCAGCTTAAGGCGCAGGATGGAAAGCTACTCTATGGGCGCCTCTTCAAACCCGCCAATTTCCATGCCGGCGAAAAGTATCCGGCGGTGGTGATGGTATACGGAGGTCCAGGCGAGCAGACGGTGGTGAACGAGTGGCGGGGGCCGGATTGGGATCGCGCTCAGGTGCTGGCGGCGCGCGGCTTTGTGGTGTGGGGGCTCGACAATAGAGGGTCGGCGGGACGTGGACATGCCTTCGAGGCGCCCCTCTATCGCCGCTTCGGAAAAACCGAGCTGGCCGATCAGCTGGAGGGCGTGCACTTTCTTCTGGCGCAGGGTTTCGTGGACCCCGCTCGGGTGGGAATTTACGGGTGGAGTTACGGCGGCTTCATGACGCTATACTCGCTGCTCAACGCGCCCGATGTTTTTCGCGCCGGCATCGCCGGTGCGCCGGTGACCAACTGGCGGAATTACGACACCATCTATACCGAGCGCTATTTGGGGCTTCCTTCCGAAAACCCGGAAGGCTACCGCGCCAGTTCGCCCGTGGATTATGCCGCCAACCTCAAGGCCAAGCTGCTGATCGTTCACAACATCGAAGACGACAACGTGTTGTTTCAGAACACGGTGCAAATAACCGATGCTCTGGAACAGGCCGGCAAGCTTTTTACTATGGCGATTTATACCGGCAAGAGCCACGGTGTCACCGGCCCCGTTCGGCGGCAGTTGCTCGAAACGATAACAGATTTCTTCGAGAAGAATCTGAAGTAGGCTCAACGCGCTAGCCGCAGGCGGGATCCGATCCTCGATTCCAAGGTGTAGTTCTGGTGTAGAAAATGACACTGGATCTTGTGCCGATCGTCACCGCGATCGGGGGATTGGGCACCGCCGCCTCGGGCCTGGTGGACGCATCCAAGGTCTTCGGCGGAGTCAACCATATCGGCTTTCAAGGCATCCGCAGCGCTGTCCGGCAATTGACCGATGCCCGGGAGCCAGCCAATGGCATGTCCCAGAAATTGATTGTCTCGACGCTCGAATCGAACTGGATAAACGGGACCGATCTGGGCAGCCAAAAGGCTACCGCAAAATCCCTGATCAGGCTGAATATGCGCCCGGGGAACGCGGCCGCGCTGGCCGAATTGACCGGACTGGATAGCGGCGTCCTCAAAGCCATCGCCAGCCACCTGGGAGCAGGAACATCACTGAACCCGGCCGAATCGGAAGTGTACGCGCGTTTCGACCTGATTGTGACGGTGCTGCTGGATGAAGCCTACCAGCGAAGCGACCAGATTTATCGCAATTCGACGCGGGCGTTAGCCGCCGCGGTAGCCATCGCGCTGGCGTTAGCCGGCGGATATCTGCTTAAGATCAATCCAGGTTTGTCGTTGCTGATTGGCCTGCTGGCCACGCCGCTGGCGCCCATAGCGAAGGACGTTTCGAGCGCCCTAGCCACAGCCGTCAACGCGCTGCAGATCTACCGGTGTCCGCCGCCGCCGTGACCACCGCCGCCGCCGAATGATGCAGCGTGCCCACCGCCACCGCCGCCCG
>DATHNM010000292.1:0-10810 GCA_035486095.1 Bryobacteraceae bacterium
ACGCCCGGGTTGAGCCTGCGGCGGCCGGTCACCCAATGGCCGCGCGGTCTGCGGTGCCGGCGTTTGCGCCGGTGGATTCTCGGCCGGTATTACCGGACGCCCGGGTTGAGCCTGCGGCGGCCGGTCACCCAATGGCCGCGCGGTCTGCGGTGCCGGCGTTTGCGCCGCCGGTGGCTGCGCGATTCGTTGCGGAGGAACTTGACCGGGAGGCCGATTGCCTTGCCCGCCTGGCGTGGCTGCGGGAGGCGCGGCGGCCGGAGGGGGTGCCGCGCTGGGAGTGCGAGCTTGCACCTGGCGCACCACCTGCCGCGCGGGCGGCGGCTGGCTCTGCCTGATCTGCTGCACCTGATTCACATCCAGGGGCCGGCCGGCGTTGGCAGCCAGCGCTTGTTGCTTCTGGGCGAAGGGCACCGGCGCCGGAGGAGGCGTCCGTCTCGCAATCACCTGGCGGCCTTGCATGGAAGTGGGCGGCTGCACGATGCGCGCGCCCGGCTTGGCCAGCATGGTCACGCTGGCTCTGGTGGGCGCAATCGCGGCGCCTGCCACAATCTGCGCCGAGCGTAACTGTTCAGGCCGAACCACAATGGCAGCCGATTGCACCGGCCTGGCACTGGCGAACGCGGCCTGCTGCACCGCCATCACAGCCCCCGGCCTTTCACGATTCACGTACTGCACATTCGTCACGTTGATGTTCACGGTGTTGTTCACGATCACCGTATTGCTGATATTTACGCGGTTCAGGTAAACCGGGCTGGTGTGATAAGAAGGCACATAAACCTCGCGCGGCCCAAGGGCAAACCAGGCTACGCCGCCTCCGATGGCACCTCCGCCCACCCAGGCCACCAAGGCCGGGGCGTACACCGGACGTTCGGCCACCGGACCGGGCACCCAGCCCCAGCTGTTGCCCACATAAGCCCACCGGCCGTAATGGAACGGAGCGAAACCCCAGGGCGCATCGTCCACCCAAGTCCAGCCCCAGGGATCTACCCAAAGCCAATGGCCATTGTGATAAGGCGCCCATCCGGCGGGCGTGCCATTGGGCACCCACACAGCGCCATAATCGGGAGTGTTCCGCCAGCTTCCATATTGATCCAGGTCCTGATAACCCACCAGTTCCCGCGAGACATAGCGGGCCGAGGGCGATTGGTCGTCACGCTGGTCGCGGCCGGCGCTCCAGGTGTCGAAATCATTGCGCGGCGGAGCGCCCAGCGTCTGGTAGGTGGGCTGATCGGCGCCCACCACTTGCGTCATCTCGCCGGCATGCACAGTGAACGCTTGATTGGGGCCGGTAAGCTCGCCCTCGCCCCCGCGCACCGTCACCAGGGTGGTGGAAGAATCGGGTTTCACCTCAATTCGATATTCACCGGTGCGCAGCAGCGAGAAGGCCAGGTTGGGCGTGTCCACTTCGAAACTGTCCTGATCGCCAAGCGAACGCAGGCGCACGATCAGCGAGCCTCCGGTGAGACGGAGTTGCACGTTGGAGTCGTCCAGGTTCAGAAATTCCAGCGCGCCTTCGGAATTCATCCGCAGCGCGGCGCTTCCGATCTGCAGTTCCACCGTTCCGCCCACGTCCACGAAAACGTGGTCACCGGTGGTGAGCGGCCGATTGAAGTCCATGGGCGCCCAGTCGTCCACGTCGCCCGGACGGAAAGAAGCCGCTCCGTACACATAACTGAGGCGCGCCACGCGTCCCGGCGGATCCGCTTGAGCCATGAGCAGGCAGGCCGACACAGCCAGTCCGCACAAAATTCGATTCGTCAGTTGCATCCCCGTCTCCTTCAACTATCTAGTAAACGCGACCGCAGCATCCCACGTTGCGGTACGCGGCATTAAAGTAGCTCTATCTTATCAATCGCAATGCCGGTAGCGCGAAGCCGGGGGCGAAGCAGGAGCCTGCCAAGGAGCGCGCCGGAACGGGCTACGATGAAGCCATGGGACAAGCACGCGCTGCCGGCGGCTGGGCCTGGCCGTTGTTCTTATTGTCGGCCAGCGCGTGGGGGCAGCAATACACAGCCGACCGAGCCGGGTCACTCCCGCCCGAGATAGCACCCGGGATTGCCCAGGCTTTGGTGAAGACCGGGTTTCTCATCAGCAAGCAGGGCATGGCGTATTGCGAGATCTGGCTGCGAGCCAGCATTCCATCCGGCCCTTCGCGGACGGCGCGCGGCGAAGCTGCGCCAAACGTGACGCTGCCGGATATTCCGCAGGGAACTTTGCTGGGCTTGATTCGTTTCGACGGAACCGGGTTAGACCGGCGCGGCCAGACCATCCAGCCGGGCGTCTATACGCTGCGCTACGGGATCATGCCGATGAACGACACCCATCAGGGGGCGGCTCCGCAGCGCGATTTTCTGCTGCTGGCGCCGGCCGCCGAGGATCGCGACCCGAACCTGGCGCCTAATTTCGACACGCTGCTGGCCATGAGCCGGAAAGCGTCGCACAGCGCCCATCCGGCGGTGTTGAGTTTTTGGAAAGCCGCGTCGGATTCACCCGGGTTCAGCCAGCAGGGCGATAGCGACTGGGTGCTGGAAGCGAAAATAGGCGACATCCCCATCGACATCATTGTGGCCGGCGTGGCCAGCAGCTAGGGATTCAGCAGCCCGCGCCAACTCCTACTTTCGCCTAAAGAACCACGCCTGAATCCGATAAGGAAAGCAGGGAGGCCAGGGCATCCGTGCTAGACGTTCTCATCGTGGACGATTCAGCTGCAATCCGCAAGATTCTGCAGCGGGTATTAAGGCAGACCGAGGTTCCGATCGGCACTGTATATGAAGCCGGCGATGGGGTGGAGGCGCTCGAAAAATTGCGCCAACAGACCATTGGGCTGGTGTTGTCCGACATCAACATGCCCAACATGGACGGTCTGGAGTTCCTGACCAAAATGCGCGCCGAAGAGGTTTGGAAGAGCATACCGGTGTTGATGGTGAGCACCGAGGGGACCCAGGCCAAGGTACTGGAGGCGGTGGAGCGCGGGGCCTCCGGCTATGTCCGTAAGCCGTTCACCGCCGAACAGATCAAGGAAAAACTGGTCGGGTTGATTTAGGCCCGTCAATTTGGAAGAACCGAGGCAACGATGACAACCAACGCCCAGGCCGTGCCCACCATTTCGCAGGAGGAATTGGTACAGGCCATCCGCTCGGCCACCGAAGAAGTGTTCACCACCATGCTGAATGTGGCGGTGACCCCGGGTGAGGTATTTGTTGAAAAAGAAGAGGTCGAACCGAGCTCGGGGGTGGTATCGCTGATCGGGCTGGCGGGGTCGTGGGTGGGCTCGGGGAGCCTGGCCTGCTCGGCTGGCTGCGCCGCCAAGATTGCATCGGCGTTGTTGATGGCGCCCTATACCGCAATCGATGACGACGTCTTGGACGCGGTGGCGGAGGTGACGAATATGATCATCGGCAATGTAAAAACGGCGCTGGAAGTCCACTTGGGTGCGATGGGTTTGAGCACGCCCACGGTGATCTACGGCCGCAACTTCCAGACGCGCAGTTCGGGCAATCAAAAATGGACCGTGGTTCCCTTCACGCTCGAAGAAGACCGGATGTGCGTGCAGGTGTGTATCGCGCCCAACGACGATTCGGGCAAGAAAACCACGCGTACCGGCTTTCCGGTGCCGCACCTGTTGCGCACCTAGGCAGGCCAGGCGCAGCGAAGAAACCAGAGCGGTGCAAGGAAACCAGGATGGAAACCAGGACGTTGCGCTTGAAGTTGGGCCTGCCGGAGCTGGCATCCACGCAGCGCACCTGCAGGATTATTTTGTCGGCGCAGGAAGCCGCCGGCTTGAGGCATTTGTGAGAAGCCCATGTGTGGAAAGCCGGGGGGCCAGCGGTCCCGTTGTGAACGCGCGGGAAGGAGCGTTCCCCGGTGGGCGTTGATTCCGATCTGAAAACCGGCTCGGCCAATCCCCTGGCCAGCGATCCGGAGCTGCTGGGCGATTTCATTCTGGAATCCCGCGAGCACCTGACGGCGATTGAGCTGCAGCTGCTGACCCTGGATCAAGAACCAGCCAACGCGGAAGCGATTCATGCGATTTTCCGCGGGTTTCACACCATTAAAGGGATGGCGGGCTTCCTGGACCTGCACGCGGTGCGCGACCTGGCGCACGAAGTGGAGACGGTCCTGGATCTGGCCAGGAACGGCAAGCTCAGCATTACGTCCACGATCATCGACCGGATCCTCGAGGGCAAGGATTATCTGAACGTCTGGATGACGGAACTGGAGGCCATGCTGCGGACCGGCCAGACGCCCGCAAGTCCGGAGGCGGGCGAGCTGCTGGACGCGCTGCGCGGGCTGGTGATGGGAACGCCGCTGACCCGGGCCGTGGCGGCCGAAGCTCCCGCGGGGGCCACGCCGGGCCTGGCGGAGCTGGCGCGGGAACTAGCGGCGCCGGTTCCCGAGCAGCCCGCTGAGTTGGCGGGCGCCGAGAGCGCCGAAGCCGCGAAACCTGCCGAAGCGCGGCCCACGGGCGCGCGCTCCATCAAGGTGGAGACGGCCAAGCTCGATTATCTGGTCGACATGGTGGGCGAGATGGTGATTTCGCAATCGCTGGTAAGCCACGATCCCGACCTGTCGTCCGGCCTGAAGCCGCGCCTGGCGCGGAATCTGTCGCAATTGGCGCGCATCACCGACGATATTCAGCGCACCGCCATGTCCATGCGCATGATTCCGGTGGGGCAGTTGTTTCAGAAGACTTCGCGGCTGGTACGGGACCTGTCGCGCAAGGCGGGCAAGCAAGTGGAACTGGAACTGTGCGGCGAAGAGACCGAGCTCGACCGCAACATCGTGGAGGAATTGGCCGATCCGCTGATGCACATGGTACGCAACTCGGTGGATCACGGCATTGAAACTCCGGCGGATCGCATCGCGGCCGGCAAACCGGCGCAGGCGCACGTGACGCTCAAGGCCGGGCATCAGGCCGGCCATATTGTGATTCAGATATCGGACGATGGGCGGGGCTTGCAGCGCGAGAAGATCCTGCGCAAGGCGCGCGAGAAAAATCTGATCGAGGCGGGCGCGGATCTGACTGAGAGCGAGACCTTCGCACTCATCTTTCATCCCGGTTTTTCGACCGCCGATAAGATTACCGACGTCTCCGGCCGCGGGGTAGGGATGGATGTGGTGCGCAAGCAGGTGCAGAAGCTGCGGGGGCGCATCGATGTGATTTCGAAACCGGGGGAAGGGACCACCTTCCTGCTGAAGCTGCCGTTGACGCTGGCCATCATCGACGGCCTGGTGGTGGGGGTGGGAGACCAGCGCTACATTGTGCCGATTTTCGCGGTGCGGGAGATGCTGAAGCCGGCCGAGCAAGCCATTTCGACCATCCACGGCCGCCAGGAGATGGCACTGGTGCGCAGCCGGCTGATTCCGGTGATCCGGCTGCACCAGCGCTTCCACGTGAAGCCCCGCAACGAGCATCCCTGGGAGAGCCTGCTGATTGTCACCGAGAGCGGCACCAAATTGTTCTGCCTGATGGTGGACGAACTGATTGGCAAGCAGGAGGTGGTGATCAAAAGCCTGGGGGAAGGAATGCGCAACATCGCCGGGGTGGCGGGCGGCGCCATTTTGGGTGACGGGCGGGTGGGTCTGATTCTGGACCCGGAGGGTTTGTTCGGGGCAAGCAACGGTGCCGGCCATGGCGAATGAAACGGCGGCGGGCGCCGATCTGAAGCTGACCGCGCGGGAGTTTCAGCAGATCGGCGATCTGGCGTACGAGCGTTTTGGACTGGATCTGAAAAAGGGCAAAGAGGCCCTGGTGGCATCGCGGCTGGGGAAGAATCTGCGCAAGCTGGGATTCCGGACCTTCGCCGATTATCACCAGCACGTACTGGCCGATTCCACGGGCGAGGCGCTGGTGGAACTGATTGACGCGCTGACCACCAATCACACCAGCTTTCTGCGTGAGCGGGCACACTTCGAATTTCTGGCCCGGGCGGCTAACGAAGAGTTTCGCGGCGTGGAAAAGTTGCGGGTGTGGAGCGCGGCCTGTTCGAGCGGTGAGGAGCCTTATTCGATCGCCATGTGCCTGGCCGAGGCTCTGGCCAGATCGCCCGGACGGCAATTCAGCATCCGCGCAACCGACATTTCGACGCGCGTGCTGGATACGGCGCGGCGCGGGGTCTATCCGGCCGCCGGTTTTGGCGATGTGCCGGAGCCCTGGCGGCGCGCTCATCTGCTGCGCGGCAAGGGCCAATCGGACGGATTCTACAAGGTCAAGCCGGAATTGTCGAAGCGCGTTGAATTCGACCGTTTCAACCTGATCGAGCCGTTTGCCGGGCGCGAATTGTTTCATGTGATCTTTTGCCGCAACGTGATGATGTATTTCGACAGGGCCACCCAGCAGGACATTGTGCAGCGGCTGAGCGTCCGCCTGGAGCGGGGAGGCTATCTTTTTGTGGGGCATTCGGAATCGCTAACCGGCATCGAACACGGGTTGCATTATGTCCGGCCGGCCACTTATCGCAACCAGAAGCCGGAGGGCGGATCGAAGCTGTGGCGATGAAGAGGCATGGGAGAGAAGCATGGCGATGAGCTCGCTGGTGGTGGGAATTTCAGACTGCAAGGTGACCCGCGATGCCGAGGCGGTGTTGATCACCTACGCGCTGGGATCCTGTATCGCGGTGGCGATGCACGATCCGGTCACCAAGGTGAGCGGCCTGCTGCATTATATGCTTCCCGAATCGTCGCTGGATGCCAAGAAAGCCGAGCTCAACCCCTTCATGTTCGCCGACACCGGCATTCCCGGACTAATGAACGCGCTGCGGGCGGCCGGGGGGGATGGCAAACGGATGGTGGTGCGGCTCACCGGGGGCGCGCAGGTGCTGGATAGCCAGGGCGTGTTTCAAATCGGCAAGCGCAACTACCTGGCGGCGCGCAAGATTCTGTGGAAGGCGGGGATTCTGATTACCGCCGAGGCGGTGGGCGGTGAGGTATCCCGCACCACGCGCCTGGAAGTTTCAAGCGGCCGCCAGTGGGTTCGCGAGGGCGGCGCCGGGGAGCGGGAACTGATGCGGAGCAGCGGCCCCAAGGGGCGAAATGCCAGCGACTGATCCAGGCGGAAGGGAAATGCGTGGTGTCCACGGAAGGAGGAGCAAGCGATGGCGTACACAGTGCTGATCGTGGATGATTCGCCGGTGATGCGCAGCTTCATCCGGCGCGTGCTAGGGATGTCGGGATTCGAGATAGGAGAATGCGTGGAGGCCGGCAATGGCATTGAAGCGCTGGCGCAACTGGGCACGCATCCGGTGGACATCATTCTTACCGATATCAACATGCCGCAGATGAACGGGGAAGAGCTGTTGCGCAAGCTGGGGGCAGATGGAGTTCTCAAGAGCATTCCCGCGGTGGTGATATCCACCGATGCCACCAATGAACGGATTCTGCGGATGATCGCGCTGGGCGCCAAGGGCTACATGTCCAAGCCGTTTACTCCGGAAACCTTGCGGGAAGAGCTGGAAAGGGTATTAGGAGCGCGGCATGCCACCACTTGAACAGCAACCTGGAATTGACCAGCGGCCCGAGGCCAGGGACACGATGCAACAGGTAACAGCGGAGGTGTTGGAGAGCATGTTCTTTACCGAAGCCGAGCCGGCGCCCTGCGAGCACGGCTGGCTTCCGGGCGCGCCCTGCGCGCGGATTGGCTTTGCAGGATCGCACCGGGGAGAGATGCTGCTGGGGGTTTCGGCTGAGGCGGCGGCCCCCATCGGCGCGTCATTCCTTGGTCTGGACCCAATGGAACTCACCGACGCCCAGCGGGGCCAGGTGCTTGAGGAGCTGTCTAACATTCTGTGCGGGGCCATGCTCAGCCAGCTATGGCCGGAATCAAAACTGGCGCTCTCGTCGCCCGAGCTGACGCGCTGGCAGGAGTGGCCTGGCGAGGGCCTGCTGCATCGCTGCTTCACCATTCCCGAAGGAATGCTGGGGATGTCCATTCGATTGATTTCAGCGCCGCGCGAATAGAGGGCATGGAATGCAGACCAGCCGCAAGATCCGAGTGCTGATCGTGGACGATTCGGCCATCGTCCGCAAGATGCTGACCGAAGCCCTGGCTGGCGAACCGGACCTGGAAGTGGTGGGCACCGCGCCCGATCCTTTTGTCGCGCGCGATAAGATCCTCAGCCTGCGCCCGGACGTGCTGACGCTGGATATCGAAATGCCGCGCATGGACGGCCTGACTTTTCTGAAAAAGCTGATGCGGTTCCATCCGCTGCCGGTGATCATCATCAGTTCGCTGGCCCAGTCTTCCAGCCAAACCGCTCTCGAAGCGCTGGAATGCGGCGCGGTGGAGGTGCTGGGCAAGCCGGGCGGTCCTTATTCGGTGGGCGAACTGAAACAGGACCTTCCGCAAAAAGTGCGAGCGGCGGCGAACGCGAAAATCGGCAAAGCCAAACCGCAATTGTCCGCGCCCTCCAGCGCGGCGCCGCTGGTGCTGGCGGGCGGCGCCGGTTCCACCGTGATTGCGATCGGCGCTTCCACCGGAGGAACCGAAGCAATCCTGGAAGTGCTGACGCGTCTGCCCCCGAACATGCCCGGCATCCTGATTGTGCAGCACATTCCTCCGGTGTTCTCGCTGGCTTTCGCCAACCGTCTAAACAATTTGTGCAAGCTGCGCGTGCGGGAGGCCGCCGATGGCGACCGGCTGACAAGCGGGCTGGTGCTGATTGCGCCGGGAAACTTTCACATGACGCTCTGCAAGACCGGCGGCGAGTACCGGGTGTCGATCCAGAACGGTCCTCGGGTGTGTTATCAAAGACCTTCCGTGGATGTGCTGTTTCAATCCGTGGCCCAGGTTGCCAAGGGCGACGCCATTGGCGCGATTCTTACGGGCATGGGATCGGACGGCGCCCAAGGGCTGCTCAAAATGAAGCGCGCCGGGGCCAGGACGGTGGCGCAGGACGAGGCTAGTTGCGTGGTGTTCGGGATGCCGCGCGAGGCTATCCGGATGGGGGCTGTGGACCACGTAGTCCCGCTCGACCGCGTAGCCGCGGAATTGACGGCGCTGAGCGCCACAGTTATGCGCTGAAACCCACGCTCCCGAATCCCCCCATCCCCGAACGTTGAGTTTCGCCCTCCCGATGGGGTATTCTGTAGTCTGTACAAGAATGGCTAATACATTTTCAGCGCTGAAACGCATGCGCCAGACCAAGCGCAAGACCGTGGTGAATCGTCTTCGCAAATCGCGGCTGCGCCACCAGATCCGGTCGATGCGCCGGCTGCTTGAGCACAAAGACACCAAAGGCGCCAACGACGCGCTTCCGGCCACCTTTTCGCTGATCGATCGTTCGGCTCGCTGGGGCATCATCAAGAAGAACACCGCGGCGCGCTATAAGAGCCGTCTGCAGGCCAGGCTCAAAGCGATCGCGTAGGCAAAAAGCCACTCCCTCACAGGCACGACCCGGTTGACCCCTGCGGTAGAATGAGTCCATGACGGACGTTCTTCGCATCGCGGATCGCGAATTTCATTCGCGTCTGTTCGTCGGCACAGGGAAATACCGCAGTTTCCAGGAAATGGCTCGCTGCCACCAGGCCTCGGGCGCCGAAGTGGTAACGGTGGCCGTCCGGCGGGTCAATCTTACCGACAAATCCAAAGAATCGCTGATCGATTATATCGACCGTTCGAAGATGTTCATCCTGCCGAACACGGCCGGCTGCTACAACGCCGACGAAGCCATTCGTACGGCGCGGCTGGGACGCGAAGTGGGACTGTCGAATTGGGTGAAGCTGGAAGTGATCGGCGATCAGAAGACTCTGTTCCCCGACAACGAAGGTTTAGTGGAAGCCACGCGGGTGCTGGCGCGCGAAGGTTTCGTGGTGCTGCCCTATACCAACGACGACCTGGTGAACGCGCGTAAATTGATTGACGCCGGCGCGGCGGCCGTGATGCCCCTGGGCGCGCCCATCGGATCTGGCCTGGGCATTCAAAACATCACCAATTTGAGGATTCTGCGGGAAATCATCAGCGACGTGCCGCTGATTCTGGACGCGGGCGTGGGGACGGCCTCGGACGCCGCTATCGCCATGGAGCTGGGTTTTGAAGGCGTGTTGATGAACACCGCGATCGCCGAAGCGGAGGCATCCGAAAAGATGGCGGAGGCCATGAAGTTGGGAGTGCAAGCGGGGCGGCTGGCGTTTCTGGCAGGGCGCATGCCGAAGAAGTTGTACGCCAGCGCGAGCAGCCCACTGGCCGGGGTTGTGCGCTAGTTTCCGGCACACGGCCTAGAGCGTTCGCGTTACTTTGTTGAGCGCTCGCGGCTGATCCGGATTCAGCCCCTTCTCTTCAGCCAGCGACGCGGCGAACAACTGCGCCGGAACGATGTAGGGGATGGGCGTGAACAGCTCATCGAGCGCCACCGGCACGATTACCGAGCGGCGATCGCGCGCGGCCTCCACATTGCTTACATCGGTGACGATCAGGGTCTCGGCCTTCAGCTCACTCAGGGTCGCCATCATTTCGCGCGTACCGGGCCAGGTAACGCCGGCGGGAGCAAAGAGAAACGCGGGAAACGATGCTTCCAGCATCGCGATGGGGCCATGCAGCAGGTCGGCGCTCGAAAAGCGTTCCGCCACCACGTAGCAGGTCTCCATCAGCTTCAGCGCAAACTCGAACGCGCTGGCGTAATTGAGACCGCGGCCCAGCACCACGGCGTGTTCCATGAAGCGGTAGCGCTCGGCGCGGCGCGCGATGTCCAGCTCCAGCGTTAAGGCGCGATCCGTCCATTCCGGCACACGCGCCAGATCGTCCAGCGCGATGTCGGCGCCCAGGGCATAGGCCAGCAGATACAGCAGCAGCAACTGCCCGGTGTAGGTTTTAGTT
>DATHNM010000293.1:0-5471 GCA_035486095.1 Bryobacteraceae bacterium
CCCTCATTTCGTTAAAAAAGCCTCCGCTTGTAATCTTTTGCAGGTTCAGTTTATGGTAGCCCAGTTTGATACGACCACCCTGACTCACCCGCGAAATCAGGCGTCCAGGCGATAGCGCGTCTCTGCCCTCCGGTAGAGCGGACGCCACACCAGCCGGTTGACCGATACCACCAGCGTGGCCATCACGATGGTCGACAGAAGCAGCAGCGCGAAATTCCCGGCGTCAGTGGCGGAGCTGATCTCGGCGCCGAGCCCGAACGTGGAGAGAACTTGCCCCTTGAAATGGAAATACTCGGCTACGATGCTGGCGTTCCACGCGCCGCCGGATGCTGTAACCAGGCCGGTGATGAGATAGGGGAAGATGGCGGGGAGAATCACTATGCGCCAACGGTCCAGCCGGCTGAAGCGGAAAATGCCGGCCACTTCGCGGAATTCGGAGGGAATCGCGATGGCGCCGGCGATCACATTAAACAGGATGTACCATTGCGTGCCCAGCAGCATCAGCAGGATGGATCCGGTGTTGAGGCCTCCGCCCAGACTGATCAAGCCGAGCAGCAATACCGGGAACAGCGCGGTGGCGGGAACCGATGCCGCGATCTGCGCCAGAGGTTGCGCGATTCGGGCCAGGCGCGGGTTGAAGCCGATAGCGACGCCGGCCGGGATGGTCCAGGCCGATGCGATCACCAGCGCCGCCACTACACGCAGAAAAGTGGCGCCCGCGCTCTCTATGGTGGTCACCAGGTCTGCGCGCGTAATTCCTTTCAGCACCACCAGCCCCTGGAAGACGCCGTGAAGAATGAGCAGCAGCGCGATGATGCCCGCCAGAACCAGGAATGCCCTCTGCCAGTTCGCTGGCGTGGTCTTGGCGCCGGGCTCCCGGTG
The DNA here is from genome assembly GCA_035486095.1 of Bryobacteraceae bacterium. Classification (GTDB taxonomy): domain Bacteria; phylum Acidobacteriota; class Terriglobia; order Bryobacterales; family Bryobacteraceae; genus Palsa-89. Next base: position 883 of record DATHNM010000293.1, read on the forward strand.
CGCCGATGACAAGTACACGCGTTCCATGAGCGGAGTGGTGACACCGTCGCGCAGGCGAGTGAGCAAGGGCGATTTGCGTAGCAAATTGAGGACCGGCGAAGAATGCGCGCTGGAGCTCTCCACTTGCTCGAGTTTGAACTTATCGGACCACGCGATAGCGGGGCGCCAGACCAACTGATCGATCAGCACTACCACGCCGATCATGGCGGCGATGCCCCAGGTGATGGCGGCGGTGTCGCCGGCGCTGGCGGCCGATTGCAGGTAGGATCCCAGGCCGGGCAGACGAAAGTCGCGCTTGCCCAGCACGAACATCTCGCAAGCCATCAAGAAGAACCATCCGCCGGCCACCGAAACCATGGAGTTCCACACCAGTCCGATGGCGCCCTGCGGCAATTCCAATTGCAGAAAGCGCTGGATTTTGCTGAAGCGGTAGACGCGCGAGGCCTCCATCAATTCCCGCGGGAGAGCTTTCAGCGAGGCATAGAAGCTGAACGCCATATTCCAGACCTGACCGGTGAAGATGAGCACGATGGATCCGAATTCGACGCCCAACTGGCGCGATGGAAACAGCGAGACCATCGCCAGCATCACACCGGGCAGAAAGCTGAGCACCGGAATGGATTGCAGAATATCGAGCACCGCCAGCATGGGCGCTTCCAGACGCTTGTTGTAGGCGGCGAAATATCCATACCCGACCGCGAAAACCAGGCTCAGCACATAGGCTACGATCATGCGCACCAGCGAGTAGAACGCATAAACCGGAATGGCGGCGGGCGAGAGCGAGATCTGTACCGCGGCCACGGGCGCGCTGAACCAGTAGCGCGCCACCGCGACCATGGCGTAAATGGTGGCGAACAGGACGGCGAACACAATCGCGTCCATGAAAAAGTTCCAGGTGCGGTCCCGGATCTGCGAGCGCGCCAGGCTGCTAGCGGTCACGTTTCTGTTCCGACTTCCATGTTCTGCGGCTCGGCGGCTGTTTCGTCGGGAATGAAAAATCGCTTGCGTTCAGAATCGTGATCGAACAACTCGGCGTAGCGTCCCCAGTTGATGGCGGTGTCAAGCTGGCGCAGGGTTTCCTCTTCGGTGAAGTGTTCGTCCAGGATGTCGTGGAAGAAGTCGTCCGGGAGAGTATGGTCGGATTTCGAATCCAGCGCGCGCTTGATCTGCTTGAGAAGCGCCACGTGTTCCACGGCTGCGTTGCGGAACAGTTCCTTCTGGCGCAGGATGGGTGCGTTGGCGTATTCCAGGCCGGCTGGGGTGATTTCGACATCGCCCTCGGTTAGCTTCACAAATCCGAGGAGATCCGCGGCTTCCACAATGGGCAGCAGATCGTCGATTTCGAAGGAAAGCAGGTCGGCCAGCCGGTAGACATCTTCGCGGCCGTTGTGATCGGCCAGAATTTCCAGGAACCCTGCGATGCCGCCGGTGCGGGCGTGCGGCAGCATGGGGTATTTCGGACGAATGTCGGTGGACGCGGGGCCCGACAACGGCACCGCTAGGTCGCTATCGGATTTGGTCAGCACCTGGTAAATGTAGTCGACGATCTTGGTGAAGCGGGGATGCTTGCGATCGCGCGGGCGCGGAAGAGCGACGTGGAAATCGGTGCGGATGCGGCCCGGGTTTTTGCCCAGAACCACGATGCGATCGCCCAGCAGAACCGCTTCCTCAATGTTGTGGGTGACGATGAACACCGCGCGCGTGGGCATTTTCTTGTCTTCCCACAGTTCCAGCAGCTCGCTGCGCAGGTTTTCGGCGGTCAAAACATCCAGCGCCGAGAATGGTTCATCCATGAACAGCACTTCCGGCTCAACCACCAGGGCGCGCGCGAAGCCCACGCGCTGTTTCATGCCGCCGGATAATTCTTTCGGATAGGCGCTCTCGAAGCCGTCGAGGCCCACTGAATCGAGCATCTTGATGCTGCGCGCGGTTCGTTCCCCAGCGGATACGCCGCGGGCTTTCAAGGGCGCCTCGACGTTTTCCAAGACTGTGAGCCAGGGAAACAGAGCGAAGCTCTGAAAGACAATGGACACGTTTTCACACGGACCGTTGATGGGAGAGCCGTGCCACAACACCTGGCCGGCCGAAGCTTGCGAAAGGCCGGTGAGGATTCGGAGGAGAGTGGATTTGCCCGAGCCAGAGGGTCCCAGCAGCGTCAGAATCTCCCCCGGGAAAATAGCCAGATCCAGCGGAGCGATGACCTGGATTCGGTTGTCACTAGGCTGGTCGTAAAACTTTTCCACTTGTCGAGCTTCGATCAACGGCTCCGGCACGCTGCCATTATCGCAGCCAGAACAAGCGCTACCAAGTTCATGGAATCGTCATGAAAGGCCGGTCTCTGGTTTTATTTATGACTTCGATCCAAAACTTATATAGGGACGCCCTGCTACTTGGGCTATGTTGAAAGGTTCCGCATTTTTTCACTCAGGAGCTTGCATGACCCCCCAAGAAGTCCTCGAGTACGGCAAAAAGAATGAACTAAAGCAACTCGATTTGCGGTTCTGTGACATTCCCGGCCTGCAACATCACGTGTCGTATCCGATCAGCGAGCTTTCCGCGGATTCGTTCCAGGAAGGCTTCGGAATGGACGGTTCCAGCATCCGCGGCTGGGCGGCGATTAACGAGAGCGATATGCTGCTGATTCCGGATCCCAACACCGCGTTCAGCGATCCCTTTTACGAAGTTCCAACGCTGGTGATGACGTGCGACGTGATAGACCCCATCACGCGCCAGAGCTATCAGCGCGATCCGCGCTGGATTGCGCGCAAAGCCGAGATGTATTTGAAAAACACCGGCATCGGCGACACGGCGTACTTTGGGGCCGAAGCCGAGTTTTTCATTTTCGACAACGTCCGCTTCGATCAGAATCAGCACTCGGGTTTTTACTTTATCGATGCCGAGGAGGGGCGCTGGAATTCGGGCCGGGAGAAGGACAACCTGGGTTACCGGCCGCGCTACAAGGAAGGCTATTTTCCGGTGCCGCCCACGGATCATTACCAGGGCCTGCGCTCACAGATGGTGGAGACGATGCTGCAGTGCGGGCTGAACATCGAATGCCATCATCACGAAGTGGCCACCGGGGGGCAGTGCGAAATTGACCAGCGCTTCGACACGCTGGTGAAGTCGGCCGACAACATGCTGGTGTACAAATACGTGATCCGCAACACCGCGCACCTGCACGGCAAGACGGTAACGTTCATGCCCAAGCCGCTGTTCTCAGACAACGGCAGTGGGATGCACACGCACCAGAGCATCTGGAACGCCGGTAAACCGCTCTTCGCGGGCGATGGCTACGCGGGCTTAAGCACGCTGGGATTGAATTACATCGGCGGTTTGTTGAAACACGCCAGAGCGCTTTCGGCTATCATCGCGCCCACTACCAACAGCTATAAGCGGCTGGTGCCGGGCTACGAAGCTCCGGTGAACCTGGCATATTCCAGGCGCAACCGCTCGGCGGCCTGCCGCATCCCAATGTACTCGGCCAGCCCGAAAGCCAAACGCGTGGAATTCCGGCCGCCCGATCCGGCGTCCAATCCGTATCTGGCATTCGCGGCGATGTTGATGGCCGGATTGGATGGAGTGCTAAACAAGCTGGATCCGGGCGAGCCGCTGGACAAGGACATTTACGATCTGGCGCCGGAGGAGATGGAAAGCGTTCCTTCCATGCCTTCGTCGCTCGAAGAGGCTCTGGACTGCCTGGCGGACGATCACGATTTCCTGTTGAAGGGCGATGTGTTCAGTGAAGATTTGATCGAGACCTTCATCGAGTACAAGCGGAAGAACGAGGCGGATGCGATTCGATTGCGCCCGCATCCTTACGAGTTCGCTCTGTATTACGACATCTGACCGGTTTCGCGAAAAGGAAGAGCCCGAGCACTATGGCCCGGGCTCCCATGGCTTCACGAAATGTACTGCTTTACTTCACCGCGACAGTGATTGCCTGGCCGGTATTGCTGCTGGTGCCAATGGTGAGCACCACAGGTTGCGCACCGGCGGCGAGATCGGACGGAAGCGTCGCGTTGATCTGGAGCAAGCCGCAAACCGAGTCCGGCGCCTCACCGGCATACTCGATGGAAGAGGCAGCCTCGCCGCCAATGGTCACCGATATGGGGGTGGCCACCGGTTTCGGAAGCGGCAATGTTCCGCCGGTGATGCATCCCGTGGTGCCGGCCGGGACAAGCTGGCCTTCGCCGGTGGCGAAGAGCGAAATAATGCTGCCGGGCGCGGCCGCGTTCGTGCTGCCGTTGATACTGGCATCGGCGTTCAAGATGGCCCCTTGGCCGCTTCCGCTATCGCTCAAGGCAAAAAGCGAAGGAGTGACCGCGGTTACCGGCACCGTAAAGGCTCCCGACGGCGTACCGTTGTTGGTGATCACCACCGGCACGCTGGTTTGGCCCGCCACTTCGTAGGGCACGATCGCGTTGATCTGACTTTGCGATACGAAGATCAGCGGCGCAGGAACATTGTTGAATGTGACGGTCACGTTGACCAGCGTGGTTGGAACCACGCCGTTAGTGGGTGTAAACGATGTCCCCGTGGCTGGCGAAACAGGCCCGATGCCATTGCCGAAGATGGTAACGATCTCTCCG
>DATHNM010000294.1:0-11269 GCA_035486095.1 Bryobacteraceae bacterium
GCATGATGGACAATCTGCGGCCCTGGCTGCCCACATATCCAACTTCCAGAACCGCAGCCTGTCCCAAGCTCTTCTGGATATTCAAGTTGTAGTTCATGTTATAGGCCGGGCGTAAATTATGGTTCACGGCAAATACGTTGTAGGTCAGCCCGGGAAGGCAGTTTGGATCGGTGGCGGAATTTCCCAGGCAGGTGGTGACGCCGGGGAAAATAGAAGCGCCGCCGGCTTGCGCGGTCTGCCAGTTGTAGGTGTTGCGGCTGTAGCTATCCACCGCATCCGGCCCAATGGGATTGTCTTCCAGGCCATCCGCGGCGCTGATGGGAGGGCGGAAATCCAGAAAGGGATTCATGTTGATCTGATCGAAGTAAATCCCGAAGCCGCCACGTACCACAAAACCGCCGCCGGCGTTGTAGGCAAAACCAAAGCGCGGGGCAAAGTCATGATAGTCCGGTTTGAAAATGGAGTTGAGGCCGGCTCCCTGAACCACCAGGCCCAGGCCTTGTTCAAAAACACCCAGGTTGTTCCCTTCGTTGCTGTGCAGTGGACCGAAGTATTCCCAACGCAATCCGAAATTGATATTCAGTTTCGGGGTCACCTGCCAGTTATCCTGGCCGAAGAAATCAAAGCCGTTCACCAGCACCTTCCGCTCCGCGTTTCCGACGGCGATGGAGGATGTGCTGACGTCGCCCGCCAGGAAATCGGCCAGCGCTTGTGTGTTTGAATCGCAGGCCAACGACGGGTTCGCCGCGCAGGCAGCGGCCCACGGACCTTGCGTGCCATCAAAGGTAAAGAACCCGGTGGAGCGTCGGAAATAGAACTCGTCCACGCGTCCCTGCCGGAATTCACCGCCGAATTTCATCTCGTGCCGGCCGGTGACATAGGAAACCGTGTCTGTAACGTGGCCCGTGATATCCTGCCGCCCTTCGGGCGGGGTGATGCCCACCTGATCGAAGCCGCTGATGGCGATGTTGGACGCACCCATAACCGGTTGGCCGCCCACCAGGGCGCCGGGGCTGAGGTCTAAACCCAGGCTCTGCATATTGAAGCTGTTGTTGGAATCATGAAAGATCTGGTCGAAATAGCTCACGCCGAACAGCAATTGGTTGGTGAGCTTGTTGGTGAACACCGAACTCAACACAGCCGAGTAGTTCTGCACGTGCAGCGGAGCCACTTCAAAGTAATAGCCCAGGTTGGAACTTGCCGTGGCCAGAGCCAGGCTGGCGCCGGGAGGCTGAGTCTGGCTGCCCTGTCCGCCGAACCAATGCAGGGACAGGCGCTCTTTATCGGTAAAGTTGAAGTCCACTTTCGCCACGCCGTTGTAGCTGTAGCCCGTACCGGGAACGGTGGCGAAGTAATTGCCGCTGGTGGCCGGAAGACTAGCGATGGAACTTGGCCACAGCGTGGAAAGCAAACGGGCGGACAGGGTGCTCTCGGGAACGCTGGCGGCGTTCAGCAGGGCCTGGGCCTGGCTGACCCAAGCGTTGGAAGGCTCCGTGGATAAGCCCGTCAATCCAAAGATATATTGCTGTTTTTCAAACCCCAGAAAGAAGAACGCCTTATTCTTGACGATGGGGCCGCCGACGGTGCCTCCCCAATTCTGGTTGCGAAGTTCCGGCGGCTTGGGAAAATCGGCGGTGGGCACGAAGAACGGCGAAGTGGCGGCATAAAATTCATTGCGGTTGTAGTAATAGCCGCTGCCATGCACTTCATTACTGCCGGTCTTGATGGTCAGGTTCACGGTACCGCCGGCGCTGCGGCCGGTCTCGGCATTGGATTGGGTCTGCGCCGAGAATTCGTCGATGGCGTCAATCGGCATCACAACGCCCGCGATGCCCGACACGCCGCCCTGATTCACAGCCGGGATGTTGTGCCACATGTCGTTGTTGTCGGTGCCATCGATCTGCCAGTTCATCTGATTGGCGCGCGTTCCATTCAGCGATCCGAAGCCGCCCACCGAATAGCCGCCGTAGCCTGGCTTGATGGCGATTAATTGAGTAAAATCGCGGCCATTGAGCGGGATATTCTGCAGCGCAACGGTGGGAATGGTATCGCTCTCGGTGGAGGTGGTGGTGTCGATGGAAACCGCCACTGCTGAAACTTCCACCGCGGTGGCCTGCTGTCCGACGGCCAGTTGCACGGGCACGGTAAAGACGTTGCCGGCGGAAACAACCACGTTTGAAACAGTGGTCTTTTGGAACCCGCTGGCGGTGACCGTCACCGCGTAAGTTCCGAGCGGAAGATCCTGAAATGAGAACTGTCCATCGCTGGTGGCCACGGTGCTATGGGCAATATTGGTAGCCGTATCCGTAGCGACGACCATGGCGCCCGCAACAGCGGAGCCGGACGGATCGGTTACCGTGCCGTTAATCGCTCCGCGGAAGGTCTGCCCGTAGGCTCCGCACAGGGTCACAACGAACAAAAGAAAAAACAGATTAAATGCGTGTCGCATACTTCCTCCAATGATGATCAACCTACGGCAGAATGTGGACTGCACCGCAACCGACGGAGCGGCGCAACATCCATTAACCGATGATCGGCATGGATCGGCTATGCAAATTCGATCGAGACGAAACTGGCCCATTATGGCTTGGTTACAGTAGCGTGTCAAGGTAAAAGCTGACGGTGAGAATATAGAAGAATGACCGAGACCGAGCGTTCTTATTACGACCGGCGGGCCCCCGAATATGACGATTTTTATCTGGGCACCGGATTGTTCGCCCAGCGGCTTCGCCCCGGATGGTCCGAAGAACTTGCAAGCGTGCAGGCACTACTGGCTGCGCTGCACCTGGATTCTTTCCTGGACGTGGCTTGCGGCACTGGCTTTCTCACCCAGAGCCTGCGTGGGAGCGTAATTGGACTGGATCAAAGCGCGTCCATGCTCCGGGTGGCGCGTTCCCGGATGGCAGGTGCGTCCTTTGTGCGCGGCGATGCCATCAACCTGCCGTTTCGAGCGAAGCAATTCGAGTGTTTGGTGACGGGACATTTCTACGGGCATCTGGCGGAGTCCGCGGGCCGGCTGTTTCTCGCCGAGGCGCGGCGCGTTTCCAGATCGATGCTGGTGATCGATGCGGCGCAGCGCGAGGACGTGCCGGCTGAGCAAAATCAAGAGCGCGTCCTGAACGACGGATCGCGGCACACGGTGTATAAGCGCTATTTCACTCCGGAAAGGTTGATCGCGGAGATTGGGCCCGGCCAGGTGCTGCACGCCGGCCAGTGGTTTGTCGCCGTGCTGGCCTGATTATCAATAGATGGCCGGGTAGTTCATAAAACCGGCGCGCTGCAATCCGCGCTGCGCTTCCGGATTTTTCATAAAGGTTTCCCACACAAATCCGCTTCGCAGATTCTCCGCCATCAGCATGGTGATGCCGGTATCGATTCCAATCACGTCGCTGTCGTACCAGTTCTTGAGCGGATTAAACGCGTTTACGAATCCGTAGCGGCTCCAGGCGTGGGCGTAGTGCGTCCGGATGTTCTTCAGAACGCGCAGTGTGGCTTGCGGCAGAAACGGCAGCGAGCCGGCAGCGGCGCTAGGCGCCACGGTTCCATCAATCGGGCCGATCTCCGGCGGACCGCCCCAGATGGCATAGCCATTCTGCGAATCCGACGCCGTGATACCCCACAGATCGTCGCTATAATCCGGAAACTGCTTGCTGAGTTCCAGGCAGAACAAGCGATGAGCTTCGGTGGCGATAGTGGAGTTCTTGAAATAGTCCGCATAACGATCGCGCCGGCCGCGAAAATCGAACCAGGCTTGGGAGTATTGATGCACGAACAGCGGCGCGTAGGATCCGATGTAACGCAGCCCATCGAATTCGAACGTGGTGCGCTTCCAGGCGCTCCAGGCATCCGCGGGCAGGGGATGAGCGTCCGACCCCAAGCCGAGCAGGTAGATCATCATCAGCTCGCTGTAGTAGTCCCAGCGGTACGGTATAAATCCAAATTCGGGCGTCCAGCCGTGCGACACCAGAATGGTGTCTTCCGAGAGCCAGGTCCAATCCACGCGCGTGAAAATCTCATAGGCCAGGCGGCTGATTTCCGCGTACCGGAAATGCTGCCGGGCGGTTAGCAGGCCGCACAACAAAATAGCGGTATCCACCGACGACACTTCCGCATCCCAGATTCTTTCGCCGGTGGTGATGTTGGCCCAGTGGAAAAAGAAGCCGCGGTGGGTGGGCATCTTGTGAGCCAGGAAGTCCAGAGTGGTGACCACGCGATCGCGCGCATCGGGATAAGAGACCCAGCCGCGCTTCTCGCCGATACAAAGCGCCGTAAGGCCGAAGCCGGTGGCGGCGATGCTGGCCACAATGCCGCTATCGGAGGTGTTGGCTTTGGAGCGGTCCTTCACCAGGCCGGTGTCGGGATGGGCTTGCTCCCAGAAGTAGAGGAAACAGGCTTTTTCAATCTCATCCAGGAGACTGTCGTCCTGGGGCGCCAGAGCCATGCTGGGGCCGGCGACGGGAGCGCCACCCAGCAACCGCGAGGATGCGCCAGCGGCGGCCATGGCCTGCATCAGCTGTCTGCGCGTGAGCCGGTTCGGAGTCACTACTTCCAATGTAAAGGGTCTGACCGCTATCCTGAAATCGGCGGATGCGAATGAGTGCGCGCAGGGTTGCGATATGGGGGGCAATAGTTGCGGTCGCCGGGGTTCTGGCAGTGGTGATCGTTCTGAAAGTTCGGCACAGGGGCGTCACGCTAAGCGGCGTGGTGCTCAGGCAGGATTCAGACGCCCGCAAACAACTTCCCATTGCAGGCGTAAAGATCACGGCCACCGAAGACGGACGGGCCGCCGAGGGTGAATCGGACACTTCGGGCCTCTTCCGCCTCAACCTGCCTAACGGTGGATGGCGCGAGCAACCGGCGGTGCTGGCGTTCCGCCATCCTGGCTATCAGCCGCTGGATATCTCGCCAAACATGACTGGCGAATTGCACATTGTGCGGATGACGCCACTCCCCGTCCAGGCCCCCCCCACCGTGGGCGCGCATGAAATTGAGATCAAGGACGTTCGCGTTCGCTACGCGGAGGAAACTTCCACCACCGTCAGTGTCGGCAGCACGGCTAAGACGTTTACCGTCCCGAACACCGGTAACGTTCCTTGCGGAGCAAAGCCGCCGTGTTCCCCGGATGGCAAATGGAAAGCTGCTACCGGCGGTGTGACTATCGACGCCGGCCAGGGGCAACAGTTTGAGAATGCGCGCGTGTCTTGCATCGCGGGCCCGTGCCCGTTCACCAGGATTGAGAGCGGCGACGTTCCCCGCCCGGGCCGCACTATTACAGTGACGGTGCTCAACTGGTCCGATACGGTGACGTTTTTGGTGGAAGCTGAAGTCACACGCGGCATGCCGAGCGACGCCAATCGCCAGGCTTATCCGGCCATCTATGGGCGCGCCATGAGTTTCACGCTGCCTTCCATGGCCGAAGGACCAAGCATCGAAGCCGACCTGGGCGGCGCGGAAATTGTGTTTCCACTGGGGCCCGCGCTGCAGTTGTCGTGGGCCGAATGCACGGTGCAGATTGGTGCCGATCAGACGAAACTTTACCGGTGTGAGCTGAAGCCGGGGTATCACTTCCAATAGCGGGCGCTGTTTAGTTCTGTTCCGCGGGCGGCTTCAGCCGGTTCTGCACGTGATCCTTGATCCAGTGCTCGTCCCACCACTCCACCGGGTTTACTTCCACTCCTTCCACCTGCATCGAGTAATGCAAATGATCGCCGCCGGCCAGACCGGTGGACCCGCTTTTACCCATCTCCTGGCCGCGCTTCACCATGTCGCCTTCCTTCACTCCAATGGAGCTTAAGTGCCCGTAGATGGATTGCAGCCCGTAGCCGTGATCGACGACGATACAGTTGCCATAGATGCCCAGCAGTGCCGCCCAAACCACCTTGCCGTCGTTCGATGCCACCACCGGCGTGTGCGCTGAAACGGCCAGATCGAACCCCAGGTGCACTTGCTGATCCACCTTCTTGCCCTTGTAGATGTAGCTGCGCACGTCGGCGAATTCGGATTCCACTTTTGAATTGGCGAGTTGCATGAACGAATCGGTCCACAGAAATCTGTCAGCCGTCTTGAAGCGCAGATCGGCCAGAGTCTGGTTGTTTTGCCGCCGCATCTCGCCGTTGATTTTGAGGAAGCGCGCCAGCAGATCGCCAGACCCGCCCGGATCGATCTGATTCACCACTTTGTCGAGAAACTTGTCGTCGATGGGCAGATCGCGCATGCGGAACTTCTTTGGAAAGATCTTGAACCAGAATCGCGCAGTGGCTTCGCCGCCCGCGGAGTTCCTGGCGAACACGACAGGCGCGGTGTCAATCGGGGTATCCCACGGATAGGCGAATAGCGCCAGCCGCTCGCCGCTGTTGCCGCCGGCGACTGGGAAGCTTCGATAGGTGTCCTTGGCCACGCGCACCCCGGCTTCGTTCCAGGCGCCCGCTGGCGTCAGGAGCACCATTTCGGAGCCGCCTTGATTGATGTAATGCTGAAAACCATCCGCGGAAACGGACGGCGGGCGAAGCACCACATCTACGTCCGTTGCGATGGTGTCGGTGGCGCCCCGAAAATCGTTCGACTGCGCAGCAACCACTAGCCGCGCTTTGCCCTCTTTCAGATTCGGCGCCGGTTTGCTGCCGGCGTTGAAGCGAATCTCTTGCGCGGGAACCTGCGCCAGCCAGAACTTCATCCGGTCGGCCGGCTGGTTGGTTTCGAAGAGCGTGGTGCTGGCGCCATTTTGTTCGATGGCCGCGCTGAAGCGGCGCAGCCCATGCGGATCGGAGACGCGCACCGAAACTGGCGTGCTGACGCCAATGTTCTTGGGCTGCGGATCGAATGCCAGCTTGGCGTGAGACGACAAAAAGAACAGCGTTGTAATCGGAGTCGCGATTAACGCCACCAGCATTAATATAGCTATGATCTTGCCCATTGCTTTTCGGATCATAACAGGGAACGCCCGCTGGAGCTAACAGTCGAGCTAACATTTAATCGTGCTGCCCCGGCTGCCCGTTCTGTTATTGCTGGCCATCATGCTGCCAACCTGGGCGCCCCAGGTATTGCTGGGAGACGACCATTGGATCGCGGTGAAATCCGGGCCGTTTGAAGTGTTCAGCAATGTGGGTGAGCGCCCCGCGCGCGAAAAACTGATGTATCTGGAGCAGTTCCGCGAGACGCTGCGGGTGATCACCGGAAAAAAAGAAATGCGCCTGGTTTGGCCGGTGCACGTCATGATTTTCAAGAACACGGCCGAAATCCCGGGTGGTGGTCCCAAGCAGTTCGCCTTGGGCCGCGATGCGCGAATGGCCGCCATTACCGAAGCGGGCGGTTTCTCCAGAGACAGCCTTATGGAGCTGGCGCGGCTGCTCCTTTATGAAAACACCAATCGGCTTCCGCCGCAGGTGGAGAAAGGCATCATCGAGCTGGTTTCCACCGTCCAGATTGATGGCGCCCACATCACGCTGGGCGCGCCGGTTCCCGAAGCGGAGCGAACGCCAGGCTGGGCTTTAATGCACTTGGTGACCGTGAGCCCGGAGTATGCGGGACGTTCCAGCGTTATGATTTCGAATCTCGAGCAGAGCGACGACTTTAATGCTGCCTGCCACAACGCGTTTGAAAAGACCGCGGCGCAAATTCAGCAGCAGGCGGACGCGTATCTGAAGGCCGGCAACTTCGCGACGGCATCCATTTCGGGCAACGCATTGAGTACCACGCGTGATTTCAAGCCCATTCAGTTGGGGGCGGAAGAGGTGCGCATCGCGCTGGCCGATTTGCTGCTGGCCGGCGGCCATGCTTCCGAAGCGTCTGCGGCGTATAAGGCGTTACATGGCCCGGAAGCGTCAGAGGGCTTGGCGCTGATCGCGCTGGATGATCAAAAGGACAAAGAGGCGCGCACCGCTCTGCTGGAAGCTATCGAAGGCGGCAGCAAGAGTGCACGGGCGTGGCTGGAACTGGGACGCTTGCAGTCCGATGCGGACCAGCTGAAAAAGGCCAGCGACCTGAATCCCCGCTGGGGTGAACCGTACTTCCAACAAGCGGAGCTGAACCCGGCAATCGACAAAGAAAATCTCGAACAACGCGCCGCGCTGCTGAAGAAGGCCGCAGCCTTGGACCCGCGCAGCATCGACTATTGGCAGGCGCTGGCCAAGACCGACGTAGCGGCGAAGGATTTTACCGAAGCGCAGAAGGCGTGGGCCGGAGCCGAACGGGCCGCCGCCAGCGATGAACAGCGCGAGCGCATCCATCAACTGCGTTCGCAATTGGAGGAGAAGCGCTTCGACTATGAAACAGCCGAACGCAAACGCCTGGCGGATGAACGCGAGGCAGATCTGCAGCGAGTGAAATCGCAGAGTGAAGCGGCCATCCATGCCTCCGAAGATGCGGCCCGCCGGAAGATGAATCCAAATGGCGCTGTTCCGCCCAAGCCGCAGGGCTATTACGAAGCGCCGGCGACTGGCGCGAGCGTGCAGGGTACATTTCAAAAGTTAGACTGCCTGGATCAGCGTGCGCGACTGGTGATTGAGACGCCGGATGGAAAGACTATACAGCTTCTGATGTCAGACCCTTCGAAGATCACCACTGGGGGCGGAGGCGACCAGACCTTAGCCTGTGGCACGCAAAAGAACGCGCGGCAAGTGACGGTAACGTACAACGCGAAGGCCGATCAAAAGCTACATACCGCCGGTGAAGTGACCATGATCGAATTCCACTAAGCATGCCTTGCATCGCGTCCGGCGCTGGGAATTCTAAATTCCGAAACAAGTGAGGTCCGCGCTCAAGAAATTCCTCTTTCGGCTGCTCGGCAAAGATCCTGAAGCGATCATTGTTACTTTTGCCTCTGGAGATGCGGAACTGGCTGCCCGGATGTTCGCGGAAATCCAACGGCTGGTGCCCGATCGGCGCCATTTTCTGGTAGAGCCCAAAGAGTTCCCTGGACACTCAACTTTCTCCATCTACCGGCAGCTTCGCCGGCGATTTCGAACCTATCGCATAGGCCAGGCGCCCTTGCTATTGGATGGCGATCCTCGCTATCGCGGGCTGCGCCGCGCGGCGTTTCTCTACGCACCCACCCGGATACTGGCGTACAACTCGCGCCTGGAGCGGCATCAACTGAGCGTTGGAACGGCGATCGCGTCATTGTTGTTTGCCAAAGGGGTGCCGCTCGACCGCATTTTTCTCCGCCCCAAGTGGCTGGCGCCCTGGAAAAAGGACCGGTCGGTGTACCCCACCCAAGTCCAGGAGATTGAGGGGCGCCCGATGTCGCCACGCCGCCGGCGCGTAGCCGTGGTCAGCCCGTATTTCCCATTTCCACTGGCACACGGGGGCGCGGTGCGGATCTTCAACCTGCTGCGCGAAATGTCCGCCGAGTTCGACATTTTTCTGTTCGCCTTTCGCGATCAGGAGACCGCCCAGGACCTGAGGCCGGTGCTCGAAATATGCGCGCGCCTGATCCTGATCGGCAAGCCGCGTTATCGCGAACCGCGCTGGTCCACACTGGCCCCGCCGGAGGTTCACGAATTTCGATCGCGCGCCATGCTGCACGCGCTGGCGCGCATCCGTACTGAACAAAAGATCGAAGCCGTGCAGGTGGAATACACCATGCTTGCGCCCTACGCCGGCGACGTGCTGGTGGAACACGATGTGACGTTCGCTTTGTACCGGCAGATCCGTGAGCGCTCGCCCGGCATTACCCGGAGTTGGGACTATTGGCGCTGGCAGCGCTTCGAGAAGAAATGGATCGCGCGCTATCGCAAAGTGGTTGTAATGTCGGAGCAGGATCGGGCGCTGCTCGCTCGTCCCAACATCGCTATCATCCCCAACGGCGTGGATCTGGCGCGATTCGCACCTGAAATAGAGCGTCCGGGCGAGCGACTGCTGTTCATCGGGTCGTTCCGGCACTTTCCGAATATCGTCGCGTACCGCTTTTTCGTCGAACAGGTGTGGCCCAGGCTGCGCGAACATTCCTCCCGGATCACGTTTACGGTAGTCGCCGGCCCCGATCCATTGCTTTACTGGCGCCAACACACCGGCCTGGCTTCGCTGCCATCCGATGACCGCATTCGTCTGCTGGAATTTGTTTCCGACGTCCGTCCCCTGTATGTGGAAGCCAATCTCGCCATTGTTCCCACGCTGGTATCGGCTGGTACGAATCTCAAAGTCCTGGAAGCCATGGCGATGGATCGCGCGGTGGTTTCTACTTCATCGGGCTGCGCCGGGCTGGGCCTGGAACACGCGGTCAACGTCTGGATTGCAGACCAGCCGGAAGATTTCGCCCGCGCCATCCAGACGCTGCTGCAAGACCACGAACTGCGCCGCCGGACGGCCGCGGCGGGACGCCTGCATGCGGAGCGAAATTACGGCTGGCGTCAGATTGGCGCGCGCCAGCGTGCGCTGCTGCGGGATTTGATGCCCGCGCGCGTGCGAATTCGGCCGGCCCGCGAGAGCGATCTGGCGGAAATCGCCGAGATCCAATACACCGCTCCTGAATCCTCGCAATGGCAAGCCCAGGACTATCTGGCTTTCGATTGCCAGGTCGCACTGTTGGACAGCCGCATCGCCGGATTCTTGGTTTCCCGTTCGGTGGCCGATAAGGAACGCGAGATTCTGAATATCGCCATTCATCCCGATTTCAGGCGTCTGCATGTCGCCACTGAACTGCTGGAAGCCGAGCTTTCGCGCTGGCCCGGCGTTCATTTTTTAGAGGTGCGTGAGTCCAACTCGGGCGCCCGGCGCCTGTACGAAGGTCTGGGTTTTCAGGCCGTTGGCGAGCGGCCAGCGTACTATGACAATCCACCGGAAACAGGGATTGTCATGAGAATTCTTTCATGATACTGTCACATATGCGGGGCCATCGGTGACCACCGCTTGTACGAATGCAACCATTCATTTATTACCCACCGAGCAGGTCAATCCTAGCGACTCGGCGTGGCAACCTCACAAAGGAGACAGAAGCCTGATGGAGAACACGCAAGAAGAATTGAAGACGCACCTGATGCAGTCCGACGACGAGTTTCGTCATCTGGCTGAGAAGCACCATGCCTACCACCAGCAGCTGGAGGCGTTGGAAGCAAAATCGCACCTCACTCCCGAAGAGGAAGTGGAGGAGCACCGGTTGAAGAAAATCAAACTTCAGTTGAAAGATCAGATGAATGAAATCATCAGCCGTTATCGGACCCAACACGTCTGAACATTAGGTGCGTTAGTTGTTCAAGCTTTAGTTAAAAGACCCGGCCCAGGTGTTACTGGACCGGGTTTTTCAATTGGACGGCCGGCGCTCGACCACACCCAT
>DATHNM010000295.1:0-5074 GCA_035486095.1 Bryobacteraceae bacterium
CGGCGCCGGTTTGATAGCTCCAAAGTTTCGCTCCGCTGCGGGCATCCAGCGCGAAAAACTCGCCTTCCGGATTGCCTGTGAATACCAAATCGCCGGCCGTCGCGAGCATGGAAGCCAGCAGCACGTACTTGTACGGCATGCTCCAGACGCGTTTCCCTGTGACCGGGTCCCACGCATCCACATGGCTGTAAGTGGTGCGTCCCGGCGGGAGATGAATGGGAAATGATCCATTCATGTAGCCCTGTCCCTCCTCGGCCGCCCCGTTGTTGGGCGTGAGGTCCTCGCACAATTCATTCACGGGCACGTAAAGAAAACCAGTGCGCGGGGAATAGGACATGGAGTTCCAGCTTTTGGCTCCGGCAGCGGTGGGGCAGATGGTGGTGGTCTTGCCCAGCTGCGGCTCCAGGCGCCCCACCAGCTTGCCGTCTTCGGTGATTCCAGTAATCCAATTCCGCACTTCGGCCACGTCGAACACCTCCAGCAGTTCGCCCGTGGTGCGATCCAGAACCGACGTGATGCCGCTCTTATTCATATGCACCAGCACTTGCCGCATGCGTCCGTGGATCTCGCGATCCATCAGAAGCACTTCGTAGGCCGAGTCCCAATCCCAGAGATCATCGTGGATTTCCTGATGGTGCCAGCGCAGCTTCCCGGTATCCACGTCCAGCGCGACCACGCTCGCGGTATAGAGATCGATGTCTTTGGATTTATCCACGCCTGCCGGCACGCGCTCGGCATCGTAGAAATCGGACGCGGCGTTTCCCGTGCCCCAATAAAGCAGATTCAACGCGGGATCATAGGAACCAGTCAGCCAGGGAGCGCCGCCTCCGAATCTCCAACTGTCGCCCTTCCAGGTATCATGCCCCTTTTCTCCGGGCCCGGGAATTACATACCAGCGCCACGCCAGGCGCCCATTCTTAGTGGAGAAGGCCGTCAGGTAGCCGCGATGCGCTCCATCACCACCCGATCCACCCACGATCACTTTATCCTTCGCCACCAGCGGCGCGGCAGTCACGTTGCAGCCGCACTGCCTGGCATCATCGATGTTGACCCGCCACACCAGACGCCCCGTTTTTTGATCCAAGGCGACCATGTAGTCGTCCTTGGTGCCGAAGAAAACCTTGCCATCGCCAATGGCGAGCCCGCGATTGCCCACAAATCCAGGAACGCTGCGCGGCGGCTCGGGATAGCGGTAGTTCCAGATTTCACGCCCCGTGGCCGCGTCCAGCGCGAACACGCGCGCCCGTGCCGTAATCAGGTACATCACGCCGTTTTCAACAATGGGGGTGGCTTGCAGGTTCTCCGCGTAGTCGCCGGTCTGGAACAGCCACGCGGGCGTGAGGGTTTTCACATTGCCGGCGTTGATCTGATCCAGCGCGCTATAGCGCCAGGAAAATTGCGTACCGCCATAGTGCGGCCAATCGGCGTGCGTGGGCCCGGCATCCTGTGCCAGCGCCGAAGAGATTCCAAACAATATCAACAGCGGCAAGAATCGCATGCTGCTTATCATAATGTAACTTTTGGCCCCAAAGGCTCTTTATAGTTTGGCGCACGCACTGCGCGTTGCGAACGTGCGCCACAATAAAGCGTGACCTGCAAGTTCTGCAAGCTTCCGATGGCCGAACTCAAAGGACACATTTACCACAAAAAGAGAAAATGGAAGTGCCGCAAATGCGGCAGAGTCAGAATGCAGGAGCAATCCAATCGCAAAGAGTGATTTCCATGCTCAGCTTTTATACTTCGGAAACAGCCGCAGCGCGTTGCCCATGTGGATGCTTTGCAGCTCCTCCGCATTAAAGCCGCAGTCCCGCAGGCCTTGCACCTGTTTTGCCGCCGTGGCGCCGAAAGGATAATCCGTCCCGAAAACAATTTGCGACACGCCTGCGATGGTCTTGAGCGCCTGCAACTGGACCGTGTTGGTGGATTGGGCCGTATCGTAATAGAACCGCCGCAGATGGTAAAGGCGCGAGTTCACTTCCGGCGTGCCGCGCAGGTTCGCCGCGATGGTGTCGGGATTGCCCACTCCGATGCGATCGATCAGAGACGGGAACGTACCGCCCGCATGCGAAAAAATAAAACGGATGTCGCCATACCGCGTGGCCGCGTTGGTCACCAGAAGACTCAGGATGGAGCGCGCCGTGTCGGTGAAGTATTCCAGCGTGGTGGGATTAACGCCCGGCATCAGGTCCTGGCAGCACGGGGCATCGATGGGATGCGTATAGACGACGGCCTTGCGGCGGTTTAACTCATCGAAAATCGGTTGAAACATGGGATCGCCCAGCCAATGGTTTCCATAGCTGGTGAGAATGCCCACGCCATCGGCCTTGAGTGTGTCGAACGCATATTCGATTTCCTTCAGGCTTTCATCCACGCGTGGGATGGGCAGCACCGCCAGCAGGCCATATCGGCCTTTATAATCGCCCGCCATTTTCGCGCCATATTCGTTCAATTCGCGCGCCAGTCCCCGGGCTTCGTCCGGATCGCCAAACCACACTCCGGGCGCGGTGCAGGAGATTAACGACGTGGCCACGCCGTCGCGATCCATGCTCTCAATATCCTTGGCCGGCGAATAATCTTTCCATAATCCCAGCGGAAAGAAGTTGGTGAACCCTTCCACCTTGTGGCCTTCTTTCGCGCTGAGGGCTTTTAGAAAAGCGGGCGAGACGAAATGATGATGGCAATCCATCACGCGCGGTCCGCCGGCGGGAGCCTGCGCCAGGGACAGGCCCTCGGGAAGCAAGGCGCCGGCGCCCAGGGCGGCCAGGCCCTTGAGAATGTCCCGGCGGCAAGGTGACGAGTTTGGTTGAGGCATGAAACAGCCGATGCTATCTGGGGTGGAAGGCGATTGTCAAGGACTGCAATTACAGTTTTGAGCCTCTCAATAAACCGCCACCCCCTTGACTCCCAAGGACTTTGTTGATAACACAGATACGTGCGTTGCGGCAGAATAATGCTTGTCGTGGCCGCGATGGCCCCGGCCGCGCTGGCTCAAAACCAAGCCACGAATCCGTTCCTTTCCCAACGGGCCGTCCTGGATCAATACTGTGTGGTGTGTCACAACCAGAAGCTGAAGACTGCGGGTTTGACGCTCGACAAACTGGAACTTCTGCCGCTGGGCGAACACGCCGAGCAGTGGGAGAAAGTGGTCCGCAAGCTGCGCGCCGGCATGATGCCGCCGTCCGGTATGCCGCGTCCCAACGCCGCGGTTTATGAAGCTTTAACGGTAGCCATTGAGACCGAACTGGACCGCGCGGCATTGGCGAATCCTCATCTTCCGGTGGCAGGCGTTCATCGCGTGAACCGAACCGAATACGCGAACGCCATTCGCGGCCTGCTGGCGCTGGATATCGATGCCGCCGCATTTCTGCCCGCCGACGATTCCAGTTACGGATTCGACAACGTAGTAAGCGGTCTGGGCGTCTCCCCGGCACTGGTGGAAGGCTACGTGGAAGCGGCCGCGAAAATCAGCCGTCTGGCGCTAGGCCATGAAACCGCCCCGGCGCGCAAGGTGTACCACGTCCGCGAAGACTATTCGCAGGAAGAGCACATCGAAGGACTGCCGTTCGGGACGCGCGGCGGGATGCTGGTTCATCACTACTTTCCGGCGGACGGCGAGTATTCGATTTCCTGGGATCCGGTGCGTACGACAGTGGGCGGATTA
The DNA here is from genome assembly GCA_035486095.1 of Bryobacteraceae bacterium. GTDB lineage: Bacteria > Acidobacteriota > Terriglobia > Bryobacterales > Bryobacteraceae > Palsa-89. The sequence goes on from DATHNM010000295.1 coordinate 3,662, forward strand.
TATGGCGGCGACAGCGAGGATGAGCAGGCCGAGGTGCTGATCGATGGCGCGCGCGTGAAGGTATTTCGTATTGGCAAGGACGTGCCCATCGCCAGCCTGCGCGATAAGAACGTGGTCCAGGTGCCGGTGAAAGCCGGCCAGCGCACGGTGGGGGTTACGTTTCTCGCCACCACTTATGTGCCGAACGTGGATTTGAATCGGCATTATCGCCGCAGCATTCTGGACGACAATCTGATCGACGGCTTTACCTTCACGCCGCAGGTGAGCTCGGTCACCATTTCTGGCCCCTATGACGGCAAAAGACCCGGCGACACGCCCAGCCGAGAGAAAATTTTCATTTGCAAACCATCCGGCGCCGCCGATGAATTGCCGTGCGCGAAAAAGATTCTGACCACGCTGGCACGCGATGCTTACCGCAGGCCGGTTACCGATGCAGACACCGAATCCTTGATGAACATGTATCAGGCCGGCCGGAATGCGGGCGATTTCGAGAACGGCGTTGAGCGGGGCCTCCAGTTCATCCTGGCGCATCCTGAATTCGTGTTCCGCACCGAAGATGGCCCGGCCAACGTCAAGCCCGGCCAGGCATATCGCATCAGCGATATGGAACTGGCTTCGCGGCTGGCGTTCTTTTTCTGGAGCAGCGGTCCGGACGACGAACTGATCCGGTTGGCGGCGCAGGGGAAACTGCGCAAGAACGGCGTGCTGGAACAGCAGGTCCGGCGCATGCTGTCGGATGGACGCACGCACGAGCTGGTCAAGAATTTCGCCGGACAATGGCTGCAGCTGCGCGTGATGCAAAGCTCCACGCCTGAAGGAATCGACTATCCGGATTTCGACGATAATCTGCGGCAGGCCTTCCGCACTGAAGCCGAGATGTTCTTCGAAAGCGTCGTACGCGAGGATCGCAGCATCATCGATCTGCTGAATGGCGACTATACGTTCGTGAACGAGCGTCTGGCCGCGCACTACGGAATTCCGAATGTCTATGGCAGCCAGTTCCGGCGGGTGAAACTGGAAGGCGATCTGGACGTGCGCAAGGGTTTGCTGGGCAAGGGCGGCATCGAGTTGGTGACGTCGGTGTCGGACCGCACCTCCCCGGTGCAGCGCGGGAAATGGGTGATGACGAATATACTGGGCATTGTTCCGCCCGATCCGCCGCCCAATATTCCGCCGTTGAAGGACGCCGCCGCGGGCAGCAGCGCGCCTCAAACCATGCGGCAGTTGATGGAAGCGCATCGCGCCAACCCGGCCTGCGCGGGCTGTCACAAAATGATGGATCCCATTGGTTTTGCCCTGGAGAATTTCGACGGCATCGGCAAATGGCGGTCGAAAGACGGCGGACAAAACGTGGACGCATCCAGCCAGCTCACGGATGGAACGAAAATCAACGGCGTGGTGGATTTGCGCAAC
>DATHNM010000296.1:0-4677 GCA_035486095.1 Bryobacteraceae bacterium
GGCCTGCGCCACGAAACGGCCGGACTGGATTTGGAATTCAGCCGCATCACTTTGCCGGACGGTGAAACGAGTTTCATTTCCACGCAGGTTGTGGCAGTGGACAATGGCCGCGAGCGCGTGGATCGGGATGGGCGCATTCAAGGCGTCCGCTCCACCGGCAGCCTGAGTTACCGGGTCACCGGTTATATACGAACGGCGCTGCAATGGGAAATCCACGCGGAACTCGCCGAGTGGGCCATCCGGTCTTTGGTTATGGAGCTTCCTGAGCCGGAGATTTACTATCCCGCCGGCGTCGAGCTGACGCTGACATTAACCGAACCGTTATCGCCGATTTACTCGGCAGCGGAACAAGGCGGTGGCCGCCAGGTCACCGATGAGGAGCGCGTGGAGTTGACGCGCATCGCCGCGATCCTGCCCTATCGGACCCAGGTGCCCGTTTCAGGGCGGTCATCGGATTTGACAAACATCCTGTTTATCGGGTCGCGCGATCAGATAGTGACTGCGTTCGATGCGGCCGGCTGGACACAGCCCAGCCCACCTTCCTTTCGCGACCGTATCCATTGGATCCGGGCAGTAGGCGAACTGCGCGGCGATGGCAGCGCGCCCATGTCCCTGTTGCTGTTGAATGGCGCTGAGCCCGACATGTCTTGGGAAAAAGGCCTGAACGACGTTTCCAAGCGGCATCACATACGATTGTGGAAAGCCGCCGGCACATGGCATGGTGAGGAGATCTGGGTGGGAGCCGCCACCCGGGATGTGGACTTCGCATATCTGCGGCCGGGCAGAAAGCTATCGCACAAAATTGAAGAGAATGTCGACCAGGAGCGCGACAAAGTGGCTTATGACGTGGCATTCTCCGGCTGCGGAAACATTCTGGATTGGACGGACCGGGCCGACTTTCCCCGGTCTGCGCACAATGGCACGGGCGATTCCATAGTCACCGATGGCCGCATGACGGTGATTGAGCTGAACGATTGCCGGCAGCCGCGGCTCTCCACGGAAACCGTGGACACCGAGACGCTACCCAAACATGGCGATCTGCTGCAACGTTTCGCGCGGCGCGAAATATTGAGCGCCCGCAACGGATTGCTGCGCGCGAATCCATATTGGCGGGTCTTTGAGGCTACTCGCTGGATGGTTTATGCCATTCGCGAGCGCAAGCAAGGAACGCAGGATCCGCAGCTCTTGAGCGGCTCGCGCACTGCATGGCTGGACTATCGGCAACCGCCCAACTAAGCCACACGCCACGCGGCCAACGTGGCTAGCGCTTCGTTGTGCGTCAGATCCGGCTTGATTACCAGTTCCACGGTAGACACGCCGTCCAGATTCACTTCATAGTCTTCGATCTCGCTGGTGGATCCCGCCGGGCTGAAATTCCACTGCTGCCGCACGATCTCTTTGGGCTGTCCGCCATCGGCGGCGGACCAACGGACGGTGAATTCCTGCAAACGGTCGCGTGTTGTTTCCAGAAAGTGAAGTTGTATGCGATGCACCGCGACAGCCTGATCGAAAATCAGGCGGATTTGTTGCTCTCCCTTTTGGGAAGCGCGCCAGCCGGGCCCTCCATTGGCCTGAAAAACGGATTCGATGGGAAAGCCCGGATCTTCGGAAGTGACTTCAACGGTCGCGATCTGTCCGAGATCCATCCAGCGCGGACCAGATCCTGGTTTAGCAACCGTCCGGTCCGAACCAACAATTCTCTTGCGCACGATCCTATTCTCTCCGATTAAGCGGCGCCACGCTCATCCAGCCGTTTGAGCAGCAGGCGCAACTGCTGTTGTTCCTGGCCGCCCAGCGGACTCATCATAGCGTTTACCAGACGCAGGTGATCGGGAAGCGCGGCGGTCACCAGCTTACGCCCGCTAGCCGTCAGGCGAATCACATTCGCGCGGCGGCCGGTCTGCGAAGGAACGCGTTTAACAAAACCGCGGCGGCTGAGGCGATTCACCAGCCCCACCATGTTTCCCTTGGTCACGGCCAGCTTCCTGGCCAGCTCCTGCTGATTCAGATCCTCCAGCCCCAGCAGCATGGCCAGCAAATCGAACTGGGCCAGTGTGAGTTTGTGCTTCTTGAGCGAATCCTCCACTTTGGATTGCAGCGTCCAGAACGTGCGGATCATCTGCAGCCAGGTTTCCAGCTCCAGGGGAAGCGACTTACCAATTAACGCGCCGTGCAAGGTTCAGGATCCCAGCCGGAGGCGTCGGCGATTTTCTTGAAATGGCTGGTGGTAACGAAAGGAATCGCCAGATATGTGGGATCTTCCACCACAGTCATTACCATCAGCCAGGTGTCGGCATTGGGCTCGCTGAAGATGTCGTAATATTCTTTCAAGGCGGCCTTGTCGCTGTAGGGAACACCATTCTTGCGCAAGTATCCGGGGCGCAATTGCGTGGTGGTGACTTCCAGCGTCCGCGATCGCGCGCCCAGCCGCTGAGCGGAGGCGCCGAAAAATACCGGTGGATTCACGGTGGGCAAACCGCCTTCCCACTTCGCGGCCGAATATCCCTGCCAGGAGGGCGCGGCGGTGCGCGGAGCATCGCCTGAAAAATGGAGCAGGCGCGTCTGCTGGCCGGAATCGGTCTCGATCTTGAGCGTGGTGTCGTCCTGCCAGGTGATGTGCAGACGTCCGGGAACGCGCATGATGGCGGGCGCGCCAGAGGACTTGCATTGCAGACCCGCGGCCTCATCCTTGGCCGGATCCCAGGCGTCGGTGATCCTGCGGCCCTCGGCGTTAGTGGGAATGCTGGCGGCGTCTCCCTTCAGCGGCGTCACCATGCGCCAGCGCCAGTCTTCGGTGACGTAGGACACCCAGTATCCGGTGAGATCCACCGGCGCGCCCGGCTTGCCAGGTGCTGGTGGAGGCGGCCCCGGAGGGCCGAACTGCGCGCACAGTGCGCCGGCCATAACGAACATCAGAACAAGCGATCCTAGTCTCACCGTGAAGACCCTCCCGGGTTGGGCGACAAGCTCTTGTAAACTGCTTCCACAAAACGATCCGCGGTGACGAAGCTGTTGGCGGAAACATACTCGGTGTCATAGTCGCGTGTCGGCTTGGCGGCTTTCACTTCGTCGAGCGTCTTGCCTTTCTTAATCAGGTCACGCACGCGGTCTCGAACGATAACCACCATGTCGCGAAATTCCACCACGTCGGCGTCGTCGCAAATTCGGCCGTTGCCGGGAATGACGTAGGTTCCGCCTTCCTGTGTTTTCGCCGGCACCGTCATTTGCAGAATGTGGTTCAGCGCCAGAATCTCACCTTGGACGCTGCCGCCGTGTTCGACATCCAGGAACGGATAGCCATCGGGAGTGAAAATATCGCCGGTGCTGATCACATCCGAGCCGCGGAACAGAACCACGCTGTCGCCGTCGGTGTGGGCGTTCGGCTCATGATAGATAACCACGGCTTCGCCGTTGAAGTGCAGGTTCTTCTGGGGAGTTCCATACTCGTCGATGGGCAGCCCCTCTTCGGGAAACCGCGGCTGGCCGGCGGCGGGCGTGGTCAAACGGTTCAGCACGTTTTCTTGCGCGATGATCTTCAGCGGCAACGCGGGATCCGATCCGGCAAGTTTTACGATGGCCGCGTTCCCCCCCACGTGATCCCCATGCATGTGCGTGTTGATGATGTAGCGCAAAGGGCCGGGCGAGAGTTTGCGAATCTCGGCCATCAGTTTCGGAGCCAGCGGAGCAAACTGGGTGTCTACCATCAGCACGCCTTCGCTGCCCACCTGCACGGTGGTGTTGCCGCCCGCGCCCACCAACAGATAGATGTTGTGCTGCACCGGTTCAACGTGGATCTGCACGTTATCGAGATTTTGCTGTTGGCTCTTAGCACTCGAGGCCCAGAACGCCAACAGGGAAACACACACCAGCGAACGTGACAGGAGTGCGGTCATGGCCGTTTCCCCGGCGGAGGTGCCGCCGTCGGGCTCAGGCACACCAGGCCTTCGGCGCCACACGAACAGTAGCGCTCGCAACGATCGCGAGGATGCTCCGGTTTGCTCATCTTCTTCCGATACTCGGGGTACAACGTGTCCGCGCCGCCCCGGGTTGCTTCGTAGGGCAATCCGTACCAATCCGCCACCTCATGCAGAAAGGGATTGGTTCCAGGCAGGTGGTTGGGAACGTAATCGGCCGCCTTGGGTACTTCGGCGACTGTTTCGCAGATGTCGCGGGCGATTATCTGCCCGGGATCCAAAATCCAGGTTTGAGTTCGCACCAGCGGTTCAGTCAGAAACACGGGGTCTGTCACCACCGTGGCAACCGTCAGATAATTCCCGTGCCGCACCCAATGATCGGTGAAGGTAGCTTTATCGCTGCGCGGAACACCGTTGCGCTTCAGATAGCTTTCCTTCAGATGCGTGGTGTAGATATCCAGCATGTTGTCGTCCCACGTGCCGGTGGAAAAGCCTTGCCACGTATGCGGCGCATATTCGGAAGGGTGGGGCCGTCCGTCCAGCCAGATGGTCCGTTCCATTTCCTGAAAACCCATGCGGGTGTGGAACGCGATGACGCGCTGGGTAACCGGATCACGCACTACGTCAACGCGCATGTTGGCCAGCCCGCGCATGGAATAGTCGGCGGAGTGCGGGCGGCATTCATACTCGGGAACCACCGAGATACGATCCGCATCGTAGCTATCGGCGCGCAAGCGCGCGGCGTCGTTCAGGGGCAGGCCTA
>DATHNM010000297.1:0-3907 GCA_035486095.1 Bryobacteraceae bacterium
CTGGTGGAGTCGGCCCGCAAAACTTCGCGCGTCATTGTGGTCGACGAGGGTTATGGGCGCTATGGCGTCACTGCCGAAATCGCATCCGTGATTCAGGAAAATGCGTTCTTCGATCTGGAAGCGCCCGTCAAGCGCATGGGCGCGATGCACGTTCCTATTCCATTTTCGCCGCCGCTTGAGGACGTCACCGTTCCGACCGAAAAGACGGTTGCAGAGGCGGCGCGCGTTCTTTGCGGGGCCAAATAAGGCGGAGATGAGCGCGCCTCCGCAGGGCCATGATCACGATCATGACCATCAGCACGATCACGATCACCAGGTTGTTCCCTCAGACCTGACGCTGCGCGTCAAAGCGCTGGAATCGCTGCTGGCGGAGAAAGGGCTGATCGATCGCGCGGCCCTGGATGCACTGATCGATAAATACGAACGCGAGGTTGGTCCGCGCAATGGCGCTCGCGTGGTGGCGCGCGCCTGGGTTGATCCAGCCTATAAACAACGCTTGTTCGCCGACGCAACGTCCGCAATCGCGGAACTCGGCTATGGCGGCGCGCAAGGCGAGCACATGCTGGTGGTGGAGAACACGCCGCAGGTACACAACCTGGTGGTTTGCACACTGTGTTCCTGTTATCCATGGTCCGTTTTGGGATTGCCGCCGGTGTGGTACAAATCGGCGCCATATCGTTCGCGGGCCGTCATAGATCCGCGCGGCGTGTTGCGCGAGTTCGGGCTTGAGCTGGCCGGCGAAACCGAAGTGCGGGTCTGGGACAGCACGGCTGAATTGCGCTACCTGGTGTTGCCGGAACGTCCGCCGGGAAGCGAGAAGCTGGACGAGCAGGCGCTGGCGGAACTGGTCACACGTGATTCCATGATCGGTGTCGCCAAGGTCGTATTGCCGGCGTCCGCGGGAGCCAAGGCGTGAACGGCGTTCACGATATGGGCGGCCTTCACGGCATGGGCCGCATCGAGTATGAGCGGAACGAACCGGTGTTCCACGCGCTGTGGGAAGGCCGGGTGTTCGCCCTCACGCTCGCCGCGGGAGCTTGGCGAAAATGGAGTCTCGATGCGCTGCGCCACCAGATCGAGCAGATTCCGCCCTCTGAATACCTGCGCCTGAGCTACTACGAGAAATGGCTCACCGCGGTTACCGAGCGTCTGGTGCACAGCGGCCTGATCACTCGGGCCGAATTGAAAAGCGGCCAGCCCGCGCCCGGATCAACCAAAGTTGCACCCGCACTCACTGCCGGCCAAGTTCCCGCCATGCTGCGCAGCGGAGCCATCGCCAGCCGCGACGTCGCGGTTACGCCGCGCTTCCGGGCCGGCCAGCTGGTACGCACGCGCAATATCAATCCGGAGGGACACACACGCCTGCCACGCTACGCCCGCGGCAAACCAGGAAAGGTGGAGCGGGATCACGGTGTCTATGTTTTTCCAGACACCGTCGCGCACGCGGCGGACGAGAATCCGCAGCACGTTTATTCGGTTCGCTTCAGTGCGCGCGAGTTGTGGGGTGACCAGGCATCGCCGCGCGACGCGGTCTATATCGATCTTTGGGATGACTATCTTGAGCCAGCCTGATTCTGTTTCGCCAGCCAGCCAACTGGGCGCTTTCCGCGGTCTCGCGCGCGATGCCGGCGGCCCCGTGTTCGCCGAACCCTGGCAGGCACAAGCGTTCGGCCTGGCTGTGAAGCTGAGCGAGCTGGGCTATTTCACCTGGAACGAATGGGCCGCCGCGCTGGCCGCTGAACTCAAAGCCGCCGCCGAGCGCGCTGAGCCCGATGATGGCTCGCGATATTATGAGCATTGGCTGGCGGCGCTGGAGCGTCTGGCTACCGAACGCGGTTTAACGGATCCGGCCGCGCTGCTTGATCGCAAGCACGCCTGGGCCGAGGCCTATCGGCGTACCCCGCATGGAAAGCCGGTGGAGCTCTCGGCGGCAGAATCGCAAATTTAGTAAATGGATAAGAATCGGGAGGCATAGAGTGGCACTGAAAACTCACGGAAGCATGGCGGTGGATTGGGAGCAGCGGATCGATATGGATCGCTTGCGCCGGGAGCGGCTGGCGCGCGTCAAAGCCATGCTCGCGAAATCCGAGATGGGCGCGCTATTGTGTTTCGACATGAACAACGTGCGCTACATCACGGCCACGCACATCGGCACTTGGGCGCAGGACAAGATCAGCCGCTTCACTTTATTGCCCCAAAATGACGAGCCCATCCTGTGGGATTTCGGATCGGCCGCCAAGCATCATCAGCTGAACTGCCCGTGGCTGGGCGAACGCTCGCGCCCAGGCATCTCGCTGCTGCGCGGCGCCATGTCGCCTGAAATGGGACGCGCCGAAGACGTGGCGAAAAAGATCAAGCTCGAGCTCGAAATGCGCGGCCTGCACAAAGAGCCGGTCGGCATCGACGTGGTGGAACCGCCCATTCTATTTGCCTTGCAGCGCGAAGGCATCAACGTCATCGACGGCCAGCAACTGATGTCGGACGTGCGCGTAATTAAGACGCAAGACGAGATTTCGCTGCTCAATACGTCCGCGATGATGGTGGACGCCGCTTATCACGATCTCTATTGCGCCATGAAGCCGGGCATGAGCGAGAACCAGGCCGTGGGATTGGTGAGCAAGATTCTGTACGACATGGGCTCGGAATACGTGGAAGGCGTCAACGCCATTTCCGGTGAGCGCTGTAATCCACACCCGCACGTTTTTTCGGATCGCGTATTGCGTCCGGGCGATCCCGTGTACTACGACATTCTGCATTCCTACATGGGTTATCGCACCTGCTACTACCGGACATTCAGCATCGGTTATGCGCCCCACACCCTGATCGACGCTTATTCGCGCTGCCGCGATTACCTGGATGCCGCGATCTCGCTCATTCGTCCGGGACGCACAACCGCTGAAATCGCCGCCGTGTGGCCCAAGGCGCAGGAGTTCGGCTTCCCCAATGAAGAAGCGGCTTTCGCGCTGCAATTCGGCCACGGAATCGGCCTGGCCATTTGGGAAAAGCCAGTGATCAGCCGCCTGGTTTCGCTGGAACATTCCTACGAGATCAAGCCCGGCATGGTGTTCGCGCTCGAAACCTTCTGGCCGTCAAAAGATGGCTGGAGCGCCGCGCGAATCGAAGAAGAAATCGTCGTCACAGAAACCGGACACGAAGTTATCACCCGCTTCCCCGCCGAAAAGCTGCTGATCGCCGGCGCGCATTATTTCACAGTGGATGGCCCGCTGCCCACCACGCGCGAGCACGATCCCGCGCCCAGCCAGCGCATCATCGACATGGTGGCCGCCAGCGCGCAAACCGAACAGGTGGTTTCCCGCTAGATGGCCGTTAGCATCGTCATGCCCGCGCTCGAGATGGCGCAGGAAACCGGCAAGATCATCTCGTGGCTGAAGAAGGAAGGCGACTCTATCGCAAAAGGCGAGCCCATAGCGGAGATTGAAACCGACAAAGTGGTGCTCGAATTGGAAGCCACCGCCGATGGTGTACTGGCGGGCGTGACGGCCGCGGCCGGCGACGTGATTCCGGTGGGAAAAACCATTGCTTGGATTGTCGCACCAGGCGAGAAACCGCCGGTGGAAGTGGCGAGTTCGGGTCCCGCGGCGCGAACCATGAGCGCCCCAGCGCAAGCCGCGCCGGCAGCAGCTGCACCCGCGCCCGCCGGACGTTCAGACGCTCCCGAAGCCAAGGCGTCGCCCAAAGCGCGCCGGATGGCGAAGGAATTGGGCGTGGACCTCACCAAGGTGCATGGCACCGGGCCCGGTGGAACCATCAGTGGCGAAGATGTTGAAGCCGCCGCGAAGGCCACGCCTGCAGTGCCTGCTCCCGCCCCTAGCGGGCCCGTGGTAATGAGCCCAATCGCGCGCCTGATGGCGGAGCGTACCACGCAAAGCTGGACCACCGCGCCGCA
>DATHNM010000298.1:0-5509 GCA_035486095.1 Bryobacteraceae bacterium
CGGAACATAACCGGCCTTTTGAACACTGCTGTGGGAATCCAGCGTGTTCTCCATCCAGGCCACGAACGAATCTACATCCTTCTGCGGCGGCTGGGGATTGCCCGGCGGCGGCATCAAATGCCCGCGCAGCTTGCGCAGCGCCTTTTCCCAGGTGCGCGCGTCATCCGCCGCGGCTTCCAGATCCAACCCGTCCAACGCCAAGCCGCCGATCTTCGCGCGCGAATTATGGCAGGTGTAGCAGTAGGTGGTCAACATCTGGCGATATTGATCCGGTACGCCCGCAGCCGGCGCACGCCCAGCCAAGCAGGCGAGCAGGATCAGCAGGGCCGTAATATCAGTAAAACGCTTGATAAGCATGAAGTTATTGCCAGATCAATGATTTGCAGCCAGGCTGATCATCAAATCCGTTTTATCACAAACAATGCGCGCGCTGGAAAGCGGCAGTGTGCGAATTTGGTCAGGGTTCAATGGACAGGGCCAGGGCATTTGCTGCCCAACCTGTCGCCATGGTGGAGATCCACTGATCGTGCCCGTATGGGAAGCCGCTCTCGAAATACTGCTGAAATTTCGTGGCGCGGCTGGCCACGTGCCAGGAGCCATCGGCATTTTGTGTGCCCAGCAGGAACTTGACGCTCTTGGGATCTGGCCGCATCACGCCGGCTTCATTCAGGGCCCACAACGTCATACCCGTGGCGTACGCGTCGCTCGGAAATCCCCGGCGCTGCGCCCAACCCCCGTCGGGACGCTGCAGCGCCAGAATCGGCTTGGCCAATTTGCGAAGTTCCCCAGCGCTCGCTCCCGCCGCGGCAACTCCCACCAGGCGCATGTCCATATCCTCCAGGATCACGGGGTCGGCTTGCAGCAGCCACTGTTTGCCCTGGTCCAAGCGCTGCTTCATTTCGTCCGCGCGTCCAGGAGTTCCATAGACTTTCAAGGCTCGCATGGCCATCGCGGTGCGCGAAAAATCGCTGTCCTGCATCGGGGAGCGAGAATATCCAGGAAGATGCCATCCGCCGTCGCCGCCCTGGGACGCTGCCAGGTTCGCCGCCAGAAAATCGGTAATGTGATTGGACGGATAACCGGCGCGCACCAGCGCCTCCACGGCGTACAGATTGTTATCGGCGCCGCCCAGCGCCGCAGCTCCCTCAAGCTGAACGGGATTAATGGGCAGCGTGATTTGCAGCAGGCGTTCGTGTGACGCTTTCTCATCCACGGGAATGCCCTTCGCGCGAGCCGCTGCCGCCGCGAATTCGGCCGCAGGCTGCTCATGGCAGGCGAAACATCCACTCTTATGGAAGAACTGATCGCTGGTGCGTTCCAGCAATTGAATGCTGCGTGTGATGGCCGCGCGGGTATCCGGCGTCTGGTTCGACAAAGACACCGGCTTAGAGAGATCCGCCGGGCTGCCGCCCAACGCACGGATCACTTCCGGGTCGCCGAATTTGTGCGCCCAATCGAGCGCCGTCTCTCCGGCGTGATTGGTGGGATGAAGATCGGCGCCGTGAGCCAGCAGCATGTTCACGGTACGCCGGTCGTAGCGGTCCGTACCCACCGCCAGCATCAACGGCGTGAAGCCGCGGTAATCCTGCGCATCGATGCGCGCACCAGCGTCCAGCAACGTCTTCACCGCTTCCGGTGGTCCGAACGCGGAGGCCATCAGCAGAGGGGTCCAGCCGCCAAATTCAACCGTGCCGGTTTGAATTTTCGGCAGGCCTTCGGTTTTCGATACGGCGTTCAGTTTGGCGCCTTTGGCCAACAGCAACTGCACAGCCGGGAGATTCCGGTTCCCTGCCGCGTTCATCAGCGGGGTTAATCCGATGAAGGTGTCCGGGGTGTCGATATCGGCGCCCGCCTCAATCAGCAGCCGGACCGTGTCGGTATCGTTCCCAAACGTCGCCGCATTCATAGGTGTGACATGCCGTACATCCATCACGTCCACTTTCGCGCCTTTGGCCAATAGCAGACGCACAACCTGGGCAGACGGGTTGGTGAATGCCGCGATGATCAGCGCAGTCCGTCCGCTTTTGGCGACAGTGTTCACTTGCGCGCCGCGATCCAGCAACAGGCGTACTTTGGCTGGGTCGGAAGCAGACCACATCAAAGCCGTGGACCCGAATGCATTCTGCGCATTGACATCCGCTCCGTGATCCAGCAACAAGCGCATCGCGTCCACCGAGCCGATTTCCGCCGCATACATCAATGGGGTGATGGCATGATTGTCGGCAGCGTCCGCGCCGGCCTCCTGGCTGAGCAAGGCCTTCAATTGGGCAAGATTGTTTTCGCGGATCGCGGAGTAGAATTTCTCCGGTCCCTGGGCCATTGCCGCAACCGCAAGCATCGCCAGCAAACACGTTTTCCCCATGCCGGAATTATATCCGAATCGTATAGGCTTGAAGGGTTTAAGCCCGGTCTTACTTTCCCACCATGTGCCCAGGGTCCCGGTTGTTCTCCTCGCAAATGCTCTCGATGAGATCAGTATCCGGTTCCAGACGCCAGGCCAGCTTGACGGTCCACGGCTTGGTATAAGCCTTGGGATCGTCGATGGTGACATCGATGTCCATATGGCCGATCCGCGGCCGGGAGAAACGTTCGGTGACGCGCAGCGATTCGGTCCCTGGATGCCCTTGCATGTCGAGCCAGGTCCTGCCGTTCTGTCCGATCGTTTCCACCACCAGCGTGTCCTTGTCCCAATGGCCGATCGAATAACCCATCCAGGTGGGCTGTGGATCCTTAGGGAGCGGCCGCCCGTCAGTGAAGATCTGCCGGTAGATGGTCCGGGATTCGTGCAGGAGCAGCGTGAGGTCTTCCGTTTGCACCAGCTTCAGCCCATCGGGGATGTTGTCCTTTTCCGGAATGCCGGACGGCAGACAGGACACCCCGGGATGATCCTTGCCATTGTTCGCGATGCGCTCATTCAGGACGTTCTGCCCCCACGGCGTGAGAGGCACCTCTTCCGGTTTCAGATCGGCGGCCAGGTTTAGCAAATTCTTAACGGGATTTTCCGGCATCCAGAAGCCGGACAGATCGGGCTTGCCGTAAGAGGTGCGCACCGCGGGCGCTTTCAAATCTACCTTGCCATCGGCGGTGCGCGGCACTCTCTTCCAGGGATAAGGGTCCCATTGTGCGCTGGCAGCTACGGTGATAGTCAACATCAGCGCCATGGTAGCCAGTGGAATGCAAGGCGCCTTCTTAAGTATTCCGATCATATCGCTCCCTCTTCGCTATCCCATCTTCGCCGTTTCGAGAAGAGTTCTATTTACTCGACAGGTGAGAAATGTCTTTCTCATTATCGGCACAAACAAAATCCAGCAGGTCCGCGTTAAGCTGGATGACCTGCGCAATCTTCACCGTCCAGGGCTTGGTGTAAGCCTTCGGATCGTCGACGGTAATCTCAATTTCCAAATTGCCAAAGTTAATGCGCCGGAAACGTTCCGTGATCTGGGCCGCGTCCGTCATCGGATTGCCGGTTGCATCCAGCCACATATGGTCGCGAAAACCGTTGCTGTGAATGACCAGCGTATCGCCTTCCCACTTGCCGCTGGAGTAGCCGTTCCAGGATGGATTGGGGTCCGCGGGCAGAGGGCGGCCATCGGTAAAGATCTGCCGGAAGCTGGTATCCAGCTCATTCATAATGATGAGCAGGCCAGGGGCTTGGACCACTTTTCTGGGGCCGTTCCAGGTGTGCAAGCGGATGGGCCCGATTGGAACGCAGCGCGACATGGGATCGTTCACGCGCTGCTCAGACTGGCGCGTCTTCACCAAATCCGCCGCCCAGGGTTGATACGGCAAGCCGCCTTTGAGATGTGCGGCAATGTTGATGAATTCGTCCGCGACAGCGGCGCAACCGGGAAAGTTCGCGTTGGGTTCACGACTGGTGGGCATGATCCATAAGCCCGAAAGGTCCGGCTTGCCATCGGCGGTGCGCGGGCAGGCGGCTGCCAGATCCGGCTTCCCATTGGCCGTCCGGGGGACGCCGGCCGTGGGATAGTTTATCCATTGTGCACTGAGGTTCGCACTCACAGAAGAAAGCAACACAGGGAAAATCATCGCCGGCAAAGCCACCATGTGAAGCCGCATCCAGTTACCTCCACTAGGCAGTATACGCGCCGCATGTTGCGCGCCGGGCGCCTTCTTGGATTTTTTGGCGTCCACGCCCGGCAGACAATGAAACCATGGGCACCTTCGCCAGACTTCCCTGCGACCAAGCCGCGATTCTCGCCGGTTCCTACCAGCGGACGCTCACAGCCAATGGCGCATGGATTCTAACTGCGACCATCCTCGGTTCGAGTATGGCGTTCATTGATGGCACGGTTGTGAACGTCGCGCTTCCCGCGCTGCAATCGGCACTGCATGCGAACCTGTCCCAAGTTCAATGGGTGGTGGAATCTTACGCGCTCTTCCTGGCCACACTGCTGCTCATTGGCGGGTCTTTAGGCGATTTATATGGCCGCCGCAAGATTTTCGCGACCGGTGTCGTGTTGTTCTCCGTAGCCTCAGCCTGGTGCGGACTTGCCCCCGACATCCGGCATCTGATCGTTGCGAGAGGCCTGCAGGGAATCGGCGGGGCGCTCCTGGTACCCGGCAGCCTGGCTCTCATCAGCGCTAATTTTCCCGAAAAGGAGCGCGGCCGCGCGATTGGAACGTGGTCCGGATTCACCGCGATCACCGCTGCCATCGGTCCAGTGCTGGGTGGATGGTTCGTCCAGCACGGTTCATGGAGATGGGTGTTCTTCATCAATATACCGGTGGGCGTGGCGGTCCTCTGGCTTACTCTGTGGAAAGTCCCGGAGAGTTGGGCCGGCAACCGCGGCCCGCGGTTCGACTGGTTGGGCGGCCTGTTGGCGGTGGTCTCTTTCGGAGGAATCGTTCTCGGACTGATCGAATCGATGCCCGCGGCGGGTGCGGCGGGAGTGGTGGCTCTGATTGTGATGTTGTATTGGGAAGCGCGCTCATCGTCGCCGATGGTTCCGCTGGGTTTGTTCCACTCCCGCAATTTCAGCGGAGCAAACCTGCTGACGCTGTTTCTTTACTCCGCGTTGAGCGGCATGCTTTTCTTTTTTCCCCTCGACTTGATACAGGTGCAAGGCTACTCGCCGACGGAAGCGGGAGGCGCTCTGCTGCCATTCATCTTGCTGATGTTCGTGTTGTCGCGCTGGTCTGGCGGACTGCTCGACCGGTTCGGCGCCAGGGTTCCGCTGGTGGTGGGTCCGCTGATCGCGGCCGCCGGATTCGCGCTGTTTGCGAGGCCGGGGATCGGAGGTCCCTACTGGGCGACGTTCCTTCCCGCGGTGGTGGTGCTGGGGTTTGGCATGGCGATCAGCGTCGCCCCGCTGACCACGACTGTAATGAATGCGGTGGATCAAGCCAACGCGGGAGCGGCCTCGGGGATCAACAACGCGGTCTCTCGCGTCGCCAGCCTGCTAGCGGTAGCCGTTTTCGGAACACTACTGAGCGGAGTTTTCCAGTCGAATCTGGCCTGGCAATTGGATCGCCTCCAACTGGCGCCGGA
>DATHNM010000299.1:0-7678 GCA_035486095.1 Bryobacteraceae bacterium
CGATCGAGCGCCAGGCGCTGCACAGGAAATGTGGCTTTATCGAACCATGGCTGGCGCGTGGAACTGATCGACATGTCGACCACTGCGCCCATCCGAAACCCGAGCAGGATTCCTTTTTTCACCCAGGCATTTACGCGCCACCCGGTCTTAGTGGAACTATCCGGTGCAGCCGCGCGAATCTCGCCCAGGTTCAGCGCCTGCTTGAAGCGTTGGAAGAGATGAAAATGTTGGTCGGTGTAGGTTTGAGGTTTTTCGTCGAACAGCTTCTCAATCTCAGCCTGCATGCACGCTCCGGCCAGCCAGCATACCCAGCGTTTCAAGCACCTTTTCGATCTTGGCGAGATTCGCTGCATTCGGCGGGCATAGCGGCAGCCTCCATACCGGCTCCAACAATCCCATCAGCGCCATGGCGGCTTTCACCGGAATGGGATTCGATTCCACAAAGTTCACTTCCATCAACGAAAGATATTGCCGCTGCAACTGGCGGGCACCCGCAAAATCGTTTTGGAGCGCGCGCGCAATGAGTTGGGTAAACTCGCGCGGGATTTCGTTTGAAACCACGGAGACCACGCCATGTCCACCCAAAGCAATGAGAGGAATGGCGATGGAATCGTCCCCGCACAGCACCGCGAAGCTGGACGGAACCTGATGCACCACCTGCGCCATCTGGCTGATGTTGCCCGACGCTTCTTTGACGCCGATGATGTATTCGATTTCCGAAAGACGCTTCAGCGTGCCCGGTTCAACGTTCACGCCGGTGCGGCCTTGCACGCTGTAGACGATGATGGGCAGCTGGACTGCCGCTGCAATCGCCTTGTAATGCTGATACAGGCCTTCCTGCGTCGGTTTGTTGTAATACGGCGTGACGGAAAGAATGCCATCGGCGCCCAGGGCTTTGATTTCTTTCGCTAGTTCGATCACCTCGGCGGTGTTGTAGCCGCCCGCGCCCGCCAGCACAGGCACGCGGCCCTTGGCCTCTTCCAGAGTGATTTCTACAACGCGCAGATGTTCCTGGTGAGTAAGCGTGGGACTTTCGCCCGACGTTCCGCAGGGCACCAGGAAGTTGATGCCTTCTTCGATCTGCCGCTTTACCAGCAGCCGAAGGGTGTATTCATCGAGAGAACCGTCCTTGTGGAACGGGGTGACCATGGCTGTGCCGCAACCTTGAAATAACATGTCAGCCTCCAAAGAGAACGTCGCTAAATTCGTAAAATCCTTCGCGCCCGATAATCCATTGTGCCGCTTTCAGAGCGCCCCGGGCGAAGCCTTCCCGGCTGCGGGCGGTATGGCGCAGCGTGATGGTGTCGGCGGCCGAATCGAAGCCTATCTCATGCGTGCCCGGATGCGCGCCCGCACGGTTGGATCCAACGTCGATATTGCGGCCAAAACCGGCGGCCTTCATGCGCTCCACCAGTTGGATCAGAGTGCCCGAAGGCGCGTCTTTTTTGGTGATGTGATGAATCTCCCAGGCCCAGGCGCCATATTCTTTTTCGTTCGCCAGCATGCGCGCCGCTTCCGACACCAGGCGCGTGAAGACATTGACGCCCACCGAAAAGTTCGGGCTCCAAACCAGAGCACCGTGGCTGGCTTCGATCAGCGATTTTGCTTCGGCCAGGTGCGGAAGCCAGGCCGTGGTGCCGATCACGATTGGAATGCCAAGCGCCGACACCTTCCGGATGTTGCCGAGCACCGCCGCGGGCATCGAGAATTCGACCGCGACGTCGGCGCCCTGAAGCGATTCATCCCGATCCACATCCACTCTTGCGCTGACGGTGAATCCATACTCCGGGGCCAGCTGATCGATCAATCGCCCCATCTTGCCGTACCCGACAATGGCCAGATTAGGCATCGAAGACCGCCGGATCCAGATCGGTGAAAAACTCCGTGTGCAAAGCTTGAACCGCGGCGGACAAGTCCGCGCCGGCGACCACGAATCCTAGATTGAGCGCCGATGCGCCTTGCGACAGCATGCGGACATTGATGCCCCCCAGCGCGTTGAACACGCGAGCTGCCACGCCCGGCGTGTGCCGGATATTTTCACCCACAATGCAGATGATAGCCTGATTCTCGTCCACCGAAACTTCGGCGAACGCACGCAATTCCGTTACGATTGTTTCCACCTGCTCGGGTTGATCGATGGTCAGTGAAACGCTGACTTCGGACGTCGCAACCATGTCCACCGAAGTCTGGTTGCGGTCAAAAACCTCGAAGATGCGGCGCATAAAGCCATGCGCCATGAACATGCGGGTGGACCGGATGTTGAGCACCAGCACCTTGCCTTTACAGGCGATGGATTTCACAACATTGGTGCTGGGAACGGTTGCCGATTGGATGCGCGTACCTTCCACTTGCGGCCGGCGCGAATTCAGGATCATGACCGGGATGTTGCGATCAATGGCGGGCATTACTGTCGCAGGATGCAGCACCTTGGCTCCGAAATAGGCCAGTTCAGCCGCTTCTGTGAACGAAATCACCTTGACGCGATGGGCGCCGGAAATAACGGTGGGATCGGCGGTGAGCATTCCGTCCACATCGGTCCAGATTTGGATTTCCTCGGCGCCGATGCCGGCGCCCACGATGGACGCCGTAAAATCCGATCCGCCCCGCCCTAGCGTGGTGGTAACACCGTTCTCGGTGGACGCGATGAAGCCGCCCATCACGACAACGTGCTGCTTCGATAAAAGCGGAATGGCGGCAGCCAGCTTGGCATACGTTTCTTCAAAAAGCGGAACGGCCTGGGTGTGGCGATGGTCGGTGACGATGACCTTGCGTGAATCGATATGCACGGCGCTGAGGCCGTGATGCTGGAAATAATTGGTGACAATCAGGCTGGACAGGCGCTCACCGAAGCTGGAGATGGCGTCGATGGAACGCGGGGTCAATTCCCCCAGCACAGCCAGGCCTTTCACCAGCTCCGAGAGTTCCTGAAAATGTTCGTCGACAGTGCGCTCCATGCCGGACTCGCGAAGATGAAAATCGCGCAGCGAGATCAATTCGCGCAGGGCTTCATCGCGCCGCCCCGAGACCGCCAGATCCGCGATCTTCAGCAGCCGGTTGGTGGTTTTTCCCATGGCGGAGACAACCACGATGGGCCGGCGCTCGAGCCGCGATTTGACGATTCCGGTGACGCGCTGAATGGCTTCGGCGGACTCCACCGAGGTTCCGCCAAACTTCATGACAATCATTAGTCGAGCAGGCCCTCCGAATACATCAGCTCGGCATTTAAGACGGCTGCCCCGGCTGCGCCACGAATGGTGTTGTGTCCCAGGGCGACAAACTTGTAGTCCAACACCGGGCATTCGCGCATGCGGCCAACGAACACCGCCATCCCACGTTCCCGTTCGACATCGCGGCGGGGTTGCGGCCGGTCATTCTCCTCCATATAGATCACCGGCTGGGGCGGCGCGCTGGGAAGCTGGCGATCCTGAGGAACGCTGCGGTAATTCGTCAGCGCGCGGATTATGTCAGCCTGGCTGGGCTTGCGCTCGAATTCCACGCTGACGGTAACAGTGTGGCCATCCACCACAGGCACGCGGTTACAATGCGCGCTGACCTTGGCATTCAGGGGCCGGAGACTATCGCCTGCGAACTCACCCAGGATTTTCTGAGTCTCCTGCTGCATCTTGTCTTCTTCACCGCCGATGAACGGAATGACGTTGGCGTTGATGTCCATGGAGGCCACGCCCGGATAACCGGCGCCTGAAATCGCCTGCATCGTGGTCGCGATCACGCGGGTGATGCCGAATTGCTTCAACGGAGCCAGGGCCATGGCCAGCACAATCGTGGAGCAATTGGGATTGGTGGCGATCTGCCCTTTCCAACCCCGCAGGCGCTGCTGGTGCGGAATGATCTTCAGGTGATCGGGATTTACTTCAGGAATGAGCAGCGGCACATCCGGCTCCATGCGATGATTGCGTGAATTCGACACGATGATATGCCCGGCCTGCGCGAACTCCCGTTCGATTTCGGTGGCCACCGATGCGTCCATCGAGGAGAACATCAGACGCGGCGCATTGGCCGGCTTGCACTCCCGCACTTCCAGTTGTTGCACGTTCAAGGGCATGGCGCCGTCTAACCGCCAGCTGGTTGCTTCGCGATAAACCTTACCGGCCGAGCGGTCGCTGGCGCCCATCCAGGCAATCTCAAACCAGGGATGGTTCTGAAGAAATTTGACGAACTGCTGTCCCACCATGCCGGTGGCACCGAGGATACCGATTGGGATTCTGTTGGCGTTCATAAAAGTTGCTGGACCATTTGCTTGTAAATTTGTACTGCTTCCAAAATCTGCGCTTTGGGAATTCGTTCTTCAATGGTGTGGGCGACGTGAATGGAGCCCGGGCCAATCAAGTAGGGCTTGCCCCAGGATTCACCAAGTGCTGGAATATCGGTGGTGAAAGAGACCACGGTGGTCTCGAAGCCGGGCAACGACCCCAGCAGCAGGGCGGGGATGGTGAGAACTTCTCGAATTTCAGCCTTGCCCTGCACCGCCTGCTTCATGGCTTCCAGTGTCGCGTCCCCGCTGTCCACCAAGCGGATAAAAAGCTCCGCCTGCGCGTGATCGGGAATGACATTGGGCGCGCGGCCCCCCGAAATGGTTCCGATGTTCAGCGTGCTCGCCCCCAGGATCTTGTCTGTAGGAAGCGGCACCTGGCGTGCTGCGTGAAGCGCGTCCAGCAATTTCTCAATCGCGGATTCGCCCAGCTCGGGATAAGCCGAATGCGCCATGCGGCCGCTCGCCACCACTTCCAGACGCAGGGCACCCTTGGAGCCGAGCGCCAGCTTGTTTTCGGTGGGCTCGCCGTTGATCAGAAATTTCGAGCCGCGCGGCGTTTTCGCGGCCGCCAGAGCGCCGGCGCTGTTACGCTCCTCCCCCACCACGAACAGCAGCGCCAGATTGCGCTGGCCGGCTTCCAGCAGATCGCGCGCCGCGAAGATCATGGACGCGATGATGCCCTTGGTATCGCAGGCGCCGCGGCCCCAGATGTGCACATCGTCTTCGCGGGAGGGAAAGAACGGCGGCACGGTGTCTATGTGCGTGGAGAGCGTGACCTTCGGCTCGCCCCACCAGGCCAGAACATTATTGCGACCGGCTTCAACGGGAATCAGCTCGGCATGCCCGCCATGCTGTGCGGCCAACTGCGCCAGATGAGCGAACACAACATCGCCCATTTGTTTTTCGTTCCCGGTGATGGATTCGATGTCCACCAGCGCGCGTGTAAATTCGAAAACGTTCATTCCATTCCCAACCAGGAGAAGGATGGAGGAAGGAAGGACGCGCGGACAGCTTGCGTGCTTCCCGGTAGCGCTCCATCCGATCTCGAGCCTAAAAGATCCGGATGACAGTGGGCAGGTTTTAACCTGGCCCCCCAACCGTGCCGGGCGGAAGCTGCCGCAGCCGATTTCGGCGGATGATGATGCCAACCCCTTTCACCAGCGCTCCGAAATTCCCGGAACTGCGCAGCTGGCTACTAATGGTCTCCGCGCCTCTACGAGGACAAATTCAAGAATAGCAGGTTTCCAAAATTGGCACGGATACCGAATGCGGAGGTACAGCTAACTGATTGAAAAGATAGAGGCCGGCAAGTTCGTGCGGAGATTAAGACCCGTAATCACCGCATGATGTGCGGCGAATAGCATTTTGGGATGCGGAGATTAGCGCTATAATCGACGCAGAAGATGCGGAGAATATATATCCACGACGCTCCCGCCTGGCCCCGCTTTAAGTGGGACCGGGAGCGGCTGGCCGAGCCTTTGGCGGACGTGCGCCTCCGCCAGGGCCGGCTGATCGGTCACATGGAAGCACTCGGGTTCCCTCTGCGGACCGAGGCGGTGCTCCAGACTCTTACCTCCGATGTCATCCAGAGCAGCGAAATTGAGGGAGAGCGGCTGGACGCCGAACAAGTCCGCTCATCGATCGCGCGCAAACTTGGCGTCAATATCGGCGCTCTAAAGCCGGCGGACCGCAATGTGGAGGGCGTGGTTGAAATGATGCTGGACGCCACGCGCCAATTCGCCGAGCCACTCACGGCGGCCCGGCTGTTCCGCTGGCAGGCGTCGCTTTTTCCAACCGGCCGCAGCGGTCTGCGCAAGATCAAAACAGGGCGCTGGCGCGACGATAGCGGCGGCCCCATGCAGGTGGTCTCGGGCCCGTTGCGCCGTGAGAAGGTTCACTTTGAAGCACCCGCGGCCGCGCGGCTTCCGAACGAAATGAAGGTTTTTCTCAAGTGGTACAACATGCGCGCCCCGGGGGACGCAGTGATGAAAGCCGCGCTGGCGCACTTATGGTTTGTAACCGTGCATCCATTTGACGACGGCAACGGGAGAATCGCGCGCGCCATTGCCGACATGGCGCTGGCGCGTTCGGAAGGCAGTCCGCAACGGTTCTACAGCATGTCGGCGCAGATCCGGCAGGAGCGCAATGCCTATTACGACATTCTGGAGGAAACCCAGCGAGGCTCGCTGGACATCACGCCCTGGATGGAGTGGTTTTTGGGATGCCTGGGCCGCGCGATTGACGGCGCCCAGACCGCTTTGAAGTCGGTGCTGGCGAAGGCTCGTTTCTGGGAGACATTCGCTACCACCTCACTGAATGATCGCCAGCGTGAAGTAGTGAATCGCTTGCTGGATGGATTCGACGGAAAGTTGACGACCTCGAAGTACGCGAAGCTTACTGGCTGCTCGCAGGATACGGCGCTGCGAGATATTCTCAGTCTGGTGGAGCGGGGAATGCTGGTACCTGGCGAAGCCGGAGGACGAAGCACCAGCTACTCCCTAAACTATGCGCGTTCCTGATAAGTGCCTTCAGCGGTGCTGACGCGGACCTTCTCGCCTTCGTTGATGAAGGGGGGAACCTGCACCACAAGTCCGGTCTCCAGTTTGGCGGCCTTGGTGACGTTTGACACCGAGGCCCCTTTCAGGCCAGGCTCGGTTTCCACCACGGTAAGATCCACGGTCGGCGGCAGTTCCACGCTCATCGGCTTTCCTTCATAGAACTCGACGTTCACCTTGAGCTGGGGGACCAGATAATCCACGGCGTCGCCCAGGATGTCGCGGGTCAGGTGCATTTGCTCGAAGTTCTCGGTGTTCATGAAATAGTAGTATTCGCCATCATCGTACAAATACTCCATTTCGATCTCTTCCAGAGCGGCGCGATCCACGCGATCTTCCGAAGAAAAGCGGTGTTCCGTCATGGTGCCGCTGCGCAGGCTGCGCATCTTTACCTGGACGAAGCCGCGAAGATTGCCCGGCGTGCGGTGCTCCATTTTGAAAATGGAGTACAGTTCATTGTTGAACTTAATCACCATGCCCGGACGTAGCTGTGTTGCAGAGATCATGTTGAGTCGTTTACCTTCCGTTGGCTCGGACGACGACCCGGACCGGGGTCGCGAGTGAAACTCCAGTTTAACAGGCTGGAGGGGAAAGCTGCCTGCCGGGTATAATAGTTGAAGTTCGCAGTGGCGCTATCGTCTAACGGTTAGGACGGAGCCCTCTCAAGGCTTAAATAAGGGTTCGATTCCCTTTAGCGCTACCACTTCCTCAAACCCACCTGCGAACGCAGCGAGGTGAGTAATGGACCCCGAATATACCGATCGATTTCTGCGAACCACCAGCAACGCCGCGACCAAGAACGAGCGCGACCCTCAGACCGTTCTGCACGCCGCCTTCGACGCCATCATCC
>DATHNM010000300.1:0-20098 GCA_035486095.1 Bryobacteraceae bacterium
ATCACGCTCGAAGGCGTGGTAACCCGCATTGAATGGGAAAACCCGCACGTGCATTATTATGTGGACGTCACCCAAGCGGATGGCACGGTAGTGAACTGGGCTTGTGAAACGGGCGGTCCGAACAGGCTGGCCAAGCGCGGCTGGACTCGCGATTCGCTGAAGCCGGGAGACAAGGTGATCGTTCACGGTTTCCCCGCCAAAGACGCATCACATGCCGCCGACGGGCGCAAAGTGACGCTCGCGAACGGGCAAACTATCGGAGGGGAGCCGAACCCCTAAGCGTCAGCTCGGTCAGCAGGACGTCTGGGATCTCGATTGCATCATCCGCCAAACGTCTTTGCCGCTCCTGGCGCGAACGATCGAATGGCATGCGGACGCGAGCGCCGCCTGCAACAGGGCGGGCAGACCTCACACCCTCGGCGAACGCCGACACATTCTGGCGAAAGGCTTCCGCGGGTCCCATCAGGTCTGGCCGCATGGCAATGATGAGATACCCGAAACCCGCGAGTTCCGGTGGAATGGCTGGCGAACCTGCCAGGATACCGAGCAACTGCACTACGATGGCAAGGCCGGAGCCTTTGTGGCCGCCCCACGCAGCAAAGGCCCCGGCAAGCGCGGCAGTGGGATCGATTGTTGGCAGGCCATCGCGATCGAACGCAACATCCCCGGGCAGCTGATTGCCCAGGCGGCGCGCGAGGGTCACTTCGGCGTGGATGATCGCCGATGTTCCGATGTCAAGAATAACCGGGTGGTCCGCGCTCGGGAAGCCGAAGCAAATCGGATTGGTTCCCAGCCGGCCTTCGGTTGCTCCGTGAGGCGCCACCCAGGGTGAGGCGTTCGAGGCAATCATGCTCACCAACCCGCGAGCAGCCGCCATCTCCGCATAGTAAGAGAGCATGCCGGTGTACCAGGTGTCGCTGGCGCCCACCACTGCGATCCCGGCCGCCGCTGCTTTCTCAATCGCTATTTCCGTGGCGCGGTGCGCCACCACGTAGCCGATATGATCGCCGCCATCCAGGCGCGTGGAAACCGGCGTCTCATGCAATATCGCGATCGGCCGGCGATGGCCGCCCTGGCGTTCCATCCGCTCCGCGATACTGATGGCGCGCGCCAGCCCGCCATAATGGAGCCCGCGCAATTCGCAATCGATCAGGTGGTCCGCGATCAATCCGGCGTCGGTTGCATCGTGGCCCAACACCCGCATAACACGCACGGCCAATTGATGTGCCTCTGGAATCGTCAGTCGCATAGAACAGGGGAAGTGTACACTTCAGCGTATCTCTTGCCCCTGATGTAGACTAGCGTGATAGAAAATCCCATGACTCGACCAACACTGGCGTCGTCTATTGCCATCCTGCTCGCCGGCTGCCTTCTGGCCACCTCGTCACCAGCGGCGCAGAAGCACCCCAAGGCCCCTAAAACCCTGCGGCTTTACATCTTCGATTGCGGAACCATTCACACCACCAGCGTGGATGCGTATTCGTTGAAGAAGGAAGAAGTGGGCTCAACCGAAATGTCGATTCCGTGCATCCTGGTGGCTCACCCCAAGGGGACGTTGATGTGGGACAACGGCGACATTCCCGATCGGGCGTTTCCAGCGGGCGGCGGCCCTGCCTCGGCCGGCGTTGTTACGCAAGATAAACCGCTGCTGCCGCAGCTGGCCTCCGTCGGGTATACGCCGGCGGACATCCAGTATCTGGCCATGTCGCACTATCACGGCGATCATGTGGCCAACGCGAATTCTTTCGCCGGTTCCACCTGGCTGGTGCGGAAGGTGGAGCGCGATCGCATGTTCTCCAGTGAACCGATTCCGCGGTCCGATCCAGCCAATTACAACTTGCTGAAGGACAGCAAGACCGTGATTATAGACAAAGACGAGTACGATGTTTTTGGCGATGGAACGGTGATCATCAAATCCGCGCCCGGACACACGCCCGGCCACCAGGTGTTGTTTCTGAAGCTCGCCAAAACCGGGCCGGTGGTGCTGAGCGGCGACCTTTATCATTACCCGGAGGAGCGCACGCTGGGCCGCCTGCCAGTGGCCGAGTTCAATAAGGAGCAAACGGCTGCATCGCGCGCGGAGCTGGATGTTTTCTTGAAAAAGACCGGCGCGCAATTGTGGATACAGCACGACTTTCTAGGTAACGCGAAGCTGAAAAAGGCGCCCGCGTTTTACGAATAGCAGCGCCGTTTACTTGCTCCTGAAAATGTTTTTTGGAATCATGCCGTGGACACCCTTGGTGCCGTCCACCAGCTGCGTGATGTCGAAATCCACGGCCACGCTGGCCAGCATGTAGGCGTCTTCGCGAGTCAGCTTCTTTTCGTGCATCAGGAAATCCAGCGTCTCATGTACCGCAATCCTTGTGGCCTCTGTCAGATCAGGATCGAGGCCCATGGTGATCCAGTGCGTGGGCGTCTCCGCGCGCGGCCATTTCAGATGCATATCCTTATGCAGGACGAACTGGAATACACCCGTGAGCGAAGTCTCCATCGCGGTGATGTCCACCTCTCCGTTTCCCATACCGGCATGGCCGTCGCCGACCTCGAACAGCGCGCCGTGAGCATGCACCGGGATAAATAGAGTGGTGCCGGCCACCAATTCCTTGTTGTCCAGATTGCCGGCATGCGTGCCGGGAGGAGCGCTATTCACTTTGCCGGCACTTTCGGGCGGAGCCAGGCCCATGCTGCCGAAGAATGGTTTGAGCGGAATCTCGATGCCGGGCGCGAAGGTCGCAATACGACGTGCGCGATCCAGCGGAATGATCTTCGTCTTTCCTCCCTCGAATTCATCCGGCAAGAAGCCCGAGCCCTTGCGAAAACTGTTGTAGGCGAAGGGAACATCCATACGGATTTCACGAATCCGCACTTCCAACACGTCGCCAGGTTCGGCGCCTTCGATGGCAACCGGTCCGGTTAACAGGTGGCCGCCGGGGCCGCGCTGATCTTGTGGAATCTCCTGGTATATAGTGCGCAGCGCGGGCGGGATCTGGTCAGCCGGTAAGCCGGCTTGGAGCAGCCGCTCGGGATTTCCGGAAACGGTTTGGATCTCGACGGTGTCGCCGGATCGAACGCTAAGCACCGGTTTCGCCGCCGACCAATAATACCCCCAGGCGATGGTTTGCGGGGTGACTTTTAAGGTGTATTCGGCGGCCGGAAGGAGCGAGCTAACAAGGAGCAGCAGGACGAGACGTGAGAGCGCGCGTGGTTTCATGAATTATGTTTGCACAAATGTGCCGCGGCAACCGCTACCCGTTTATTGGGTGGCTTCGAACTTTCCACTGGCTTCGCTATAAGCCGTCACGAGGCCGGGGCCGATGTGATAAACCCAGCCGTGCAGCGCAAGATCGCCGGCTAGCAGGCGATTAGCAACCGCTGGATGCGACCGCAAGTTCTTGAGTTGCGCCACCACACTCTCTTGGGTGACGGCGAGCAGCATCTCGGCGCTCGGTTGCGCATGGCGGGACTGGATGTTCGCGTAGCGGAGCCAATTCCATACAGCCGCGAAGGAAGACAGGGCATCGGGATGCAGCGCACCCTTGATGACGCCACAATCGGTGTGGCCGCACACGATCACATCCGGCACCCGCAGCACACCGACCGCGTATTCAATAGTCGCTGAGACTCCGCCCAGCGAATCAGGGTAGGGCGGCACAATATTGCCAATCACTCGGCAGATGAACAACTCGCCCGGCTTGGTTTGCGTCAGCAGGCAAGGGTCGATACGCGAATCGGCGCAGGTAATGAACAGCGCCTCAGGCCGCTGACCCAGGGCTAGCTTTTCGAAGAGATCCTGATGTTCGGGATAGACGTCCTTTTTGAATCGGGAAATGCCCCCCAGGAATTTTTCAACGGCCACACTTTAAGATAAACGAATGGATCTTAAGAACGCTGTAGTTCTGATTACCGGCGGATCAAGCGGCATCGGACGCGCCGCGGCCGAAGCATTGAAACAGGCAGGCGCGCGTGTGGCCATCACAGGGCGCGACCCCGCACGTTTGGCCGAAGCGGCCAGCTCGTTGGGCGTGCTGGGCATACACGCGGACGTCTCCAATGAGGCCGACGTCCTGCGGACCTTTCAAGAAGTGAAGGAGAAGCTGGGCGACCTGGATGTTCTGATCAACAACGCCGGCATCGGCGTGCTGAAGGAGCTGATCGATCAGGACCGCGCCAGTTTCGACGAGGTTTTCGCCACCAATGTGACGGGCGTCATGCTGATGTCGCGCGAAGCAGCCAAGTTGTTCAAGGAGCGTAAGCGCGGCAACCTGATCAACATTTCTTCCACCGCAT
Source organism: Bryobacteraceae bacterium (assembly GCA_035486095.1). Lineage (GTDB taxonomy): Bacteria > Acidobacteriota > Terriglobia > Bryobacterales > Bryobacteraceae > Palsa-89. The sequence continues at coordinate 4,288 of DATHNM010000300.1, forward strand.
CGCTGCGTGGCGCACCCCGCGGCACAGCCTACTACGCCAGTAAGTTCGCCCTGCGCGGCATGACCGAGTGCTGGCGCGCAGAACTTCGCAAGTACAACGTGCGCGTGTTCCTGATCAACCCCAGCGAAGTGATCACGGACTTTGCGCGCCGCGCCGGGTTTCCGCAAAAGGACAACCCAAGCAAGCTGCAGAGCGAAGACATCGCACATATGATCCGCGCGGTACTCGAAATGAACGACCGCGGCTTTACGCCGGAACTTTCGGTCTTCGCGACGAATCCCGTGGATTGAGTGAAACGCTTACTCGGAAGCGCAGTTCAGAAAGTTCCTTTCGGAGCCGGAAAAGATTTGTTCGGATAGGCCGGGGGCGCCGGTACCGGCTGCGGATGCTCTTTGATCTGCTCGGACATAAAACGGACGGCAGCGTCCAACTGCGCGTCTTGTCCTTCGAAAGTTGCGTGCGGCAGGTTATCGACCATTATGTCTGGATCCACGCTGTGGCCTTCGATCAGCCATTTGCGTTCCGGCCCGTAGACGCCCATTTCCGCCGCCGTGGCGATGCCCTGATCGGCCAGAACATTGCTTGAGCTAAGCCAGATTTCTCCGCCCCAGGTGCGCGTACCCAGAACCTTGCCAAGTCCCAAGCGGCGAAAACCTTCGGAGAATGCCTCGCCGTCGGACGCGGTGTATTCATCGCAGAGCACCATCACCGGGCCGCGAAATGCGCCTTGCATGTTCCAGTAAGGAAGGCCTTGGCGTGGCTGCCAATACATCCAGGCCTTGCGCAAAAGTTTGCCCAGCAGCCAGCTATCGATATTGCCGCCGCGGTTGTGGCGCACGTCCACGATCAGCGCTTGCCGGTCGTAAATCGGCGTGTATTGTTCTTCCCATTGCCGGATATCGTCGCTGCCCATGGCGCGCAGATGGATGTAGCCGATTTGGCGGCTGCTCGCCTGCTCTACTTTCTCGCGGCGCGTGTATTCCCATTCCGAGTAGCGCAGGTCTGAATCCTGGTCCATCGTGATCGGTTTGACAACGGCATCCTGCGAATCGCCATTTCCCTTGTGATGGAAGCTCAGCAGAACTTGCCTGCCCGCCTGGTCGCGCAGCAGTTCGTTGGGATGTGCCACGGCTAGCACGCTCTGTCCATTGATGGCGGTGATTACGTCGCCGTCCACCAGCCCCGCGCCCGGCAGCAGAAGCGGCGAAAGCTTATCGGGGCGGTCGGGATCGGTTTGGTAAATGTGTTCCACGCGATAGCCGCCCGCGCTCTCGTCGCGCGCGAGCAACGCACCCAATGAGGCAACTGGAATCTGATCGGGCGCTTTACGCAGGTCGCCGCCTCTGACAAACGTATGCAGAGCGGAAAGTTCACCCACCATGTCCGAGATCAGATCGCTCAACTCAGACCGGTCGCGAACCCGCCCCACCAGTTCGGAATATTTGTCTCGCACGACGGTCCAATTCACGTGGTGCATGGCTGGATCGTAGAAGTAATCACGTTCCAGACGCCAGGCATCCAGATAAGCTTCGCCGAACTCCTGGGTGGGAATAACGGAGAAGTTCCAATTCTTGAGATCCACTTGGCCGTCGCTCAGTGTCTTGGGGTTTTTCAGGGCATCGACGGAAACATTGGAATCCAACACAAACAGGTCGTTCTGTTTGTGAACCATCATTTTCTTGCGATCGGCCGAGACCTCGAAACCCTTCACTCCATCCAGAAGCGTTTCAGGCTTATCACCCTTGTTCGCGATGGCGACGCATTCCAGCGCGCTCTTTGAAGGATCGGCGCGGTCGTCATTAATCCAGCAAAGTTTTCCGCCGGCCACTTCGAGCGCGCGATAATTGCCCGGCGGCACGGGCACTTCGTGCAGGCGCGTGGCAATGCCGTCCAGATCAATCTCCACCTTTTCGATTTTGGGGGGCTCGGCGGTCTTGTCTGAGGCTTTCGGCGATTCGGGCTTGGGCGGATGCAGTTCGTCGGAAGGCTGAAAGGGGGAAACCAGCCCCTGCTTCAAAGGCAATTCGTAAATCTTGTTGGAACGGTCAAAGTAAGGATCGGGCAGGCGCGATCCCCAAGGGCTGCCGACGGTGGATTTGAGCGCGCGGTCTGAAATGAAATAGATCCATTTGCCATCAGCGCTCCAGGTTGCAGCGCCGCTGTTGTAGCGATCGGTTGTCAAAGGTGTTTTCGCGCCGGTATCGACGCTGTAAAGCATCACCTGGTCGAAGCTGTTGTCCGCCGTTTCGGCGAAAGTGATCCAGCGGCTATCGGGGGACCAGCGTAGATCGGCGAAGGATGGCCCGTCATTATCGCCATTGCGCGCCGTGGCCAATTTCTTGTTGGTCTTGTCCGTGACGTTGTAAAGCCACAGCCGCTGTTCTTTATCCTGATGAACAATCCATTTTCCATCTGGTGAAGGAATGGCTTCCCAGCGCAGAATGTTGGCGTCTTTCGTCAGTTGCTGGCCGGTTCCCTTGCCGTTGGCCGGATAGAGCCAAAGTTCCACCTCGCCCGATTCGGTGGAAAGCGCCACAACCGATTTGCCGTCCGGCATGAGGCGCGCCTCACGAAAACGGCCGGGCTGATGTTCACTCACGTCCACAAAACGTCCCTGCTTCACCGGCGCCACAAAGACGCGGCCACGCGCGGTGAGCACAACCTTTTCACCATCGGGTGAAAAATGCACGGCCGACAAATATTGGACGGGATTCTTGATCCAATGCTCGCGCAGGTTCTCAAAATCGGAAGGGAGCTGGATGGGCACGGCGCGATCCTGCGCGGATGCGATGTCGTAAAGACGAAGATCGGCGGCGAGTTGGTAGACGATCCTGCCTTCGGAAAGCGACGCGGACTTGATGTCGAAGCCCTCATGCTTGGTGTGTTGTTGAAGGTTCTTGCCGTTCTCATCCATGGACCACAGGTTCATGGCTCCGTCGCGATCGCTGAGAAAATAGATGCGATTCTTCCACCACATGGGATTGCGGCTGGTGCCGGGATAGTCCGCGGTCAGCGGAACCGCTTCCTTGCCCGGTTCGTATCTCCATAAATTTTCGGCGCTTCCGCCGTGATAGCGTTTCGTGAAACTGGGCTGCCGCTCCAGACGCGTGAAGAACAGAGTATTGCCGCGCGCGTCGTAACAGCCTTGTGCCGCCTGGCTTAGAGGAATGCGTTCAATCTGATTCTTGCTATCGATGATGGCCAGTTGTGCGTCCGGCAGCGCGGAGAAATAGTGGGTTGAATAGACAATTTTGCCATCCGGCGTCCAGCCCACCGGCTGCGCTCCTCCCCGCCCTCCGCCGCCTTCGTAGGTACGGCGCACCGGCAGTCCGCCACTGGCGGGCATGGTGTAAATTTCCGGCGACCCTTCATAGTCGGCGCTGAATGCGATGCTGGTTCCGTCCGGTGAAAAGACCGCGGAGACTTCATCGCCCGGGTTGCTGGTCAGCCGGCGTGCCAGGCCGCCTTCAATTCCCACCAGCCAAAGGTCGCCTTCGGACGTGAAAGCAATAGTGTCGCCGTGCAGCGAGGGCGAGCGATACCACCCGCGATTGTTCGATTGGGCGCAGCCCAGGAACGCAGCAAAGAACAGAACGGCAAGCGCGCGAAGCATATTTCACAGAATACCGCGCGCAATCACCTCCAGGTCCGTATCAGTGCCCCGCGCAGGAGCGCTCTGCCAACAACAGAAGTCCGTTAGAATGTTTGTGTCACCAAAACACGCCAGTTGGTTTGGGCTAGACTCAGAAGAGTCGAAGAACGAAGGGTCCACGAAAAGGAAGATAAGACGTGTCCCCCGAGGAATTGGGAACAAACCAGGAAAGTGTTTCACGCACCCAGGGCTTGCCGCGCGCGGACGACGTGGAGACCTGGTTCGTACACAACTCAACAGGAGCAAGTGTCGCGGCGGCCGGCGATGTTATCGGTCCCTATCAGCTGCGCTATCTGCTGGGCCACGGCGGTATGGGGGAAGTGTGGCTCGCCGAGCAAAAGCAACCGGTTCGGCGGCGGGTGGCGCTCAAACTAATTAAGGCGGGCATGGACACGCGCGAAGTGGTGGCGCGTTTCGAATCCGAGCGGCAGGCGCTGGCGTTGATGGATCACCCCGCCATCGCCAAGGTCTTCGATGCTGGTTCCACGATGGAAGGCCGGCCGTACTTCGTGATGGAGTACGTCAGCGGAATTCCCATCACCGATTACTGCGACAAACACCGCCTGACCATGCGGCAGCGGCTGGAGCTGTTCATTCGAGTCTGCGATGGCGTCCAGCATGCGCACCAGAAAGCCATCCTGCATCGCGATCTGAAGCCTTCCAACATTCTGGTGGGTGAGACCGATGGCGTGCCTGCGCCCAGGATCATCGATTTCGGCGTGGCCAAGGCGACGGCGCAAGGGGCGAGCAGCGATACCGTATTCACGCGCGTCGGGACTATTGTGGGAACTCTGGGGTACATGAGCCCGGAACAGGCCGACTCCGGCGGAGCCGACGTCGACACACGCACCGATGTGTATTCACTGGGCGTGATTCTGTACCAGTTGCTGGTGGGCGCACCGCCGTTCGATTTTCGCAAGCTGGCCTACGATGAAATCCTGCGCCGTCTTCGCGAGGACGATGCGCCGCGGCCCAGCACGCAGTTGCGCACGCTGGCCGGCGAATCCGCTATTGCGGCCCGAAAGCGCGGCGCCGACGTTCCCACGCTCACCCGCCAACTGCGCGGGGATGCGGACGCCATCGCGCTCAAGGCTCTGGAGAAAGATCGCACGCGCCGTTATGCCACTCCGTCCGATCTGGCTGCCGACGTGGGCCGATATCTGCGCAACGAGCCCGTGAATGCCCGCCCGGCCAGCGCTGGATATCGCGCTCGAAAGTATATCCGCCGCCATCGGCTGGCCGTTGCCGTGGCTGGAGCCGGAGCGCTGCTGCTGATCGGGTTCGCGATCGTCCAGGCGGTGCAACTGCGGCGCATCACCCGGGAGCGCGATCGCGCAGACCGCATCACGCATTTCATGACCGGTATGTTCCGGGTTTCAAACCCCAGCGAAGCGCGCGGCACCACCGTTACCGCCCGGGAAATCCTCGACAAGTCCGCGCGAGAGATTGGCGCGGGCCTGAGCAGTGAACCGGAGTTGCAGGCCCAATTGATGTACACCATGGCCGACACCTATGCGGGCCTGGGGCTCTACCAGCGAGCGCAGTCGTTGCTCGACGGCGCGTTGGTGATTCAGCGCCGCGTGCTGGGGCCGGATCACCGCGACACCCTGGCCTCCACCAGATCATTGGCTGGAGTTCTGGCGAATGAAGGCCGCTATGCCGATGCGGAGACGTTATACCGGGAGACCATCAATATCCAGCGCCGCGTGCTGGGTCCCCAGAACCCGGCCACGCTGGCTTCCATGAGTTTACTCGGGAGCGTTCTGGCTAATGAACGCCATTACACGGACGCAGAGAAGCTATATCGGGAAACCATAGATATGGAGCGCCGCGTTCTGGGTCCCGAGCACCCTGACACGTTGCGCTCCATGTCCATGCTGGGCTACTTACTGGTGCCGGAGCGCCGCTACGCTGAGGCGGACAAGCTGCAGCGCGAGGCACTGGATCTACAGCGCAGGGTTCTGGGGCTGGAGCACCCCGACACCCTGGTTTCAATGGCGGATCTGGCCACCACCTTGCGCTACGAAGGCCGTTATGCGGAGGCGGAAAGAATGACCCGCGAGACCCTGGCTATTCAGCGGAAAGTGCTGGGCCCCGAGCATTCGCTTACGCTACTGTCCATGAATAACCTGGCGGGCACACTGATGAATGACCACCGCTACGCGGAAGCGGAGAAGTTGTACCGGGAAACGATGGATATCCGCCGCCGCACCCTGGGCCCGCTGCATCCCAGCACCCTGACCACCCTCGAAAATCTGGCTGTGAACTTAAGTTACGAGGGCCGCTATAGCGATGCCGAGCCGTTGTTTCGCGAAGGTGTGCAGGCGGCGGAGAGCGCAGGCCAGCCGGGCATGCTGGCCCGAGCCTGGTACAACTTCGCCCTGGGAGCGGCCATCGCCGGCCGCCGCGAGCAGGCGTTGGAATATCTGAGCCAGGCAGTTGATCATGGCTACCGGGGTCTGGACAAGAGCGGCCTGGATGACACCCTGAAACCACTAAGCGGCGATCCGCGCTTTGAAGCGCTGGTTACCAGAGCGCGCCCGGACACGGTCACGGGACTTCACTGAGCTCTGCGAAGCACTTATCGGCCCTCTGCCAGCCAAACGAATTCGGCGATGCGCGCGGCCAGTTGGGAACGCAAAGCGGGTGGCAGGTCGTGCCCCATTCCCTCTATCAGGACGAGTTCAGCGCCGGGAATAGCTGCCGCCGTTGCTCGTCCGCCGCTGCAGTCGCACATGCGGTCAGCAAGGCCGTGAATCACCAGGGTGGGGACTTTCAGATGCCGCAGGCGCTCGGTACGATCTCCCGAGGCGACCGAGGCGATGGCCTGCCGGGCGATTCCGGTCGGATCGTAAGCGCGGTCATAGGCGCGGCCTGTTCTTGCGGCGGCTTCCTTCTCGTCCATCGGATATCCAGGCGAGCCCAGGACGCGGAAAGCCCGCAACATCTGCTGAATCACTTCGTCGCGCGTGACGGCCGGCGGGCCGCCGAATATTTGGCGGAGCGCATCCGGCGAAGGCTGTCCAACTGACATATCGCCGGTTGTCGACATCATGGAAGTGAGAGAGCGCAGACGGTCCGGATGTTCGATTGCGATCGTTTGCGCAATCGCGCCTCCCATGGACGCGCCGACCACATGCGCCTTCCCGAAGCCGAGCGCGTCCAACAAACCCACCGCGTCGGCAGCCATATTCGACAACGTGTACGACACCGACGACAGATCGCCGGCCAGCGCCGCGGGCAGGTCTGGAGGCGGGGCATCCGTCAGGTGTGTAGAGAGACCAATGTCGCGATTGTCAAAGCGGATGACTTGCAGACCGCCATCGACCAGCGCATGGCAAAACGCGTCCGGCCATGCGATGGATTGCGCGGCAAGCCCCATGATCAGCAGCACGACAGGCGCATCGGGGTCCCCCAGTCGCTGGTAGGCGATATCGATTCCGTCCGGCCCCACGTTCGACGCCTTCTGATCCACGATAGAAGCATCGAACCCATTTATCAGCTCCGACATACACGCCCTTTTCCTCGGTGAGGGAAGTGATTCATTCGTAGCGCAGCGCCACCGTGGGGTCTAGCCGCATCGCGCGGCGCGCGGGTATGAAGCAGGCGATGAGCGCCACAACGCACAGCAAGATGGCTACGCTTGAAAACGTCAGCGCGTCGGTGCTGGTCACGCCCAGCAACAGGGTGCCCAAAAAGCGCGTCAGAGCAAAGGAAAGTGCCAGTCCCAGGCCCACGCCGATGAGCGTTAACTTCAATCCACGCCCCAGAACCAGCCGCAAAATGTCCCGCTTACTGGCGCCCAGTGCCATGCGGATACCGATTTCATGCGTGCGCTGCCGCGTGGTGTAAGCGGTAACGCCGTAGATTCCCACCGCCGCAAGCACCAGCGCGAGCAGCCCGAAGGCGCCCACAAATGTTCCCGCCACGCGCTGCGGGAAACTGGCAATTTGCTCGCGCAGTTCAAGCGTGGTCACATCGAACACCACCAGATCGGCATTCAAATCGTGAATCGCACCTTCCACCGTCTTGCCGAACGCCAACGGATCACCCGTGGTGCGGGCGATGATGATGGTGGTTGACCCGGACGGACGATCGGTACGGTACACCTGGTCTCCCGGCAAATACAGGTAAGGCGTCGGCTTTTCATTCAGGCCGTTCACTTTGCTGTCGCGCGCCACTCCGATCACGGTGAACCATTCGTGCGTTAAGTCTGAGTTCAGTTGCTTGCCCACCGCCTCCTGATTGGGCCAGTAGCGATTCACAAATGTTTGGCTGACAATGGCCACGCGCTGGGATTTCTTCGTGTCCTGGGTGGTGAAGTCGCGCCCCTTCAACAGCGGAAGCTGCATGGTCTGAAAATAATGCGGTGTCACCATGGCCACCTGAGTCTCCATGGATTCGTTGGCGCGCGGCAAATAGCCCTGGGGCTTGACGGCCGTCGAGCCTCCGCCCAATCCCAGCGGCACGCGGTTTGAGATCGCCACCGATTGGGTGCCCGGCAGCGACTCCAGCCTTGCTACCAGCTGGCGATCGAATTCCGCGCCGCTCGCATCCGAATATCCGGCTGTGAACAAATCGTAGGAAGAGATCAGCAGGTGATGTGAGTTGAAGCCCGGATTGATTTGCTGCGCCATCATGAAGCTGCGAATGAACAACCCCGCGCAAATCAGCAGCAGCAGCGAAAGTGATATCTGCGCCACCACCAGGCTGCTGGTAAGGCGGCCCTTCTTGAGTCCGCCCGATAAGTTTCCCGTATCCTCTTTCAAAACCCCCACTGGTTCCTCGCTCGAAGACCGCAGCGCCGGCAGAATTCCGAAGATCACGCCGGTAAGCACGGAGATCACGAACGTCGCCAGCAGCACCGAGCGGTCTTCCCGGACGCTGAGCGAGATCGGAAAATCCATCGCCGGCACGAACCGCATGAATGTTCCCTCCGTCCAGGACGTAATCCACAAGGCGATCGCGCCGCCCGCCATTGCCAGCAGCAGGCTTTCCACCAGCAGTTGCCGCACCAGCCGCCACCGGCTGGAGCCCAGCGACATGCGGATGGCAACCTCGCGCCGCCGCGCCACAGACCGCACCAGCATCAGATTGGCCACGTTGGCGCATGCCAAGAGCAGCACCAGGCCCGCGATGGTCATCAGCATGGGCAGCAGCGAGGAGAGAAACTGGTTCGCGCCAAACGGGCTGCGCCACAGCGGAGACACGGTAACGCTGTCGTGCCCGCGGTGTTCCTCGGGATAATTCTTCACCTCCCGCTGGATCAACACCGTCATTTCCTGTTGCGCCTGCTCCGGCTGGACGCCCGGCTTCAAGCGCCCGAAGACGACAAACCAGAAATAGTGATGGTCATGCAGCAGGTCGTTGCGCGGCACCAATTGGTCTTCCATCATCACCGGAATCCAGAGTTCAGATCGTATTCCTGTCTGGCTTCCCTGAAACACGGCCGGCGCCACGCCGACAATCGTGTAGCGGTGCTCATTGATTTCGATCGTCTGCCCGATAACGCCCGGGTTGGCACCGAAGTGGGTCTGCCACAGCCGGTAGCTGATCACCGCCACGGGCGCGCCTCCCGGCGTCTGGTCTTCCTGCGGCAGAAATCCGCGCCCCAGAATCGGCTGCACGCCCAGCACATCGAAATAGTTCGCCGACGCCACCGAGCCCCATATGCGTTCCGGCTTCCCCTTGCCCGTCAGGCTCATCGCAGTGGGGTTGCACCCGGTGAGGCCCGTAAAACTCTGCTGCCCGTTGCGCATCATTTCGAAATCCGGATAGGTAAACGGGAAGGGGTTGTCCGTGCCCCGGCCAAGCGAGAGCGCTACCACCTGGCGCGGGCTCGCCAACCCGGGAATTGGATTCAGCAATGTCGAGTTGATCCAACTGAAGATGGTGGTGTTCGCGCCGATGCCTAGGGCCAGCGTCAGGACGGCGATCGCCGCGTATCCCGGCGTCTTGGCAATCATCCGAAGGCTATAGCGTACGTCCTGCCAGAATGAGGTCATCCGTATATCTCCAGGTACACAATATCGTGCGATTTAGAGCACGTTCCAGCCCATCCACAGGGCTCTGATCGCAGTTGCTGGCGCAGCACTTAAGAAATTGCGGCTTTGGCCCGATGGCACCCAGCTGTCCGCTTTCGGGACGGAAGCCGCGATATCGAACATCCATTGCGGTGTTAGCGATGCGCCGAAAGTGCAAAGCCTGCGTAGCCCTTTTCAGCCACTTCATCGCACTTCTCGCTATAGCTTCCGAATCCCCCGATGTAAGGCATAAACACGCGCGGCTTACCGGGAACGTTCGCGCCCACGTACCAGGAGTTGGCTCGTGGATAAAGCGTCGCATTCGCCACCTCATTCACGTGGGCCACCCACTCGTTCTCGGCCTGCTCCGTCGCTTCAATCTTCACCAGTTGCCGTTCGCGCAGGTAGGTAAGACAGCTGGCGATCCAATCGGCGTGCTGTTCGATGGCCACTACCATATTGCTCAATACCGATGGACTGCCCGGGCCCGTGATGGTGAATAAATTGGGGAAGCCCGCCGTCATAATGCCCAGGAAGGTGCGCGGTCCGGAAGACCATTTTTCCTTCAGCGCGACACCCCCATTGCCGCGAATATCGATTTTCGTCAGCGCGCCAGTCATGGCGTCGAAGCCGGTGGCGAAAACGATGCTGTCCAACTCAAAGCTGGCATCGGAAGTCCTTAACCCTTGCGGCGTGACGGCTTCAATGGGCGTGCAACGTAAATCGATCAGCGAAACATTCTCGCGGTTGAACGTCGCGTAATAACCGGTATCCACGCACAGGCGCTTGGTGCCAAACGGGTAGTCCTTCGGCGCCAGTTTCTCCGCTACCGCGGGATCGCGAGCGGTCTCACGTATTTTGGCGCGCACGAATTCGGCCGCCGTGTCGTTGGCTTCCTGGTTCACAATGAGATCCGAAAATGCTCCGGCCAGACAAACCCCGCCGCGCTGCCAGCGCTCCTCATAAGCGCGCTCCCGTTCCTCGGGCAGAGTTGCAAGCGCCGAACGGTCGGCCATGTCGATGCTGAGGATGGGAAATGCCGACGCCCGTGCCCGTTGCCGGTAGCGGGCGCGGTTCAGATTCCAGTCGTCCATCACTTCCGGCGTGATAGGCCCATTGCGCGCCGGCACGCTGTAGTTTGGAGTCCTCTGAAATACAAACAGGTGCGCTGCCTGTTCCGCGATGATCGGGATGGCCTGAATAGCTGACGACCCGGTGCCGATGACAGCTACACGCTGGCCGCTGAAATCGACGCCTTCGTGCGGCCAATGGCTGGTCTGGTACCACTTGCCGGCGAAATCCTCCAGACCCTTGAAGTCGGGCTTCTTCGCCGACGATAAGCAGCCGGTGGCCATGATGCAGAACTTGGCCTGCACCCTTTCGCCGCGGCTGGTTTCCACGTTCCAGACGTTTTGCGCTTCGGCGAACACCGCGGCCGTCACCGTGGTTTCAAATTGAATATCGCGGCGCAGGTCGAAGCGGTCCGCAACGTGATTTAGGTATCGCAGGATTTCCGGCTGCGAGGCGTACCGTTCCGTCCAACGCCATTCCCGATCGAGTTCCTCGGAGAACGTATAGGAATATTCCAGGCTCTCCACATCGCAGCGCGCGCCCGGATAACGGTTCCAATACCAGGTGCCGCCCACACCAGTTGCCGCTTCAAAAACCCGGGCCGAAAAGCCCAGTCCGCGCAGGCGGTGCAGCATATATAAACCCGCGAAGCCTGCGCCCACGATTACCACGTCCACTTCGGCGGCGGCTTTTGAAGGCGTGTCTGCCATAATCCATATCACCATATAACAGATCGTTGACCATGGCGCAGGCCCGGGCGATTTGCCTTTTGCTTTGTTTGGTGCAATCCTCGCTAGGTGTGCTTTTCGGCAACAGCGAACTTTGTCGGCAGCGGAGCCCTCGCGGCAATCGGCGTAGTCACCCTGACCAAAGTGAAGCACCGCCGGGAACTGCTCTTCGCGACGCTACCCACGCTATTCGCGGTTCATCAGTTCATCGAAGGATTCGTCTGGCTGGGGTTGGATGGAATGCTCTCGCCTATTGTGACGCACGACATGGGCGCGGCCTATATGCTCTATGCTCAGGGGTTGCTCCCTTTCCTGCTCCCGCTCAGCGTTTTATTGTTCGAACCTGACAGACAGAGCCGCAGGCGCATGCGGCCCTTCCTGGTGATCGGCGTGGCCACTGCGCTTTACATACTATGGGCGCTGACCGCGTACCCATTGCAAGTCTACGTCAGGGGAAACAGCATCGTGTACATCAATCAAGCGACTAACAATACGGCGGTTGCGGTGCTGTATGTGATTGCAACATGTGGGTCGCTGTTTTTTTCGAAGGTCAAGGCCATGGTGATTTTTGGCGCCGCGAACCTTACCATTCTCCTGGCCGTCATGGAGTTCAAGCGATATGCGTTCACTTCGCTATGGTGCGCCTATGCGGCGATCGCTAGTCTGATCATCCTGGCCTATTTCTGGCGCAGCAGCCGAGACCGCCCGTTCCTCTACGCGCACCAGATCTGAAGCGTCACTTCGATAATTCGTCCAACTTCTTTACGTCGTCATCCAGGCCCAGTAATTCCCAGCGCTGCAAGGATAGCGGCACGTTACCGTTGCTCCAGACATAATCATGGAAGTCGCGCAGCGTGAACTTGCCGCCTAGCTGCAGACGCCGGTCCGCCAGCATCCGCTCGATCTGCAGCTTGCCAACCTCATAAGCGATGCCCAGTCCTGGAGCGGTGGCAAAGCCCGCCGCTTCGCCTTCCGCCGTTCCCCGGTCCAGGGGCACGGTACGCGTCAGGTAATCGGCAGCTTGGGGGATGCTGAACCGGCCGAGCGACAGTTTCACATCCACCTCCACGCGCAGCGCTCGCAGGCGCGCAAAGGTGTAAATGATCTCGCGCGTTCGCGGGCTGTCGTCAAACAAGCCGGCCGCCAGCATCATCTCTTCGGCGTAGAAGCCGATGCCTTCGTTGGCGGATGAATCGTAATACTGACGCCGGATGGCATCGGGATTTCGCCGCGACAACGACAATTGGAAGAAGTGTCCAGGAACACCTTCATGCACGCCCGTGGTGCGCGGATCTTGCGCATACGCTTTCCAAAAGAAACCCAGATCGTTGGAGGGCGGATGTATCCAGCGCGTCCCATCCTGGTGCAGACGCGACGGGCCTGCGAAGTCGTCGATTTCGGCGAACCCCTCGAAGGCCGCGATGTAGTCCGGCGCCGGGCGCAGCGCCCAATGCGGCAGATCCGGAGGCACCGTCAGGATCTGATGCTCCGTAAGGTAACGGCGAATGTTCGCATCCTCGCGCGCCATGCGAGCGGCTTCTTCCTCCGCTGTAGCAGCCAGCTTCAATTCCGGCGCTCGGAGGTCACGCTGATGTTCATAGCTCTCCATGGAAAGCACGCGCTCAAAATCCTGCCGCGCCATGCTCAGCAATTGGTCAGGCGTGTAAGGTAACAGCGCAACCTGCTGGAGGAAGAATCCATAGGCTTTGTCGCCTAACGCAAAATCCTTGCGCATATTCGGCAAGCGCTGCTTCAGCCATTCACGATATGCGATCAATGCCTTGCTGGCGTTGGCAATCGCAGTTTGAAAACGCCTGCGCTGATCCTCGCCGGCCAGGAGCGGCGACACGCCGCGCTCCACCCGGGCCAGGCGTGCATCGATATCGGACAGTGCCGCAATGCTCAATTGCGCAAATGGCGCGACGGCCTTCAGATTCACTTTGGCTTGTTCCAGGATGGAGGGAATGTTTTCAGCCCGCGCCACAATCTCGCGCGAACGTGCCGCATCCAAAGGCGGCGGAGGCATCAGCTCTTCCTGAAGCGCCACCACGGTTTGCTCCACGTAAAACATCGGGTCGCGCTGCCAGCGCGGATTTACATCCAACTCCCAGCGGACTCGAGCCAGCGCGGACCCAAGCAGCCGGTAGTCCACCATCCGCGCTACTGGCCATCCAGCGGTCCGCAAGGCTTTCCACCGGCGCTCGAATTGGGCCAGATCGGCCTGTTGCTTCGCAATCGTCGCTGGCGACCAATCCCGCACGCCAGGTTTGTGCTCCATGCGCGGAACATCGTCAGAGCTGAACGGCCGATATTCCGCGCGCCAGGTCCAGAAGTCAGACGCCAATCCATCCAACGGATCTGTTTTTGTTTGCCCGAAGGAAACAACGCACCACAATGACAGCGCCAGACGCGCTGGCCGCTTACCCCAGGTGCGCAGGCACTTCACGGAAGCACGTCAACCGAAACCGGCACGCTGACTCTTTTTGGCGGCAGGCACATTTTATCGTTACAGCATTGGTAGCGAGTTTGAATATTCAACGTCGTCACACCCACCGCAGCCGCGCGCCCCACTTCCAGCGGGACACGGAATTGCGCCTTTTCAAGATAGAACCCGACGCGCATGTTGAAGTTGGAATCGAATACAGTGTGGGGCTTGGCGGCCGCGATAGTTCCGGCAAACGAAAATTCCTGTCCGGCGGGTAAAGAGATTTCCGTTGGAATGGGGCCGCCTTCAGGCTGATCCAAAGAATATAAGTGCCAGCCGGGCTGGATCTGAGCTGCGAGTTCCACAGTGAAACGCGCGCCGCGCATCAGTGGTTTTTCTGGCGACCGCTTGGCTGACCATGTCACCGGATCTTCACCGGATGCGGCCACCACCGCGAACATCCCCAGGCACGCGAGAACGGACGCTCTAACGCGCATCCGGCTCCCAATAGCTGGCTTGCAACACGTGCTTGGTCTCGGAATCCTGCACGAACGCGACAATCGCGACCTTGCCCATGTCAATGGAATACTTCTTCTCGGCAAAATGGATGGGGCCAAACCTGTCGTTTTCCGCCTCGAAACCGTCGAGGTAGGTTTTCAAACCCGCACTGATCTGGGAAACATCGAAAGTGGCATCATAGACCTGCGCTCCGGACGGGTCGAGGGCGAACCCATCGGAATTCGTGCCGGCCATCGCGCGAACCACCATGGGATGAAACCGGATTCCGCTCTCGCCGCTGTAGCGCACCTGCTTCTCAACCAGAACAATTTCCAGACGCATGTTCTTAGTGCCGTGCGATAGCGGATCCACGCGCGCATGCGCCGTGATCCGTTCACCCTCCCGCGACGCACTCAGAGCCAGGGACAATTCGGGCTGCGCCTTCAGGCCTGCGTCGATCTTCGGCGCGAAACGCTGATAAATATCCGGCGCCGCGGCGCGATTTCCTCCTCCCATTGAAGTTTCCCCATCGATCGCGAGCGTAGGAGTGCCACGCACGTCATAGAACGCCAACCGCTGCACGGTGGAGGGATTGGTCAACGGGTCAGGCTGCGGAATGTGCTCGTGATACATCAGTACCGCTACGTCTCGCTTGGAATAGCGCTCCATGACGGCGTCCATTGCTATGTCGAAGCCCGCGCAAGGGCCGCAGTCGGCGCCGGTGAAGAGCTCGGCTAGAACCGTTTTGCCGCCATCCGCCGATGCATACGGCTGAACGTGAATCGCCTCCGGGAATTTCTCGCGATAGGTCTGATCCAGCCACGCATCCAGCCCGCCGGGCGAACTCGCGTGAAGTTTTTGGTAAATATCCTGCAAATCCTTGCGCTGCTCCGGCGCAAGCGTTCCGTTCAACTGCGCGTTCGCCAAAAGGCCCAACGCGTCCGAGTCCCGTCCGTCGTGCAGAGCAATTTCGCCCAGCCCGGCTGCTGCGGCCGAGTTTCCCGGATCCAGTTTGTACGCCTGCTCAAACAACTGCTGCCCAATCTGTTTTTTCCCGCGCGCAACCTCGATTCGCCCCATGGTAGTGAGAAGTGCCGCGTGCGTATCGTCGCTTGCGCGCTGAACTTCACGGCCCGAAACCGGCACTTTCGCTTCGGCATATTCCCGCTTCACCTTCGCCATGTATCTCTTCTCATGAAATTGATTCAGGGCCTGCTGCTCTATCTTTTCCGCCATTTCCAGCAGCTCGCTCGTGGGCCTGCCATGGGTAACCAGGATATCGGCGATCGTGTCGAACTTGTCGATCTTGTCGTCCCCACGCACGCCCCGCATCATCAGACGCACTTGCTCGCGAATCTCGCCAGTCTCATCCGGCCAATTTTGAAGCAGTGTTTTGAGAATTAATTCATTCGCC
>DATHNM010000301.1:0-2575 GCA_035486095.1 Bryobacteraceae bacterium
CCGCGCTCGATGTCGGACAAGGCGACAGCCTGCTCATCTGCTTTCCAGATTCCAAACTCATGCTCGTCGATGGCGGCGGGGTACTTTCATTCGGGCCTCATCCAACCACTCGTCTGGATATAGGCGAGGATGTGGTGTCGCCTTACCTTTGGAGCCGGTCCATCCGCAAAATCGACGTTGTGGTGCTGACGCACGCGCACGATGACCATGCCGGCGGTCTGCCGGCCGTGATCGAGAATTTCCACCCTTCCCAGCTTTGGACCGGCGCCACGCCTTCGAGCGCGGCCTGGTCCGCCGTACGCAGCAAAGCTCGCTCGGAAAATGTAAAGATTCTTAAGCTTTCGAGCGGGCACAGCTTCGATTTCGGAGGCGCCCGTATTGAAGTTATCTCCCCTCCCGCCGATTATGTCCCTTCCGCCAGCCCCGTGAATAACGATTCGCTGGGTCTCCGCATCACCTACCGCCAGCGTTCGTTCCTGCTTACCGGAGACATGGAAAAACCCATGGAGCGGCGCGCTCTTACGGATGGCCAGCCGCTGCGCGCCGACATTCTTAAAGTGGGCCATCACGGAAGCAATACCTCCAGCATCGATCCGTTTCTGGACGCTGTTTCGCCCCAGTTCGCCATCATCTCCGACGGCTTTGAAAATTCCTTCCGGCACCCCCATCCCAAGGTGCTGGAGCGCCTGGCCGCCCACCATGCCGGAATCCTTCGCACCGATCGCGACGGCATGGTCACCGTGCGCACCGACGGCCGGCGCATTTCCATCGAAACTTTCCGGCTCCATTAACGCCAACTGGCGCGTCCAAGTATTGGTACTATAAAGTCACCCGAGGTCGAATACGATGGCATCCCCCCGTTGGTTCCTGGGCTTCTTGTTGTTGGCTAGCCCGCTCTCTCTAACCCTATCCGCGCAATCAGAAGCGGACGTGAACGCCAGCCTCAAAAAGTTCACCCAGGTCTACGAAGCGGTGGAGAGTAACTTCGCCGATAAGCCGGATGCCGATAATACGGTGTTTAAGGGCGCAATCCCCAACATGCTTCGTACCCTGGACCCGCATTCCAATTTTTTCGATCCCAAAGCCTATGAGCTGATGCGCGAGGGTCAGTCCGGCCATTACTTCGGCGTCGGCATGTACGTCGGCTCGCCCGAAGGCAAAGTCATCGTGATGTATCCCTTCGTGAATTCGCCGGCTTTCCGCGCCGGTCTGCGGCCGGGCGATCAGATTGTCGCCGTGGACGACAACAATACCGAGCGCGCCACGGTGTCGCAGGTGTCTGGCATGCTAAAAGGCCCCAAGGGAACGCCGGTTACCATCACCGCGCGGCGCGCCGGGCATGAAGAGCCCATGCACTTTTCCCTGGTTCGCGACAATGTCCCGCGCGGCAGTGTGAATTACGCCTTCTGGCTGCGCCCGGGCATCGCCTATATGCGCGTGGAAGCGTTTAACGAAACCACCAGCCACGAAGTGGATCAGGCGTTGGCCCGTTTCCCCGAAAGCAATATCGACGGCCTGGTGCTCGATTTGCGCGACAATCCCGGCGGCCTGGTGCAAGAGGCTGTCAACGTGGCAGACCGGTTCCTGCACAAAGGCCAGCTCATCGTCTCCCATCACGGCAGGGCGTCGGCCGAAACCAAGTTTATCGCCAAGCGCGGCGAGCGTGGCAAGGAATATCCAATAGTTGTTCTGGTAAACCGGGGCACCGCTTCGGCCGCTGAGATTCTGACTGGCGCGTTGCAGGATCACGATCGCGCCTGGGTCTTCGGCGAGTCTACTTTTGGCAAGGGTTTGGTGCAGGCGCCCTTCCCGCTCTCCGGCAACAGCGCGCTGCTGCTGACCATCGCGAAATATTACACGCCCAGCGGCCGGCTCATCCAGCGCGACTATGAGCATCAGGGCCTGTTCGAATATCTGAGCCGGGAAAACGGGAAGATTAATCCCAAGGACATGAAGAAGACCGATAGCGGCCGGATCGTATACGGCGGCGACGGCATCACTCCCGACGAGAAATACCAGGCGCCCAGAATGACCCCGCTGGAAGCTCAGCTTACCGACGAACTGGTGTTCTTCTTCTACGCTCCCCAATACTTCGCCGCGCACACCGCCCCCATTGCCAAGGAGTGGGCGCCCGATGACGCGGCACTGGCGGATTTCCGAGCGTTCGCGGCCAAGCGCGGCGTGGTTTTCACACCGGCGGACTTCGAGCGCGACCAGACCTGGATTCGCGATCGCCTGCGCGAAGAGCTTTTTATCACCGCCTTCAGCAAGGAAGAATCGGACCGCCTGGCGTTCCAGAACGACCCGGAAGTTCTGAAGGGTCTGGGTTCGCTGCCCGCTTCCAAGACCATGCTAGACCGCGCGCATGAAACCGCCGGAGTCAAGAAAGTCGCGTCCGCCGAGCGACCTCAGTAGGTTGGCGACGCACTTCGTGCTTGCCGCCCGGGATTGGGGATTAGGGATTGGGGGGCCAGGCACGTATTGCGTTACTCCAGCACGGACAAGCATCCCCGCACGAATCGGATTGGGGATTGGGGGCCAGGCGCTTATTGCGTTACTCTAGTACGGACAAGCA
>DATHNM010000302.1:0-6019 GCA_035486095.1 Bryobacteraceae bacterium
AAGGTCACTTCATCAATTCGATCCCTTCAGATGCACGCCGCGCGCCACCGGGTTTCCCTTTGTTTTGAGCACCCTCCGGGGTCTGTTTGAGGCGCCGGGCTGCTGCTGCTGTGTCAGTGTGACACAATTGGGGATTGGCGATTTTGGATTGGCGGACAGGCACGCTCATACTGGCCGGGCTCTTGACGATCCCCCTTCCGGGCCGCGCCGAAGACGAGGGGTATCGGGTCTATAGCGAGCATCCCCGCCTGATTCTGACTGCCCAGCGGCTGCGCCTGTTGAAGCGCGAGCGGGAACGCGAATCGCAGCGCTGGCGGCAGTTCGATCTTCTGGTTAAGGGCTCGGCCACGCTTCCCGAGCCGGGCTTCGCGCTGGCGCTCTACTATGCCGTTTCGGGCGAGGCTGCGGCGGGAAAGCGGGCCGTGGAATGGGCGCTGGGACCGGCCGACGATCTGCGCCAGATGGCGCTGGTTTACGATTGGTGCCAGCCAATTTTGAATCCCCAGCAGTCGGCCGCGCTGGTGGCGAAAATTCGCCAGCTGATCCAGAAGCGAACCGGCGATAGCATGCCGGCGCGCCGCGACCGGATCCTGGCAATCATCGCCACCGCTGACGATCCCCAACACCCCGAAGAAGGCCCGCTGGGCGAGGCGGTTGAAAAATGGTGGCGCGCTCAAGTTGCGCCGGCGCTGGCCGACGGCCGCACCGTGCCGCAGCTGGCCGATATATATACGCTGGTTGAAACCCTGCACGCCGTGCGCGACAACCTGAAGATCGATCTGCGCGAAGACGCGCTGGATTATTTTGCGCACCTGCCGCTCTATCTGATTGCCGGGAACTATCCCGCGCCTTACCGCGCGCCCGAAAACGAATTTCGCATCCCGGTCTATCAGGGCAATGCCCAGCCCGACCTGACTCGCGCCGCACTGGCGCGCGCGGCCGGTTTAAGCATGGTGGCCTTCGACAATAACGGCCTGGACAACCAGTTTCTGCAAGGCTGGTTGATTCAGGATCGTTTCCTGATGATGACTTCGTTTGGGGCGCCTTACGAGTTCCTGTGGGCCAATCCCTACCAGCCGGGTTTAAGCTATTATCAGCTTCCGCTGGTGTTTCACGACCCCAATTCCGGCGTGCTCTTCGTCCGCTCCGGCTGGGATGAAGATGCCGATTGGTTCGGTTTATATGGCGGCGAGGCGGAACTGTTTCATGATGGCCATGTCACCGTGGTGAATCAGGCGGCATCGGGCACCTCCGCGCCCAAGCCGCTGCAGCTGGGCGACTCCAGCGTGATCCTGGGGCGGGTGCCTTTTCAATTCCCCATGGATGGCGGCGGGACTATTCTCGTGATCGGACTGAAGCCCGGACGCAAATATCTGGTGGAAGCCGACGACGAAGAGATGCGCGAGGTGTCAACCGACCGCGCCGGAACATTCGTGCTGCAGTACGCAGCGGGCCGCGCGGCCGGCATTCGCGTTCACGAAGAAACTTAGACCGTCGAAATTCCTGGTGGCTACTTGATTTCGAGGACTTCTTTTTCCTTGGTCTTGACGGCCTGATCCAGCCTCTGGATGTAGCTATCGGTCAGCTTCTGGATCTCATCCAACGCACGGCGTTCTTCATCCTCGCTGATCAGCTTGTCCTTTAGCAGCTTCTTGACGTGCTCGTTGCTCTCGCGCCGGACATTGCGCAGCGACACGCGATGATCTTCAGCGATATGGTGCACCTTCTTCACCAGATCCTTGCGGCGCTCCTCGGTGAGGGCGGGGATGGGCACGCGGATCAGCTTGCCGTCGTTGGCCGGATTGAGCCCCAGGTCCGACCCGCGAATGGCTTTCTCGATGATGCCGATCTGCGAAACGTCCCAGGGCTGCACGGTGATCATGGTGGCGTCGGGCACGTGCAAGGTAGCCAGTTGATTCAGCGGCGTGGCTGTCCCGTAATAGTCCGCCCGCACGTTGTCGAGCAGGCTGATGTTAGCCCGGCCGGTGCGCACGCCGGCCATTTCGTGCTGCAGGCCCGCCAGCACTTTGTCCATGCGGGAGCGGGCGTGCGCATCAATTTCGTTGATGTTTTGAAAGCTGTGAGCAGTCTGGGTAGTTGCGGGAGGTTCGTTTTTCATGTCGCGGCCTAGTGAATCAAAGTTCCGATGGGCTCACCCATCGACATACGCATTATATTGCCGAACACATTCAAATTGAAAACCAGGATGGGAAGCTGGTTGTCGCGGCACATGGCCACGGCGGAGGCGTCCAGCACTTTCAGGGCTTTTGCCAGCACGTCGTGATAGCTGATTTCCGGATAAAGAATCGCGTCGTCGTGGCGCAGCGGATCCTTGTCGTACACGCCGTTGACGCGCGTGCCCTTGGCGATGACATCGGCGTGAATCTCGAGCGCCCGCAGCGTGGCGGCGGTGTCGGTGGAAAAATACGGGTTGGAAGTTCCGGCCGCGAAGATCACGATCCGGCCCTTATCCAGGTGGCGAATGGCGCGCCGGCGGATGTAGGGCTCGGCCACCTGATGGATCTGGATGGCGGTCATCACGCGGGTTGGGACGCCGGTCTTTTCGAGCGCATCCTGCAAAGCCAGGGCGTTAATCACGGTGGCCAGCATGCCCATGTGATCCGCCGCCACGCGATCCATCTGCATGGCCGCGGCCGAAACCCCGCGAAAGAAATTGCCGCCGCCCACCACCAGCCCGATCTGCACCCCGGTGCGGGCCACCTCGGCTATCTCGGCCGCCAGGCTCTTCACGCGCTCCGGATCGATACCGAAATTGCTTCCCCCGGCCAGGACTTCACCGCTCAGTTTGAGGACGATGCGTTGGTATTTTGGCATGGCGCGGGGACCGCTCCCTGACGGCCGCGGATCGCTAATTTAAGGCTTGGGCGGCGTCTGTTCCGCGGTTTCTTCGATCAGCGCCGCTTCTCCTACTTTAAACCGGACAAAGCGTGAAACCGAAATGTTTTCGCCCAATTTGGCGATCGCGGCTTTGATCAGATCGCCGATGGTGGTGGCATTATCGCGAATAAACGGCTGCTCGTAGAGGCAGATTTCCTCATAAAACTTGGCCAACCGGCCTTCCACGATCTTGTCCGCCATTTTCTCGGGCTTGCCTTCCTGCAAGGCCCGGGCGCGCTGGATGTCGCGCTCCTTGTCCAAGGCGGCCGCGGTGACGTCTTCCTTGCGGATGAACTGCGGGTCGGCGGCGGCCACTTGCATGGCCAGGTCTTTCACCAGTTGCTGAAAGTCGTCGGTGCGCGCCACGAAATCGGACTCGCAGTTTACCTCCACCAGAACGCCCAACTGCGATCCGGGGTGAATGTAGCTGCCGATGGTGCCCTGGCGCGTGGTGCGGGTGGCTTTGCTGGAGGCCTTGGTGATGCCGGCTTTACGCAGAATGATTTCGGCTTCCGGCAGATTGCCCTTGGCTTCCGTCAGGGCCTTCTTACACTCCATCATGCCCGCGCCGGTCCGGTCGCGGAGCTCTTTCACTAATTTCGCACTGATTTCCATGGCTTCCTGTCGATTCCTTGCTTCTTCGATTCGCGGGCAGGCAGCGGGCGCGTTACTGGCGTTCGGCCCGCGTGGCGTTCTTCCCGCTGCCTGCCGTGTGGTTATTCGACGGTCTGCGGGGTGCTGCTGACCGCTTCGCTGGCTTCCGATCCGGGACCCTTGCGGGGCAGGGACATGGAAGGCAGATCTTCGTCGGAAAGGCCTTCCGACATCAGCTGATCCAGCTGCTGCGGATCAAACTGCGCGTACTCCAGATTCTCTTCGGCCGGAGTTTCGTCGGTGATGATCTTCTCGGCCGCGAAATCCTGCTCGGTGGCCAGCGCGCGGCCTTCGATCACCGCGTCGGCCACCTTGGTGGTAAACAGACGGATGGCGCGCAGAGCGTCGTCGTTGCCCGGAATCACGTGATCCACTTCGTCGGGATCGCAATTGGTATCCACCACCGCGACCACCGGGATCCCCAACCGCCGGGCTTCCTTCACCGCGATGGCTTCCTTGTTGGAATCCACCACGAAGAGCACGTCCGGCAGCCCCGACATGTCCTTGATGCCGGCCAGGTTCTGCTGCAAGTGCTTGCGCTCGCGCTCCAGCCGGCTGGCTTCCTTTTTGACGCGGCCTTCATAGCCCGCGCCCTCGGCCGCCATCACATCCAGCTCCTTGAGGCGCTTGATGGATTTCTGCACGGTCAGCATGTTGGTGAGCAAGCCGCCCAGCCAGCGTTGATTGACGTAGTATTGGCCGCAGCGCGTGGCTTCTTCCGAGATAGCCTCCTGCGCCTGCCTTTTAGTTCCGACGAACAAGACGGTTTTACCCTGCGCGGCCGCTTCGGCCACATAACGCATGGCGTCCTTGAACAGCTTGAGGGTCTTTTGGAGATCGATGATGTAGATTCCGTTACGTTCGCCGAAGATGTACTCTTTCATCTTTGGATTCCAGCGCTTGGTCTGGTGCCCGAAGTGAACGCCTGCTTCGAGCAATTCCTTCATTGAGATTGATGGCAAACTGCCTCCTTTGTTACCGGGTTAATGGTTTCGCCCGATCACGCCCGCGCACACGGCCCAAAGCGGAATTTGTGTGCGCCGGACGGAACCGGCCGTTATTCGGTGCCGCACGCAAGAGTGCGTGCGCCACAAGTGCGTGCCGCCACAAGCTGCTAGCGTTTCGAGAACTGGAACCGCTTGCGCGCGCCCTTTTGGCCGTACTTCTTGCGCTCGCGCGCACGCGGATCGCGCGTCAGCAGCCCCAGCTGTTTCAACTTCGGACGCATCTCCAGGTTAAACTCGAGCAGCGCGCGGGCAATCCCCATGCGGGCTGCGCCGGCTTGACCGTTGGGCCCGCCGCCATCCGCCAGAATGAGGATATCGAACTTATCCGCCACCTCGGCCGCCAGCAGAGGCTGGCGCACCAAAGCGCGCGCGGCGTCGTTTACGAAATAATTATCGAAGGGCCGCCCGTTGACCGTAATCTGGCCTTTACCCGCCCGCAAAAAGATGCGAGCCACCGCAGTCTTGCGGCGGCCGGTTCCCAAATATTGGACTATTCCTGCCACTCAGTACCATCCTTATTCGTTGCTGTTTGGTTGGAGGTTGACGGCCGCGCGGGGAAAGGCATTCGGAGCACTGCTATACCGACAAAGCCACCGGCTGTTGCGCCTGGTGGGGATGCTTGTCGCCTGCATAGACCTTCAACTTGCGATACATCTGTTTACCGAGCTTGTTCTTCGGGAGCATTCCCGCGATTGCGTGCTCGACCATTCTTGTAGGGTGCGTGGCGCGCATTTTGGCTGCGCCGACTTCGGTGAGGCCGCCCGGATAACCGGAGTGGCGGCGATAAAGTTTCTGGCTTTCCTTGCGTCCGGTGAGCTTAACCTTGGCGGCATTGATCACGATCACGTGATCGCCGGTGTCCAGAAAGGTGGTGTAGGTAGGCTTGTGCTTGCCCATCAGGATCATCGCCGCGGCGCTGGCAATCCGGCCGAGAACCTGGTCGGCGGCATCGACAACGTGCCACTGGCGAACGATTTCCCCTTCGGACGGAATAAGAGTTTTCATAAAGACAGACCTTCTCCCTGGGAGACTTGCGGTCAATTTAGATTAGCGAATCGGGCGGGGAAGTGTCAAACAGAGCGTTGCAGCCAGGGAGGAGAGAGCGGGAAGGGCGACGATTGCCGCCCTTCCCCGGGGGTGTTCTAGTGAACCGGCTGTGGCCCGGCGGCTGTTGCGCCCTCGAGCGCGGCAAGCCGGTCTTCGAGTGACCGAAGTTGGCGGGCTTGCTGCAGATTCTGCTGGGCCTGTTTCTGCAATTCGTTGAGCAGCATGGGAGCGAGCAATTGATACTTAATCGACAATATTTCCCCATGGTTATCGTAGGCCACCATTTCGGGATAGACCTTGGCCACCTCTTCTGCAATGAGGCCATACTGCGGGAGATGGGAGCCATCGTCAAATTGGGGCTTGTAGAAGAAGCTCACCGGACGCAACTGGAGCAGTCTGCTGCTGCTGTCGCC
>DATHNM010000303.1:0-7194 GCA_035486095.1 Bryobacteraceae bacterium
TCGCTCCCATGATTCACCGCTTTGGCTGGAAACCGGACGATTGGGATAAGCTGGCCGCTGGAACAATCGCGGGCATATTGTGGAGTGCGGCGCGCAGTGCACCGGGGGCAATTGCCAGGTGGATTGGCAAACCATTCCCGATATGGCGAATATCGGCTATCCGATCATCGAGGCTGAACCCGACGGCCGATTCAACATCACCAAGCATGAAGGCACCGGCGGACGCGTAGCGGTCGACGTGGTGAAAGAGCAATTGCTGTATGAGCTGGGCGATCCGAAAAACTACATCACGCCGGATTGCGTGGCCGATTTCACCAGTATTCAGTTGAAGGACGCCGGGCCGGATCGTGTCCAGGTGTCGGGCATTCGCGGAGCCGCGCGGCCGGAAATGCTGAAGCTTTCCATCGCATATTCGTATGGTTGGAAGGCGATCGGCACGCTGGTCTATAGCGCGCCGCAGGCGCTCGAAAAAGCGCAAGCCGCCGACCGCATCGTGCGCCAGCGTCTGGAGCAGCTGGGACTGAAGTTTGAAGAAATTTATAGCGAGTTTTTCGGCGTGAATGCCTGCCACGGGCCGGTGGCTGTTCCCAATCCGGACCCGCCCGAAGTGCAACTGCGCATCGGCGTGCGCGGCCAGGATCGGCACGCCGTGGATCGTTTTACACGCGAGCTGATCCCGCTGGTGCTGAGCGGTCCGCCCACCGGTACGGGCTTTGGCGACGGACGTCCGCCGGTGCGCGAGGTGGTGGCCTATTGGCCGGCGCTGATTCCGCGTGAGCTGATTCAGACCTCGGTGGAGGTGGTGGAATGAAGATCCCGCTAGCGCGCATCGCTCATGCCCGTTCCGGCGATAAAGGCGATACCTCGAACATCGGTATCATTGCCTACGACGCGCGGCACTATCCGGTCCTGGTTCGCGAGGTCACTGGAGAACGCGTGAAAACATTCTTTGGTGCAATGGTGCAGGGCGGCGTGGAGCGTTACGAACTTCCGAACCTGGGCGCGTTAAACTTTCTGCTGCATCAGGCGCTGGGCGGCGGCGGGACGTTGTCTTTGCGGATCGATGCGCAAGGCAAAACCCTGGGGGCGGCGTTGTTGCGGATGGAAATTGATATCGCCGAGGCGGAACTGCCGGCCTAGGAAGCTTTCTTCACGCCGTGGGACGCCAGGAACGACGTATCGAACTTTCCCGCGATAAAATTCGGATCCTGCATAATGCGCTGGTGCAGCGGGATGGTGGTGTAAATTCCTTCCACCACGAACATATCGAGCGCGCGGCGCATGCGTGCAATGGCCTCCGTCCGGTCGCGTCCGTAGGCTATCAGCTTGGCGATCAGTGAATCGTAAAACGGCGGGATCACATAGTCCGTGTACGCAGCGGTGTCCACGCGAATGCCAACGTCGCCCGGCAGGTTCAAAGCGGTGATACGGCCGGGCGATGGCGCGAATGTCTCAGGATTTTCCGCGTTGATCCGGCATTCGATGGCATGGCCCTTGATGGTCACCGGCTGCTGGATAATCTCGGGCAGCTTGTAGCCGGCCGCGATCAGGATCTGGCTCTTCACCAGATCGATGCCGGTGATGGACTCGGTAACCGGGTGCTCCACCTGAATGCGCGCGTTCACTTCGATGAAGTATAAGTTCCCGTCGTGATCCATCAGAAAT
This sequence comes from Bryobacteraceae bacterium, assembly GCA_035486095.1. Lineage (GTDB taxonomy): Bacteria > Acidobacteriota > Terriglobia > Bryobacterales > Bryobacteraceae > Palsa-89. The sequence continues at coordinate 1,666 of DATHNM010000303.1, forward strand.
TCGATGGTGCCGGCGTTGGTGTAGCCGATCTTCTGCATGGCCGCGCCCAGCCGGGCTCGCATCTTATCGCGAAGCTTGGAGGTCACGGCCGGCGAGGGACCTTCCTCAAGCAATTTCTGGTGGCGCCGCTGGATGGAGCAATCACGCTCGCCCAGGATCTCGACATTGCCATGTTCATCGGCCAGCACTTGAAACTCTATGTGCCGCGGCGCAACCACCAGCTTTTCCATGTACACGTCTTGCGATGAGAATGCAGCCCCGGCTTCCTGTTGCGCCTGCGTCAGCATGGGCGCGAGTTCCGAGGCTTCATGAACCATGCGCATGCCACGGCCGCCGCCGCCGGCCGATGCCTTGAGCATCACCGGATATCCGATGCGCTGCGCGGTTTCAAGCGCTTCCTCCGGGCTTTGCAGAATTCCCTGGGAGCCGGGCAGGATGGGCACGCCGCAATCCGCCATGGCCGCGCGGGCATGCTGCTTCAGACCCATGGCGCGCGTGACGCTGGGCTTGGGGCCAATGAACTTAATCTCAGACGTCTCGCAGACTTCGGCGAAATCGGCATTCTCGCTTAAGAAGCCGTAGCCCGGATGAATGGCATCGGCGTTGGTGATTTCGGCGGCACTGATCACGGACGGGATATCCAGATAGCTGCGCGCGCTTTTGGCGGGCCCGATGCAAATGGCTTCGTCCGCGAATCGCACGTGGAGGCTATTGCGATCGGCCTCCGAATACACAGCCACCGTCTTGATGCCCAGATCCTTGCAGGCACAGATGACACGAACGGCGATTTCGCCGCGGTTGGCGATCAGGATTTTCTGGAACATAGATCAACGCGGGCGAATGGCGAACAGGGCTTCTCCGTACTCCACGGGCCGGCCGCTTTCCATCAGCTTGGCCACCACCGTTCCGGCGATCTCGGATTCTATTTCGTTCATCAGCTTCATTGATTCAATGATACAGAGCACTTGTCCCGGTTCCACCGCATCGCCCACTTTGACGAAGGGCGGATCACCCGGCTTGGGCGATTCATAGTAAGTGCCCACTATGGGCGATTTCACGATGTGTTCGTTCGCCGCCGGCGCGGGCGCTTGAGCCGGAGTGGGTTGAGTGGGGCTGGACGAGGGGCCGGGAGCGACGAACGTCGCCGGCATGGAGGTGGACATGGGCCCAGACATCGCGATTTCTTGCCGCTCCAGCGTCCGGCGGATGCGAACACGCGTCTCGCCGCGCTGCAACTCCAACTCGGCGATGCCGCTTTCAACCACCAGTTGGATCAGTTCTCTGATTTCGTCGTTCGACATTCTAGAGAAGTCTTAACTCCTTGGAAGTGGGCGTGAGAACTTCGCATCCATTGTGAGTCACCAGCACGGTGTCTTCGATGCGAATTCCTCCGAAATCGCGCACGTAGGCGCCAGGTTCAATTGTAATCGCCATGCCGGGTTCCAGTTTCGTCTTGTCGCGACGCCCCAGGCGGGGACCTTCGTGAATCTCGAGACCCAGGCCGTGACCGGTGGAATGTACGAACTCTTTCCCCAGACCTTCCTTTACAAGCACCCGGCGAGCCGCGCCATCCACGTGCGCAGCCGTAACGCCGGGCCGGACCGAGTCGATTGCAGCCAATTGAGCTTTCAAGACCGCGTTGTACATGCTTCGCACACGGCGGTCAGGCTTGCCAAGGAACAACACCCGGGTCATGTCGCTCATGTAGCCATCCTGGCACGCGCCCATATCAATCAATAGTAGTTCATTGTTGGCTAGCTTACGCGCCGTGGGTTGGGCGTGGGGCAGGGCGGATCGCGAACCCATGGCCACAATGGTCTCAAACGCGGCTTTTTCCGCACCCAAGCGCCGCATCTGGTATTCCAGTTCTGCCGCTATGGTGGATTCGCGAGCGCCCGGCCGGATGGCCCGGGTGGCTTTCTCGAATGCCTCGGAATTGGTCAACACGCTGCGGCGGATGCGTGCGATCTCGTCGTCCGATTTCACCATGCGCAGCCTTTCCACCATGGGCCCAATGGGAACCAGTGTTACGCCCTTGGGCAGCGCTTTCGTAATTCGCTGGTGAACTTCATACAGCATGCGTGAGGCTTCAAAACCTACACGCTTCAGCCGTCTTTTGGCGATGGTCTGGAGCGCGCCTACGTCGAGAGGGGTTTTGCTGACGATTTTTACTTCGCAAGCGCACTCCTGCGCGGCCTGAATGGTGAAGCGCGGATCGGTGAACAGTGTCTGGGATTCGGGCGTGGCGCCTGGGGTGACCAACAGCAAGCCATTGTCGCCGGTGAAACCGCTCAGGTAGCGGACGTTGGGCGGCGCGGACACCAGCAGGGCATCGATTTTGAGCTCCTGAAACGAAATGGCGGCTCGATCAGGCGACACGCAGCAGCAACTTTCCGGTGGTCTTCCTGCTTTCCAGATCTTGCTGTGCCTGGCCGGCGTCTGACAGCGGATATACCTTATGGATGTGCAGTTTCAATTTGCCTTGTTCTATCCAGTTCAAAACGTCACCCGCGCGCCAGTCTAACTCCTCCGGCGTGGCCGAGTAGTTCGCCAGCGTCGGGCGTGTCAGGAAGAGCGAACCCTTCTGGCTCAAAAGTAGTGGAGCGATGTCCGCTACTGGTCCGCTGGCATTTCCAAAACTCACCATCATGCCGCGCGGACGCAGGCAATCCAGGCTCTTCATGAAGGTGGATTGGCCCACCGAATCGTAAACCACGTGCATGCCCTTGGCTTTGGCGGCGAAATCTTCCTGGGTGTAGACAATCACTTCGTCGACGCCGACCTCCTTGGCTTGCTTGGCTTTTTCCTCATCGCCTACCGTTCCGATGACGTGGGCGCCCAGCATCTTGGCCATCTGGACAATCAATCGGCCTGTGCCACCGGCTGCGGCGTGGATCAAACACGAATCCCCCGGTTTCAGCGGATAAGTGGAATGCGTGAGGTAATGCGCGGTCATGCCTTGCAGCATCGCGGCGGCGGCGGTTTCAAACGGCACCGATGCCGGGATCTTCACTAACTGCCACGCGGGAACCAAAGCATATTCGGCGTACGAGCCCCGCGCCATGGCATACGCGACCCGCTCGCCCGGAGCGACGTTTTTCACGTCAGGGCCTACCGCTTCCACTGTTCCAGCGCCTTCGCTGCCCAACACCACTGGCGAGGGGGCGGGATACACACCCTTGCGGAAATAAATATCGATGTAATTCACGCCGGACGCTGCTATTTTCACCAGCGCCTGGCCCGCGCCGGGCGAAGGCTTCGGAAGGTCCGCGTATTTCAGGTTCTCAACGCCCCCGGGCTGTTCTACAAAAACTGCTTTCATGGTGTTCGTAAGATCCTCCGAAAGTGTACTGTAACGGCGTACAAGATCAGGTATAGCAGGCTGAACGGGAACAGCACCACTCGCGCCAGGGTGCGCACCGCACCCGAACCGGTGAGGCCGGCGCGAAAAAGAATGAAATAGCGAATGATGGCCAGGTTCGAGTGGTCCATCCAGAAGTAGTCGCCGTTTTCGTTGAGCACGAAAACCTTGCCGGGCAGCCGCGCGGCCAGCATCCATTTCCACCTGGTCATGATGGGTTCGGCGGAGCAAATGATGCCGACAATGTTGTAGCGGTTTTGGGATAGCTCTTTATAGAGGCGCTGCCGGGCATCGCCTGCCGGGTAATCGGTGACACGATAGACCGCCCCTTGATCGGAGCGGAAATTACTGGGCGCGCCGGCGTAGCAGCTGATCAGGTCGCAAGTCATTCCTGGGTGATTTTGATACAGGATGGGAAGCAGGTTCTCGAACAGCTCGCGGCTGCCGCTCTCTACCAGCAGAACGCGCGAAAACGGCGGGACGGACCGGGTGAAGAAGTGGCGCATCGAAGCTGTCAGGTTAGCTCGAAGAATGCGTCCACCTTGCGCTCGAGATGCTTGGCGGTGTCGGACAACCCACTGCGTTTCACCACGGAGACGTCGGGGATAAACGCGTCAGCGAGGCTTACCTGAGCGCCAATTTCGACCAGGGATTTCAAGCCGAGTTGGGGATTCGCGTGGAGGTATTCAATCAGCAGCTCATTGATTCTATTCTTAATCAGGTCATGTAACAACGATGCAGGCGGCGTCTTGACGACTTCGCCTCCAATCAGCTCGTCTTTGATCCGATTCCCGTGTTGGTCGAATTCCTCGGGCAACGCCAGGAACTGATCGGACGTGAGGAGGGTGGTCGCCGCCATCGCCACTATTCTAGCGCGAGCTAGAGACGCAGGCCCCGGTGGCGCGGCTGCGAACAGAATATCGAAGGCCGGCACACGCAAGAAAGGCCAGCATGGCCATGGCGGCGCTCCCGGCCGGTTCCGGCACCACATTTATGCCCGTCACCGTGGCGGAATTGCTCGACTCCGATGTGCTGAATTGCCCGGTCGCGTAACCAACATAGATATTCGAATAACCAGGATAGAGATTGGTGTCGGTACTGATGGTGAACGGCACGGCACTGCTCACGTCGACGAAGCCATCGATGCTGCCGTCTTCAATCGAACTAAAATCCACCACCGTTCCCAAACCGTAGGCGCTGGACGACGATTTAAAGTCGATTGAGCAGCAAATACCCGAAAACGAACCCAACAATGTTGAGCCATTGAACAGGTCAGCCGTCACGTCAGCCGGATCAGGCGAAATGAAGGGCACCAGTACCAGCAGGGTGTCACATGTGGATGCGTCGAAGGTGGGCGGACAGCCAAAGGCGGGCACGTTGCTGACAAACGAATACTGCGCAAACTCGCCGGGCTCTATGGTAACCGTGCCGGCGGTTAACAGACAGCAATTGGCGGCGAAAGCAACGCCCAGCAGCCAAAGGCCGTTACCCATAGAGCTCAACTCTAACAGATATACAGTGCGTGTTAAAAGCGATACGGCGATGAATTAAGGAATAAAGGCTGCCCTAAACGCCCCAGCAGTAATCTTCCACAACCTTGTCGACGTTTTCGTCCTGCTCGGTCAGGCGCATCAACTCCAGGCGAATGGCGTCCACCAGGGCGCCCCAACTGGCTTCAATCACGTTGTCCGAGACGCCGACCGTGGCCCAGCTACGGCGATGATCGGACCATTCCACCAACACACGCACCTTCGCCGCCGTGCCTTTCTTGGGCTCCAGCACGCGGACCTTATAGTCGGTCAGGCGGACGTTTTTCACTTGCGGATAGACGTTGGACAGGCATTGGCGCAGGCACAGATCAAGAGCGTTCATGGGACCCTGGCCGGTGGCGCTGGCGGTGTGAACGCTATCCTGGATGCGCAGCGTCACGGTGGCCGTGGTTCCGCCCACCAGCCGCGTGGTGACATCGTAATTTACTACTTCGAAAACGCTCCAACCCGGATGCAATGCCTCCCGCACCAGCAATTCAAAGGTGCCCTCGGCGGCTTCCAGTTCGTAGCCCTGATGCTCCAGATCCTTGATGCGCTCCAGCAATTGGCGCCGCGCTTCCGAATCCAGCCGCTCGGCCAAGCCGTGCTGCTTCAGCTTGTAGAGCACATTTCCGCGGC
>DATHNM010000304.1:0-14893 GCA_035486095.1 Bryobacteraceae bacterium
GGCGATGGCATCCACAATCGCGGGCTTCACGCCGTTTTGCAGCGCTGCGGCCTTATGGGCGGTCCACTCGTATTGCGCCATCCAGAAGCGGCCAGTCATGATGATGATCGTTTCGGAGACGTCTTTGGGCAGAGCGGAGTGGAACCGCATAGAGCCGCCGAATTCCTGTGCCAGATCGCCCACCTCAGGACTACGCAACAGGACGTTGAATGGTCCCCTGGCCCCCTGACGCTGCCCGGCCAGCAGATGATCGATCATGGCCTTCTGCTGGGGCGTCATTTCGTCGTATTTGAGTGGCTTGAAACGATCGCCGACCAGGACCACGCTACTCGGATCGGGAGCTTGCTTCACCGCGGAGGCGGTGGAAGGGTTCAGGGAGCGCATTGGCTCCATTCCGCTGTTCTCTATCGGCTTCATGGCGCCTTCCGATGCCAGGAACGCGATTAATCGTTTAGCCGATTCGAGGTTTTTCGAGCCCGCCACGGCGGCGGCCGTGAACACCGAGACGTATTGGACTTCCTTGGGGAGGGTGCCGACGAAATCGGAACCCGGGACGTGTAAAATTTCGCTCACCGGCTGAATCGCGAGTTCCGCATCTCCCTTGGCAACGGCGGCCACACCGGTGTGCGTGATTTTTCCCGCGATCTCATTGGCGATCCCGAGCCGCGGAAAGAGCGTGGTGGTCATGAAGATGCCCGTGGTGCTGTCGGGAAAGGTGATGGATTTCGCGCGCAGCAGCAACTGCTTGAAAGCTTCCTGGGTGCTGATATCGGGCTTGGGCGCTCCGGCACGCACGGCGATTCCCAGAGGTGTCCGAGCCAGGTCGACGTCCGTTCCGGCCACGATTCTTCCCTCTGCAAGTAGCGGGTCAAGCCCTTCCCTGGACATGATCACCACGTCGGCGGGCGCACCCCGGCGGAGCTGCGCGCCAATGGCGGTGGGTGCGTTGCCCTGCGATTGTCCCCGGGTGGTGGTCACGGTGATTCCGGTGCTCTTCTCGAAGCCGGGCAGGATCTCTTGATAAGCAGCCGAAAAGCCGCCCGACATGATGACGTTGAGTTGCGCAAAGGACGCAGCCGGCAAGGCCAGCAGCGCGATCAGTGAGAGGAATCTCGGTAGCATAGGCAAGACTCAGCTAAGTTTACTCGATTAGAATGCGGGCTGCGCCTTGCCATTTGACGGGAGGCTGCCCGGCGTTACACTAGAAGGCAAGAGGCAACATGCGTTTCGTCGTTACTTTCGCTCTGCTCACGGGCGCTGCCTTGGGCGCCACCCTGACCGATCCTAATCCCACCCAAGTGGACGACATCATCGCGAAGTTCGCGGCTAAGGAAGCTGCTTTCGCCAAGGCGCGCAGCAACTTCACCTATCGCCAGACCGCGCGCGTGATGACTCTCGACGATAGCGGCGGATCCACCGGTAAATGGGAGGAAGTGACCGACATTATTTTTTCCCCCGAAGGCGCCCGCATCGAAAAAGTAGCGTACGCGCCGCCCAACACGCTCACCGCGATCCAGCTTGATCCGGGCGACATTCAGGATCTCCGCCAGGTGCAGCCTTTCGTGTTGACCACTGAAGAGGTGCCGAAGTATTACATTCGCTACCTGGGCCGCGAGCAGCTGGACGAGATCTCGTGCTACACCTTCGCGGTGAAGCCCAAGAAGATGGAGTCTGGCCAGCGCTATTTCGAAGGGATCGTTTGGGTGGACGACCGCGACCTGCAGATCGTAAAGAGCTACGGCCGCGGTGAAGGCGCAAAGCAAAACGCGGACCATCAATATGCGAAGTTCGAAACGTACCGCGAGCAGGTGGACGGCAAATTTTGGTTCCCCACCTACACCATCGCCAACGCCACTCTGCATTTCCGCGACAACGACCAACGCATCAAGATGACGGTGAAGTACGAGGACTACAAACAGTTCAAGAGCGACGTGAACATCAAGTACGACGTGGACGATCCCAAGACCACGCCACCCGCTGCGCCGCCCACCAAGCCGTAAGCGGCCGCGCACTGAACTGGACCCAGCCGATTGCCCCAACAGATCGCGAAGCTTCCCATCGACGATCTTTTGCCGGCCGTCCGTGAATCGCTCAAGCGCTCTCCCAACCTGGTGATCGAAGCGCCGCCGGGAGCGGGAAAAACCACGCGCGTTCCGCCCGCGTTGCTCAATATGGTGCGCGGACAGGTGCTGGTTCTGGAGCCGCGCAGGCTGGCCGCGCGATTGGCGGCGCGCCGGGTGGCGCATGAGCTGGGCGAAAAACCGGGAGAAACCGCCGGCTATCAGGTGCGGTTCGAAGAGGTGGCCGGCCCCCGCACGCGGCTGCGATTTCTTACCGAAGGCATTCTCACGCGCCGCATGCTATCGGACCCGCTGCTGGCCGGCGTGGATGCCGTGATCCTGGACGAATTCCACGAGCGGCATCTGGAAACCGATCTGTCGCTGGCCTTGCTGCGTCGCTTGCAGCGCGTCAAACGGCCGGAGCTATTGATTGTGGTGATGTCGGCGACGCTGGACGCGGCGCCTATTGCCGCTTACCTGGATGGATGTCCGGTGCTGCGATCCGAGGGCAGACTGTTCGATCTTTCCATCACTCATCAACCCTACTCCGCGCTGCCGCTCGAGAAACAGGTGGCTGCGGCGTTGCAGGCCGTGGTGTCGCAGGCGCCATCGGGCGACGTTCTGGTCTTCCTGCCTGGGGCGGGAGAAATCAGGCGGGCCGAGCGCGAATGCCGGCCGATCGCCGCGCGGCACGATTTGTTGCTCCTTCCACTGCACGGCGATTTGACGCCCGCGGAGCAGGATCTGGCCGTCTCGCCCGCCCCCCGGCGTAAGGTGATCCTCTCCACCAATGTCGCCGAAAGTTCCGTCACGGTGGAGGGCGTGACTATCGTGATCGACAGCGGACTGGCGCGCATGGCGAGCGATTCAGCGTGGTCCGGATTGCCGACACTCGATGTTGTGCGCATCAGCAAGGCATCGGCCACGCAGCGCGCAGGCCGTGCGGCGCGCACCGCTCCGGGCCGCGTGATCCGGCTTTATATGCTGGATGATTTCGAGCGCCGGCGCAATCAGGATCCGCCGGAAATCTTACGCCGCGAGTTGTCGGAATTGTGTCTCACGCTGCGCGCCATGGGCATCGCGCACCCTCTCGAATTGGATTGGCTGGATGCGCCACCGTCTGCCGCGCTCCAGCGCGCCGGGGATTTGCTTGAGGCTCTGGGTGCAACCGGCGAGCGGGCGCAACGCATGGCGCGCTATCCGCTGCATCCGCGATTAGCCCGCCTGGTGATGGATGCCGTCGAACGCGGGGCCGGTGAAGAAGGCTGCCGGGCGGCAGCGGCGCTTAGTTCGGGTGCGCGCACGCCCTCCTGCGATTTGATGAACCTGGTGGATTCCCCATTTGATCCCATGACGCAGCGGCACTTCGAACAGATTCGCCGGTTGGTGCGTCCGGCCAAACAGCACGCGCATGATCCCCACGCGCTGGCCCTGGCGATCCTGACCGCGTTTCCCGATCGGGTAGCACGCCGGCGCAAGGACAATCAGTTGCTGCTCGCTTCGGGAGGTTCGGCGGTACTGGCGTGCGAGGCGCAGGTGGAATTTCTGGTGACTTTGGACATAGAAAATCGCAGCGAGAACGCGCTGCCGCTGGCACGCCTGTACAGCGCCATCGAGCCAGCCTGGCTGCTGGACCTGTTTCCCGATCGCATCAAAGAGCGCGCGGGCGTGGAATGGAACCGGGCGGCGGAGCGCGTGGATGCAGTGAGTGCGCTGGTATACGACCATCTCGTAATTGAGGAGACTCGTAGCGGGGCGCCCGATCCGGAACAGGCTGCCGCGATGCTGGCCGCACGGGCGCTGGAAGTGGGAATCGAACGTTTCGTGGATCGGGAGGAACTGGAGCAATTCCTGGCTCGCATCGCGTTCGCGTCGAAGCACGCGGCCATCAAAACGCTGGACGTCGACCAAGCCTTGCGCGAGCTGTGTCGCGGATTGAAGAGCTTCGCCGAATTGAAAAGCGCCGGGGCTTCGTTGATTCCGGCGCTCGAACAGCGCACCGGAACCCGTCTTCTAAACGAAATCGCGCCCAGCCGCGTCCGCCTGCCGAATGGCCGCCAGACGAAAGTGAATTACGAGCCCGGCAAACCACCGTGGATCGCGTCGCGATTGCAGGATTTCTTCGGCATGCGTGAAACGCCGCGCATCGCGAACGGAACAGCCGCGCTGGTGGTGCATCTGCTTGCGCCGAACAAGCGCCCGGTGCAGACCACCACGGACCTGGCCGGTTTTTGGCAGCGTCTTTATCCGCAGGTGCGGCGCGAGCTTAGCCGCCGCTATCCCAGGCATGCGTGGCCCGAAGATCCCTATTCGGTCCGCGTAGACTAGGATTTATGCGACGCGCCATTGCGGCCTTGTTCCTGTTCGGAATCTCGTTCGGCTACGTGGAAGCAGCCGTAGTTGTTTATCTGCGCGCGATCTACAACCCGGTGCGTGCGCGCCTGCATCCGGAACGCGGCCCGAACGATTTGTTTCCGCTGATTACTTCACAGCAACTGGCCGATGCCGGACCGGAAAATCCCCGGCGGCTGGCCATCGAGATTGGACGCGAAGCGGCAACTATGGTGATGCTGGGCGCAATGGCGCTAGGGGTGGCGCAAAATCTGCACCAGTGGATAGCAGCCTTTGCCATCGCGTTCGGGGTGTGGGACATCTGCTTCTATGCATTTTTGAAGCTGATGATTCATTGGCCGGAATCGCTGAGCACCTGGGATATTCTGTTCCTGATTCCGCTGCCCTGGGTTGGGCCGGTGTGGGCTCCGGTGCTGGTGGCGCTCAGCATGATCGTCTGTGGAATAATTTCGCTGCGCGCAGGCGGCGTCCGCGGCCGGATTTCACATTGGACCGGAGTGCTGGCAGGCGCGGCGGTTATCGTGATCGCATTCGTGTGGGATTTTCGAAATACCAGCGCCGGCGGAATTCCCAACCCGTTCAATTGGCCGCTTTTCCTGGTGGGAGAGGCGATTGGATTGAGCGCGTTTCTGGCTGCATTAAAGCCGCCAGGATTTCTGGGATCTCAAAAACTGCGCGATTCGTAATGGCGGCGGCGTTGGCTTGAAAGCGGGCGAAGTTGGCCGCATCCAGCAACTCACGCAAGCCGGCATCAATCTCGCGAAAGGATGGCAGCACCACGCCCACTTGCTTTTCGCGAACCCACTCGGCGTTGTAGCGCTCCTGCGGAAGCGTCCAGGCATTGCGCTCCACCACCACCGGAAGCCGCATGGCGATGGCTTCACTGATGCTGCCCGGGCCGGGCTTGCCCACGAAAAAATCGGAAAGGTGCATGTAGTAAGGGATCTCGCTGGTGAATCCTTCCACATATTTCGGAAATTTCGTATCCATGCCGCGCAATCGATCGGCCAGTTTTCGGTTGCGTCCGCATATGAAGATGAACTGCGCGTGAGCTGTTACACGTTGCGCGATCTCCGGCATGACGCTCGATCCCTGGCCGCCGAATAGCACCAGCCCGGTGGGCAAATCCGGATCCAGTCCCAGCCTGATGCGTTCCGAAGCACGATCCGCGGTTACCGGCTGATAAAAGCTGGGGCGCAAAATCATTCCCGAAGTCGCGAAAATATGCTCCGGCGGGTGCCCCAGCGCGCGCGCCTGTTCCACCGCCTTTTGGGTGCCGCAAATCAAATATTGGTCCTGACGTTCTATCCAAAAATGTGGGGGGTAATCGGCCAGGTCCGTCAGAATGGTCACCAGCGGCGTGGCGGGCAAACTCTGGCGCAGAGCGCGGTTGAAATTCGGGATGAGAGAAACCACCAGGTCGCGTTGGCCCTGTTTCCAAAATTCCTGAAGCAATCGCACCTGGCCGCCGTGATACAAGCGGATCAACCCGTGCATCAGCACGGTCCCCTGCGCCGACCCCAGCGTCCAGCCCTTTTGCAGCATGACGTTGTACACATCCTGCATGCGGATTCCGGTGTATTTGCGGAAAATATCGAGGGGATCCAGGATTTCCTGCAGGTTTACCAGCCGGATTTCCCACTGCCGGTCCTGCTGATCGATCACTGCTTTGAGCGCGTTGGCAGCCGAACGATGACCGCCTCCCGCATCGAAAAAAACGAAGTCTAATACGCAGTTACGCTTAGTACCAGGCAAAGAACAGTTTGTCACACTTACGTTTGCAGTCAAGATTGTTTTGCCCGAAATCATTTCTTCAACAGAATGTAACGGGGCCGGCAGTATATTCTGAAGTAGGATGGTCCGCAGCCTCATCACGAAGGGCGACTACAGCGTAATGCGGCGCGCCAACAATTGGGAGGCTCCGCGTTGGGTCCGGCTGTATGTTATCAGCGCCACCCGCGTTGGCGATGGCTGGCTATGGTACGCCATGGGGCTGGCGATTGTAATGCTGGGCGGCAGAACCCGCTTTAACGCCGTGGGGGCCGCGGGCGTATCGTCCATCCTGAGCATCCTGCTGTTTCTCTGCCTCAAGCGCCTGACGGGTCGCCGCCGGCCCTGCCAGATCGAACCGCACTGCTGGGCGACGCTGCTTCCACCCGACAGGTTCTCGTTCCCTTCTGGCCATACGATGACTGCCTTCGCGGTGGCCATACCGCTGTCGCTGTATTATCCGACGCTCACCATCGGATTGCTGTTCTGCGCGCTTAGCATCGCGATGTCGCGCATCCTGCTGGGCATGCATTTTCTGAGTGACGTGGTGGCCGGCGCGCTGATCGGCACCGGGCTCGGCTACCTGGGCTACTTCGCCTTCCAGTAGCTCCGGCGGGTTCCGCAATATAATCCGAAGATGTTCCTTCGACTTGTGGTGCCGTTGGCTGCAGCCGCGGTGTTTGCCAAGGGCCAGATGGTTTCGCCCCAACACGGCTGCGCTTCGCTGCTCCAATTTGAGGCTGCGGCAGTTGAGATTTCAAAGGCCGAAGCGATGCCAGCCAGCAGCGCGCTACCGTCTTACTGTTTAGTGCAGGGCACGATCAACAAGCGGATCGGTGCAGCCGGCCATCCCTTCGGAATCGGCTTCGAGTTGCGGCTGCCGGACGCCTGGAGCGAACGCTTTCTCTTTCAGGGCGGCGGCGGAATGGATGGCGTGGTGCGGCCCGCAACCGGCGCGGTACCAATTTCGGGCTCAACAGCGGTGCCGGCCCTGGCGCGCGGCTTTGCAGTGGCATCGACGGATTCGGGACATCAGGGACAAGGCGGGCCTTTCGCCGCGCCGGCCGATTCGTCGTTCGGCATCGATCAGCAAGCGCGTATCGACCAGGCTTATGGCGGTTTCATCGCGGTGTCCCAACTGTCGCGGAGGATCATTCAAAGCTATTACGGTGAGCCCTGGAAGAAATCGTATTTCATGGGTTGTTCAAACGGAGGGCGGCAGGCGCTGCTGGCGGCGCAGCGCTTCCCGCTGGAATTCGATGGCGTGCTGGCGGTGGCGCCGGCGGCGCGGGTGGGCACGGCCACTATCAGTTCGGTGTGGGAAACGATCGCGTTTTCTGAAATCGCACCGAAGGATTCAGCGGGACGTCCGATTCTGTCAAAGGCTTTTTCAAATGGCGATCTCACGCTCTTGAGCAAGGCTGTGGCCGCGGCTTGCGATAACCAGGATGGCGTGGAGGATGGCTTAATCTTCAATACCAAGGCCTGCCACTTCGATCCTGCCGTCCTGGCTTGCAAAGGCGCTAAGGACGATGCATGTCTTTCCACCCAGCAGGTATCGGTGTTGAAAAAAGTGTTCGGAGGGCCGAAGAATTCGCGCGGCGAAGCGTTGTATTCCAACTGGCCGTATGACACAGGAGTGGCCGCTCCCGGATGGCGCGCGCTGAAACTGGGCACTTCGGAAACAGCTACGCCCAATTCGGCGGACGTGCTGTTGATGTTCAGCGGCCTGAAGGGCTTTTTTCTTACGCCGCCAGATCCCACTTTCGATCCGATGAAATTTAACTTCGACACCGATCCGGCGCGCCTTAACGACACCAGCGTTTTGCAGGATTCCCTGCTGACGTTCCTTTCCACCTTTTCGGGGCACGGAAACAAGCTGATGATGATTCACGGAATGAGCGATCCGTTCTTTTCGGCTTACGATACGGCGAGCTACTACGAGGGGGTGGTGGCGGACAACGGCGGACTCACGAAGACCATGCCATGGGTGCGCTTTTTCGAGATACCCGGCATGAATCACTGCGGCGGTGGGCCGGCGCTGGAGGATTTCGATCCGCTGACCGCGCTGGTGGATTGGACCGAAAAGAGCCAGGCACCCGAGCATATGTTGGCCAAGGGCGCGGCGTTTCCTGGCGTAAGCAGGCCGGTGTGCGCATATCCTTCTTATCCGCATTACCGCGGCGCAGGATCGCGCGACGAGGCGGCTAATTTCGAATGTAAGTAGCCGTTTCCCGCCACCAGCGAGGGAGCCGAACGTATTGACCAGCCACTACTTGGAAGACCTTAGCTTGACGGAAAGGAAACAAGCTCCCTACAATTAAGAGTGTCCGCATAAGGAGGCCGTATGTTCCGATCTATAGGCTTCCCTGAACTGGTGGTCATTTTGGTTGTCGCTGTTCTGCTATTTGGCGGAAAGAAGCTTCCTGAATTGGCAAAAGGTTTGGGTGAAGGCATTAAGAACTTCAAGAACGCTGTCAAAGAGGATCACGACGTCGACGGTAAGAAGTAAGAATAAGGCTTCCTGGGCTTGCTCGCACTATGAGCGAACCTAAATCGACTTTCAAAAGCAAAACCCCCGCGACGCTACGCGGGGGTTTGTATTTTCCAGGAACGAAAAACTAACTATTTCTTCTTGGGGGGCACGATCGCGTCTTTTACGGCTTTGGCGACGCGGAACTTCACCACTTTCTTAGCCGGGATCTTGATGGCCTCGCCCGTAGCGGGATTGCGGCCCATCCGCGCCTTGCGGTCCACACGCACCAGGCGGCCGATGCCGGGAATCACAAATACGCCGTTCTTCTTGGTTTCGCGAACGGCCAAATCAGAGAAACTTGTGACGAACTGCTTGGCGACCTTCGTGCTTGTACCGGTGGCGCCGGCCAGTTCCTTGATCACTTGCGTCTGCGTCAACTTAGCTGCTGCTGCCATGTACTTCTCCTTGTCTGTGCTTTGGTCTGTACTTTGGGTCTCGTCTGTACTTTGGATCTGCTTAATTTGGGTATGGTTCTTCCAATTTCGGCTGCGGCGTTTAAAACATAACCGTGCTGAATTGTTCCTACCAAATCATACGAGATGACAATCCGGTTGTAAAGAGAAGAATGCCTGAAATCCGCATTTTTCCTCAGTTTTCTGAGGTTACCATGTCTGGCAGTCCGATGGAATGGGCTTTTGGAGCTATGCCGTTGTTTCGAACAGCGGATCTATGCGGTCCGGGCGGTCTTCACCAGATCTAACTGGTCGGATGCAGGGGGAATAGGCGCGGCGGCGGGCGTTAACTCCAGTTGACGGCGCAAGTCGGCGTCCAGGCGCTCAGCCACCGCGGGGTTGTCCACCAGAAACGCGCGGGCGGTTTCACGTCCCTGTCCAATACGCTCGCCGGCAAAACTGTACCAGGAGCCGCTTTTCTCCACCAGCTGCTGCGTTACACCCAGATCCAACAGGTCGCCTTCCCGCGAGATTCCCACTCCATATAAGATGTCCACTTCGGCCTCGCGAAAAGGCGCCGCTACTTTGTTCTTGACGATTTTCACCTTGGTGCGGTTTCCCACAACTTTCTCGCCGTCCTTAATGGCGCCCATGCGCCGCACTTCCACTCGCACCGAGGAGTAGAATTTCAGCGCGCGCCCGCCGGTGGTGGTTTCCGGATTTCCGAACATCACGCCGATCTTCTCCCGCACCTGATTAATAAAGACCAGCAGGGTGTTGGTGCGCGCCACGGTTCCCGTCAGCTTGCGCAGCGCCTGCGACATCAGCCGGGCGTGCAGGCCCATGTGGCTGTCGCCCATTTCGCCGTCCAGTTCCGCCTTGGGCACCAGCGCCGCCACCGAATCCACCACCGCGATATCGATGCCACCGGAGCCGATCAGGGCGCCCACAATCTCCAGCGCCTGCTCGCCATAATCGGGCTGCGAAACGATCAGGTTGTCCACGTCCACGCCCAGCTTGCGCGCGTAGCTGGCGTCCATGGCGTGCTCGGCATCGATGAAGGCCGCCGCTCCGCCGCTCTTCTGAGCCTGCGCGATCACTTGCAGGGCCATGGTGGTTTTACCGGAAGACTCCGGACCGAAGATCTCGATTACCCGTCCGCGCGGGAAGCCTCCCACTCCCAGCGCGGCATCCACCGAAATGGAGCCGCTGGAAATCACGGTTACCGGAAGCACACTGCGTGAGCCCAGCCGCAGCACGGTGCCTCTTCCGAACTGTTTGTCCATCTGGCTGAGTGCCGCGTCAATGGCGCGTTGGCGCGTGTTGGTGTCGCTAGGAGCGGTTTGATCTTTCACTCCGGATTAGTGGCGCGCGCCGCGCCATCGTCTCAGGAAAACCAGGGGGCGCGTACGATACTGAGAGAAGATGAGCCAAACTCCTCCCGTTGTCCGCGCACCCCGGGGCCGCGAAATCTCCTGCAAAGGCTGGCATCAGGAAGCCGCGCTGCGGATGCTGATGAACAACCTGGATCCGGAGGTGGCCGAAAAACCGGAGGACCTGATCGTCTACGGGGGCACCGGGCGCGCCGCGCGGGACTGGCCTGCTTTCCATGCCATCGTACGCTCGCTGCGCGCGTTGGAAAACGACGAGACCCTGCTGGTGCAATCCGGCAAGCCGGTGGGCGTATTCCGGACCCACGCCGAGGCGCCGCGCGTGCTGCTGGCGAATTCCAACCTGGTGGGGCACTGGTCCAACGATGATGAGTTTCACCGGCTGGAGCAATTGGGCCTGATCATGTACGGCCAGATGACCGCCGGCTCCTGGATCTATATCGGGAGTCAGGGCATCCTGCAGGGCACTTTTGAAACTTTCGCCGCGGCGGCCGACAAACATTTTCAAGGCTCGCTGCACGGGCGCCTGATTGTTTCCGGCGGCATGGGTGGAATGAGCGGCGCGCAACCCCTGGCCGCCACGCTAAATGGAGCCTGCTATCTGGGTATCGAGGTGGATCCGGCTCGCATAGAGAAGCGGCTGAAGACCGGCTATTGCGACCGCATGGCCTGGAACCTGGATGAGGCGCTGGCCGCGATCGCAGAAGCGCGCAAGCTGGGGCAAGCGCTCTCGGTTGGCCTGGTGGGCAATTGCGCCGACTTGCTGCCGGAACTGGTGCGGCGCAACATCGTGCCCGATATCCTGACCGATCAGACCAGCGCGCACGACGCTCTGCGCGGCTATGTTCCCAACGGCATGACGCTGGCCGAAGCGCTGGAACTGCGCGCTTCGAATCCTGCGGAATATACGCGCCGGTCGATCGACGCCATGGGCCAGCACGTCGGGGCTATGCTGGCGCTGCAAAAAATGGGCGCCGTGACCTTTGATTACGGCAACAACATCCGGGCCCAGGCCAGGCGCGCCGGAGTTGATAACGCCTTCGATATTCCGGGTTTCGTGCCCGAATACATACGCCCGTTGTTTTGCGAGGGGCGCGGTCCGTTTCGCTGGGTGGCGCTTTCGGGGTCGCCCGCCGACATCCACGTGACGGACCAGTTGGCGCTGGAACTTTTCCCCGCCAATGCCAATTTGCAGCGCTGGCTTCGACTGGCTCGCGACCGCGTCCAGTTTCAAGGATTGCCCGCGCGCATCTGCTGGCTGGGTTACGGCGAGCGAGCCGAGTTCGGCCTGGCACTCAACGACTATGTGCGGCGCGGAAAGATTGAAGCGCCCATCGTGATCGGACGCGATCATCTGGATGCGGGTTCGGTGGCGTCGCCTTACCGCGAAACCGAGGCCATGCGCGATGGATCGGACGCCATTGCCGATTGGCCGCTGCTCAACGCGCTGCTCAACACCGCCGCCGGAGCGTCCTGGGTTTCCATTCACAACGGCGGGGGCGTGGGCATTGGGTACGCCCAGCACGCGGGCATGGTGGTGGTAGCGGATGGCACCGAATCCTCCGCCCGCCGGCTGGAGCGGGTGCTCACCACCGATCCGGGGATGGGCGTGGTGCGGCACGTGGACGCAGGATATCAGGAGGCCATCGACGTGGCGCACGAACGGGGCATTCGCATCCCCATGGACCACCATTCGTGAGAACCGCGGTTACCAACTGCGCGCAACTGGTGACCCTGGCGGGCGCGGCGGGTGCGCGCACCGGACCAGCTATGCGCGAGCTTGCCATCCTGCCCGATGGCGCCATGCTGATTGAGAACGGCCGCATCGCGCAGGTTGGAACGCGCGCGGAAATTGAAGCGCTGATCGCGCCCGGCGATGGGGTCATCGATGCCGGCCGGCGGGTGGTGCTGCCGGGATTTGTGGACGCACACACGCATCCGGTGTTTGCCGGCAACCGCGCCGCTGAGTTCGAGCAGCGCATTGAGGGGGCAAGCTACGCCGGGATTGCGGCGGCGGGCGGCGGCATCCGGTCTAGCGTGCGCGCCACCAGGGCAGCCAGCGAAGAACAGCTTCTGGCCGCCGCGCAGAAGTACGCGGGCTGGTTCCTGGCGGGAGGGACCACTACCATCGAAGCCAAATCCGGCTATGGACTAACGGTTGAAGACGAGTGCAAATTGCTGCGAGCGATCCACGGCATCAAGAATCTTCGCACCGTCCCGACATTTCTGGGGGCGCACGAAATTCCGGATGAGTACCGCGGCCGGCCGGCGGCCTATGCCGATCTTGTGATCCACGAAATGCTGCCGCGAGTTGTCCGCGAGCAGCTCGCCGAATATTGCGATGTTTTCTGCGAGCCGGGAGTTTTCTCTATCGAAGAAAGCCGGCGCGTGCTCGGGGCGGCGCGCACGCTCGGATTGGGACTAAGAATGCATGCCGATCAACTTTCCGATTCCGGCGGCGCCGTGCTGGCGGCCGAATTAGGCGCGGCCACGGCCGATCATCTGGAACACACCAGCGCCCGCGGCATCCGGGCGCTGCAATCGGCGGGAGTGCAACCGGTGCTGCTTCCCGGCTCTGTCTATGCGCTTGGCTGGGCGCGCTATCCGAACGCGCGTGAGATGATCGACGCCGGGCTGGCCGTGGTGCTGGCCACGGATTTTAATCCCGGGTCTTCGCCCACGCCCTCTATGCCGATGATCCTGTCGCTGGCGTGCACGCAGATGAAAATGACGCCCGCCGAAGGCATCACGGCGGCGACCATTAACGCCGCCTGCAGCCTGGGGCGTGGGCACGAAATCGGCTCGCTCGAACCCGGCAAACAAGCCGATTTTGTAATTCACGATTGTGGCGATTATCGCGAGATTGCTTATTTTTTCGCAGCGCCGCTGGTGGAGGCGGTGTACATCCAAGGTCAGCCGGTCTGGGGCCGCCTCAAGCATTCAAACTAGCTGCCGATAAGTACCGGCGTGGAGCCTTCAGCCAGCACCATCGCACTGCCTGAGTGCGAACGGTTCTTCCGGGCCGCATTCGCCCATGCAGCCATTGGAATGGCCATCGTGGACGCGCGCGGCGTGTTCACGTACGCCAACCAGGCGCTGTGCCGGATGGGCGGGTATGAGGAACAGGAATTATACCGTCTGAATTTCAGCGCGACGCTGCATCCGGACGACCGCGCGGGGCGGGCGGAAATGTTCCAGCAGCTGCTGGCGGGCCAGGTGGAGAGCTACGTCCATGAGCGGCGGCTGCTGGCGAAAGACGGGAGCATCCGCTGGGTGCGCGTGAGTGTGACGGCTCCGGGGGAGCGGACCGGCCCGGCGCAAGTAATCGCTTTAGTAGAGGACATTACCGAGCGAAAACAAGCCGAAGACGCACTGCGCGCATCGGAGGAGCGTTTCCGCATCGCCGCTGAAAACGCCAGCGACATGATCTACGAGTGGGATCTGGCGACTGGGGAGGTGGGCACATTTGGTCCATCTCCACAGCTGTTAGGGGACTGGCCGCTGCCCCGGACGTTCGATGCGTGGACCACCCTGGTACACCCCGACGACCTGGAACGCCTTCTCGCTGCCAGCACGGTGAACATCGAAAACGGCCTGCGTTTCAGCGACGAATACCGGGTTATCGGACGCACTGGAAAAATCTATCACTACTCCAATCGTGGACAGGCCGTCCTGAATGGCGCCGGGAAAACGTACAAATGCGTCGGTCTGATTGCGGATATCACGGAACGCAAACTGGCCGAGGAGGCCATCTCGCAGTTGGCTGCCATTGTCCAATGCTCGGCCGACGCCATTATTGCCGTCGACCAGCGGGGAGCAATCACCACTTGGAATGACGGCGCCCGGGCGCTGCTGGGGTATACCGCCGCCCAGGCCTTGTGCCTGCCCTTCACGGCGCTGCTGGCCTCTGAAGATCTGGCGCGAGAGCTTCTTTCACAATCCGGGAAGGGCCAGTTTTCGCGGCTGGATGAAGCGCTGTTCAGGCGCCATGACGGGCGCCAGGTTCCTGTCCTGCTCAGCGTTTCCCCTATTCGCAAATCAGACGGCCAGTTGAGCGGATCGGCCATTGTGGCCCGCGACATCAGCGCTCGCAAGCAAGCGGAAAAAGAAATGGCCCACCGCGCTTTGCATGACCATCTGACCGGGCTGCCCAATCGCCTTTCGCTAGCCAATGGGCTGGCCCAGAGCATCGCCAACGCCAACCTGGACGTTTCCGGAACAGCCGTCATCTTCGTGGATCTGGATGGATTCAAGTTCGTCAACGACACGCTGGGACATGAGGCCGGGGATCTTCTTCTCCAGCAGATTTCCCAGCGGCTGAGCGCCTGCGTCCGTCACGGCGACATGCTGGCCCGCATGGGCGGCGATGAATTCATGGTGGTGGTGAATGGG
>DATHNM010000305.1:0-2916 GCA_035486095.1 Bryobacteraceae bacterium
CCCAGTTCCTTCACCACGCTCGACAAGAACGCCTTCGCATCGCCGAACAGCATCAGCGTATTGTCACGATAATACAAATCGTTATCGATGCCCGCGAATCCGGGATTCATGCTGCGCTTGATCACCATGACGGTCCTGGCCTTGTAAGCCTGAATGATCGGCATGCCCGCGATGGCGCTATGCGGGTCTGTCTCTGCGCCGGGATTGACCACGTCGTTCGCGCCGATGATGAGCGCCACATCGACGTTCGACATCTCGGGATTAATATCGTCCATCTCCCACAGCTTGTCGTAAGGGATGTCGGCCTCGGCCAGCAGCACGTTCATGTGGCCGGGCATGCGCCCCGCCACCGGATGAATCGCAAAGCGCACGTCCACGCCGCGCTTGGTCAGCATGTCGAACATTTCGCGTAGCTTATGTTGCGCCTGCGCCACCGCCATTCCATAGCCCGGGATCACCACCACGTTGCGCGCCGAATCCAGAATCTGCGCGGCGTCTTCGGGCGTAGCCGAATGCACCGGCTTGGCTTCGCCGGCCCCCGCCGCGCTGGTCTGCAATTGGCCGAACGCGCCGAACAGCACGTTGGTGAAGGAGCGGTTCATGGCCCGGCACATGATGATCGAAAGAATGAATCCCGAAGATCCATCGAGCGCGCCGGCGACGATGAGCAGTTTGTTGTTCAGCACAAATCCCATGGCGCTGGCCGACAACCCGGCATACGAATTGAGCAGCGCGATTACGGTGGGCATGTCCGCGCCACCGATGGGTATGATCAGCAGCACGCCGAACAATAGAGCCAGCGCGATGAAGACCGGAAACAGCACGGTCCGCTCCGGCGAAACAATCAAAGCCAGCCCTACGCCCGCCGCCGCCGCGAAAACCCCCAGGTTGACGAAGTTCTGCCCCTTATAAGTGATGGGCCGCTGCGCCAGCACCTCCTGCAGTTTTCCGAACGCCATCATGCTGGCGGTGAATGTCAAAAAGCCCAGCAGCGTTTCAATGATCAGCGCCACCATCACTACTTTGGAAAGCCCGGTCCCTTGATCCAGCCCCTTGTAATACTCCGCGGTTCCAATCAGCGCCGAAGCCAGTGCGCCGCAGGCGTGCGAAAAGGCGGTCCGCTGCGGCACGGCGGTCATGGGCATGATGTAGGCGATGGGAACTCCGACCGCCGAACCGAGCACGAACGCCACCAGGATCCACTGGTAGTTGACCACTTCAAACCGCAGCAGCGTTCCCACCACGGCCAGCAGCATCCCGATCTCACCGACGATGACGCCGCGCCGGGCCGTGGCCGGTGAGTTCAACCACTTGATGGCCAGGATGAATCCCATGGCCGCCAGCATGTACAGAATCGGAAGAAGGGTATCGTCCAGTTTCATTTCTTTTCGGGTTCCCTTCGTTTGAACATTTTCAGCATGCGGTCCGTGATGAGATATCCGCTCACCACGTTGAGCACGGCTAGAAACACCGCCGAAAAGCCCAGGATGCGCGAAAGCGTGCTGGCATCCTTTTCACCGGTAAGCAAGATGGCGCCAACCACGGTGATGGCCGAGATGGCATTGGTGAGCGACATCAGCGGCGTGTGCAGCAGCGGAGAAACGCCGCGAATCAACTGGAAGCCCAGGAACGCCGCCAGCATAAAGACCCACAAATCAAATTCGTAGCCGCCCATTAGCGCCTTTCTCCCGCGGGAGCCGCGTTGGCCAGGCCCAACAGTTCGCTCACGCGCGTATTAACCACTTCTCGTCCGTGAGTAACCAACGTCTCGCGGATAATCTCGTCCTCGCGATTTATGCTGAGTTCGCCGTTCTTGACCATCAATTTCAAGAACGCCGCGATGTTCGATGCGTACATCTGGCTGGCGTGATAGGGCACCTTGGACGCCAGATTCAGCGGGCCCAGAATGGAAACGCCCTGGTGCACCACCGTCTCACCCGGACGCGTGAGTTCGCAATTGCCTCCCCGCTCCGCTGCGATATCCACAATCACTGACCCGGGCGCCATGGCACCGGCCATCTCCGCGGTCACCAGAATGGGGGCTTTCTTGCCCGGAACCGCGGCCGTGGTGATCAGGACGTCCTGTTCGCGTATCACTTCCTGCAGCGCCGCGCGCTGGCGCCGGTAGAAGTCTTCGTCCATCGCCTTGGCATACCCGCCCTGCCCTTCGGCCGCGGCTGCTTCCACATTCAGCACCACGAATTTCGCGCCCAGGCTCTCAATCTGTTCCTTCACCGCGCTGCGCACGTCATAAGCGGAAACCACCGCGCCCAACCTGCGCGCGGTGGCGATTGCCTGCAGGCCCGCCACGCCCGCTCCGAGTATCAGAACCCGCGCCGCCGTGATGGTTCCGGCCGCGGTCATCAGCATCGGGAAAATCTTGGGCAATGTTTCAGCCCCCAGCAGCACAGCCCGATATCCCGCGATGGTGGCCATGGACGACAGCGCGTCCATGCTCTGCGCGCGCGTAATACGCGGCATCAGTTCCATGGAGAAAAAAGAGACGCCCGCCCTGGCCAGTTCGGCCGCATCCTCCACCGCCGTCAGCGGCTCGCCGAAGCCAATTACGATCTGGCCGTCGCGCAGCAGCTTCAGATCGGCGCGGCCTTCCACCGGATTGGCGCCCAGCGAACGCACTTGCACCACAATGTCCGATTGTTGGAAAACCTCGGCGCGCGTGCCGACACGTGCCGACCGGGCGACATAAAGCTGGTCTGGAAAACCCGCGTCGACACCGGCCGACTCTTCGATGATTACGCCGGCGCCCAACTTCCCCAGTGATTCGGTCGCGCGCGGAGTTAACGCTACACGGCGCTCACCAGGGAAGGTCTCGCGCGGCACTCCAATCGTCAAGGCCACGAGTTACCTCCTCACGGATCTTTGGAAATCATACTCCCATTTCCGCTAAATTGCCGA
>DATHNM010000306.1:0-5721 GCA_035486095.1 Bryobacteraceae bacterium
GGCCTCACCGATGACGTATCAGTTCGACCATAAGCAATACGTCGCCATCGCTGCCGGCATCGGCATCATCGCTTTCGCGTTACCGGATTAGCGCTCGTGTCCGGGTCTGACGCCCGCAATTTTCATCCGAATCCGAAACAGATGCGTGCAAGCCGTAATGTACAGCGTCTTGCTGTCGGCATCGCCAAACGCCAGATTGGTCGCGACAATCCGCGGCCGTGGCTCCGTCGCAATCTGCGGCATTTGAAGAACGCCAAGCCGCTTTCCTTCAGGCGACGTAATCCAAATCTCACTGCCCCGCACCGTCGAATAAACATTGCCTTTCGGGTCCACCTTGATGCCGTCGATGCCGGCATCCAGAAATTTCACCGGATTCGACACCGTATCGTCCGCCAGAACATCGTAGCGCATGGTTGGGCGTGTCGCTGTCTTTCTCCTCGCCCAGCAGCGTTACTTTACCGTCTTTAATCAGGAAGAATCCGCTGTATGGCAGCTCGCGGTCTGGACTTTTCTCCGCGCCGCGCATTCCCCAGATGGTATCCGTGAAATAGATCGCGCCATCCGATTTCGCCGCGATATCGTTCGGGCCGTTGAAGCGCTTCCCTTGGTAGCGATCCGCCAGCAGCGTGCGCGTGCCATCTTTCTCCAGCCGCGTAACCGCGCGATCCGTCATCGCCGTAATGATCAGCCGGCATTGTCGCTGAACAGCAGATATCCATCCGCGCCGTGCTGCACCCACACCGGCCCTTCACTCAAACCAAAATGTTCGCCCAGTGTTTCCAGCTTCGCGTCAGGCGCGATGATTTCATCCAGCGCCGGATCCAGCTTGACGATTTTGAACGGCCGCTCAGCCGCAGGCTGCGCACTCAGCAGGCAAACGCACCAAAGACCCAGAGCCACACGACGCATATCAGTTGCGATCGGCCGTCTGCAGCAGCGGATTGCTCCATTCCTTGCTGCGCACGTGGGTGCGCGATTTAATGCGCCAGCCCTTCGCCGTCTTCACGTAAATGTCTTCATACCCGCCGTCGCGATTCACGCTGCCCGGCCCCTTCTCGCCCAACATGATCAGATAACACCGGCCCTTGGCGCCTTCCCCCGTCGGCTTAATCACCAGGTTCGTCATCACGTGGCTCCAGCCATTCCAAGGCATATCCTTGCAGCCCTTCGATCCGCCCCACGACGCCGCCGCCAGTTCATCGCGCCCCTTCGCGCGCTGCACGCCGCCCTTCTTGAACCCGTCATCGGAATATTTATCGATGAACACGCCGTCCGGCGTATACAAATCCGCATAGTCGTACCCGTTGTTCGTGCAGGTATCGATGTCCTGCCCATAAGCGTTCACCAGTTGCTGAATCTCAATGTAATCCTGCGGAGTCAAACCAGCCGCCTTCTTCTCCTGCCCATAGGCGGCAGCTAAAACCAACACCGCGCATAACCATATCCGCACAATCTTTTCCCCCCGCAACAGTATATCCCCCAACCAAGATTCTGGATTCTGGATTCTGACTTCTGGATTCTTACTTCTGGATTCTGACTTCTTCCCCGCCTATCTCCGTCTTTCAAACTTCACCAGCCCGTCCCGATAATCAATTGTCAGCGTGAACAGATCCAGCACCGGCAGCCCCAGGAACCCCGAAATCTCCGTCCCCAGCCGATGGCTCAGCTCCCAAGTGTCGAACGCCGTCATCCCCAGGTTCTTTTGCTCGAAGCCGGCGAACTCCAGCACCAGATTCCCCGTCTGATACACATCCCCAACCTTGCCGTTCACTCCCCGCAGAGCCGTCTTGTCATCGCGATTCACGTTGCCCACCGCCGCCGCCAGTTCACGCGAGATCAGCGTGCTGGCCGCGCCCGTATCCAGCACGAACATCCGGTTGGTTGCATTGCCCACCCGCGCCGGCACAAGCAGCAAATGCCCGAATCGAAACACGCGCGTCGCGTTCTCCATCTGCGGACTTACCGTACGGTCTCCAAATTGGTCGCCCGGATGATAGCCCGCCAGTGGATCCAAGCGCATTTTCCCGGCGGCGAAATCCAGCGTGATCAGAAACTCGCCCAGCACATTCGATCCAATCAGCCCGTCTTCGATCCCGATGAAGCTTTGGTCCGCCACGCTGATCACCGCATCCCGATACTCCACGCCACCAATCTGAAAGCGCTGCGCAATCGCTCGAAATCCGCCCGTCAGCTTCGCGTTATCGCCAATTCCGCGCACCGTCGCATCGGCCACGCGCGTCAGCCCTACGCGCTCCGCCGCCGGATGCGACAGCACAATTCCCGCCGCGCCTGTGTCCAGCACCAGCCGCGCCGGCTTGCCGTTCACCAGCACTTCCAGTCCAAAAGTGCGCATGTGCGTCGCGCCGCTCACAAACGCCTGCAAGGGAACTTCCGTGGTTTGGTACGGGCTCACCAACGCCGTGGCCTGGTGGCCGTTCAACGCCTGATTCAGTTCGGCGCGCTGCCGCAATCCCTCCAGTTCCTTCGGATCGCCCAGCGCCTCATATCGTTTGAGTGCGTCAATACGTTCCTGCCCGTGCAATTGCGAAATCCAAGCCATCAGAATCCGCGGATCGTTCGGATTCAGTTGGTACGCGCGGCGGAGATCTTCTACCGCGGTCTTGTTCATGGACGCGCACTCGGCCACTCGCGCCAGCCCCCACCACGCCGCCGCAAATCGCGGATCCCACTCCACCGCTGTCTTGAACTCCTCATCGGCCTCGGCGAATTCCCCGCGCCGGAACCGCACTTCGCCGGCGAATTCGTGCGCCGCGGCAGACTCCGGCGCATCCGCGATGGCCTTCTGCGCGATCCGCCAGGCCGTCGTCACGCCGTCGTTCGCCAGAGCCTTGCGCCCAGTGGTGATCGTATCGTCCAGAGGCCCCGCGCCAAGCACGGCCGCACTCAAGATCAACAGATATCGGACTCTCATCATGCGCTGTCCATAAGTCTATCCTGCCGGTATTGCCCAACGTGCCGCGCGCGGGCATATTTCCACCCAATATAATTGTCTGTGGTCCCGCGCACGCTACTTCACTCCCGCTCCAACGCTGCGCTCCTCCACCGCGCTGCCGCATTTCTCGCGGATCAATCCCGGCACACGGAAATCCTGGTTATCGCCCCCACCCGCGTAGCCGCGAATGAATTGGCCGCACGCGCTTTTCCATCCGGCTGCCAAGGCATTCACGCACTCACTCTTACGCAACTGGCCGCGCATCTTGCCGCTCAGCCCATGGGCCGTCTGGCGCTCGCTCCTATCTCCCGTCTCGGTATCGAAGCCCTTGCCGCGCGCATCATTCACGCCGCCGCAACATCGAATCAGCTGCCTTATTTCGCCCCCGTTGCCCAAACGCCCGGCTTCGCGCGCGCCCTCGCCAGGACGATCACGGAACTTCGCCTGCAAAATGCCACCCCGCCGGGCGACCTCGCGCATCTCCTCACTCTCTACCACCGCGAGATCGAACAGCGCGCCGTCGCCGATTTGCCTCTGCTTCTCCGCCTGGCCGCAGAGGCCGCGAACACCCCACACCGCTATACGCATCTGCCCCTCGTTCTGCTCGGCATCGGCATTGAATCCGCCGCCCACCAACGCCTTCTCGCCACACTCGTGCAGCATTCTCCCAACGTGCTCGCAACAGCCACATCGGATGATCATGCCATCCCTTCGCTCGAGACCATCCTCGGCGTGCCGGCGCAAGACATCGACAGCGCGCCGCCCGCCACCACGCTCGATCGCGTTCGCACCTGGCTCTTTGCTTCCGATCCGCCGCCCACCGCCGCTCCCGACCCTGCCCTGCTCTTCTCCGCTCCGGGTGAAAGTTTCGAGTGCGTCGAAATCGCCCGCCGCATCCGTGCCCTCGCCGAAAATGGAACTCCTTTCGATCGCATCGCAATCCTCCTGCGCAATGTGGATCCTTACCAGCCGCTGGTGGAAGAAGCCCTGCGCCGCGCCGGTATCGATCAGTACGTTAGCCGTGGCGCCGCGCGTCCCGACCCCGCCGGCCGTGCTTTTCTCGCCCTGCTGGCCTGCGCTAGCGACGGTTGTTCCGCGTCTCGCTTCGCCGAATATCTTTCGCTCGGCCAGACACCGCCGCTCGATGCGGATGGCTCTCCGCAGATTCGTGCCGCGCAGTGGGTTCCCGCCGACGACGAAATCCTGGGCGATTTCGACGCACCCGCGCCTCCGGTTCCCGTGGACGAACCTCCCATCGACGTTCCCATCGGCTGGGAAAAACTGCTGGTGGACGCCGCCGTCATCGGCGGACGCGATCGCTGGGCTCGCCGCCTGCGCGGCCTGCGTGCCGAGTTACAAACCCAACTGCGCGATCTGGAAGAGGACGACGAATCGCACCGCGCCCACATCGCGCGCCGCATTCAGCAGCTGGAACGTTTGGAACATTTTGCTCTTCCGTTGATTGAAGCGCTGGGCGCGCTTCCAGCCGCGGAGAAGTGGGGCGGCTGGCTGGACGTGCTCGATAAACTGGCGCAAACCGCCCTCCGCCGTCCCGAATCGGTGCTCAGCGTCCTCAGTGAACTGGAGCCGATGCGCGAAGTGGGCCCCGCTTCGCTCGACGAAGTCTATGATGTGCTCTCCGAACGTCTGGGATCGCTGCGCGCCGAACCACCCAAACGCCGTTACGGCCGCGTCTTCGTGGGCTCCATCGAAGAAGCGCGCGGGCGAAGCTTCGATGTCGTTTTCTTGCCCGGACTGGCCGAGGGCCTTTTTCCCCGCCGTCCTCTCGAAGACCCGCTGTTGTTGGATGAACAGCGCATCGCGCTGGCAGCCGGTCTCGATACGCAGGAACGCCGCTCCGCGCGCGAACGCATGCTGCTCCGTTCCGCCGCCGCGGCTGCTTCCCAAGCCTTGGTTGTCTCTTATCCGCGCATGGACGCCGCCCAATCCCGCGCGCGCGTACCTTCCTTCTACGCTCTGGAAGTGGTCCGTGCCGCCGAAGGCCGCCTGCCGTCTTTGCGCGAATTCGAAAAGCGCGCCTCTCGCGCCGCTTCGTCGCGCCTGGATTGGCCCGCACCCGCTAACTCCCGCGATGCTATCGACGACGCCGAATACGATCTTGCCGCGCTGCAGGCTTCATTAAAGTTGCGCGGCGCCGCGGCCAGCGGAAGCGCCCGCTATCTCATGCAGTCCAACGATGCTCTCGCCCGATCGTTGCGAGCCCGCGGGCGCCGCTGGCGGAGCCGCTGGTTCGACTCGGACGGAATTGTGGATCCCGATCCCGCCACTCTCGAAGCGCTGCAGAAACACCGTCTCGCCAACCGCAGCTATTCGCCGTCCTCGCTGCAGCACTTCGCCGCATGCCCGTATCGCTTCCTCTTGCAAGCTGTCTTTCAATTCCGCCCTCGCCAGGAACCCGCGCGTCTGGAACAAATGGACCCGCTCACGCGCGGCGCGCTTTTCCACTCCGCCCAGTTCGAACTCTTCCGCGCCCTGGCCGGCGCCAATCTGCTTCCCACCACGCCGGACGGCTTGGCGGCCACTCTGGATCTGGCCGACCAGGTGCTCGATCGCGTGGCTGCCAAATACGAAGACGATCTGGCGCCCGCCATCCCCCGCGTCTGGAAAAGTGAAATTGAAAACCTCCGCACCGATCTGCGCGGCTGGCTCCAACAAGTGGCCGCCACCCAATCCGATTGGCTTCCCCTGCATTTCGAATTCGGTTTCGGCCTGGCTCCCGATCCACATCGCGATCCCGCCAGCACCGC
>DATHNM010000307.1:0-4206 GCA_035486095.1 Bryobacteraceae bacterium
GGAGGCGTGCGGGGTTGCATTACATCATCCGCGCGCCACAGGCGCGGGATCATTTGGGCGCGCGTGTTCGCTTACCGCTGCGCGCCGGTGCGTTCGAGCTTTCGCCGCAGATAGTCGAAGTACCCCGGACCGACACGCAGATTCAGGACTTCCTCGATCACCGGCAGGAAGTAGGCCAGCGAGCGGATTGTGCCCAACGGCGGCGCATCCGCCGGTCGCATCAGGCGGCGGGTGGCCGCCAGCACCAACCCGTTCTCAATTACCCGCACCGATAGGCCGCGCTGATACAGTTGCTCCGCAAGCGTGCGGTCGGCGCGGCGCACTGCTCCCATCGTGCCGGGAGTTTTGCGATACGCGTCCAGCACCTGGCGAACGTATTCTTCCTGGCTAAGCTCGTCGTCCATCGCCTTCATCCTTGCGGTTCGCGGAGCGACGGGCCATCGATATGCACGGTGTGGCACTGATGCCGCAACCGGCTCAGCAGCGCCTCCACCATTGGTTTGTTGCCGAGGAAGTTCGGCCACTCGTCATAGCCTAAGTTGGTAGTTATGATCGTAGGGTGCTGGCGGTAGCGCTCCTCCATCAGTTTGAAGAAGATGTTGGATTGCTCCGGTTTGAGATTCAAGTAACCTAGCTCATCAACTAAGAGGACGTCCAAGCGCGCCAGGCGCTTGAGTAACTTCCGCGTGGAACGATCGGCGAGTGAAGCATACATCTCGTCGAATAGATCCTGGGCCTTAATGAACTGACAGCGGTAGCCGTTCTCCAACGCCTTCAGCATCAGGCTGCAAGCTAATCCTGTTTTGCCCACGCCGGTGGCGCCGGTGAAAACAATGTTTTCCGCCCGCGCGATGAACTCCAACTCCGCGAACCCGCGAATCTGTTTGCGGTTTACGCCAGGCTGGCGGGCAAAGGGGAATGTCTCCAGCGTCCAGCGCTCCGGTAAGTTCGCGCGCTGGATGCGCCATTCGAGCGCGCCTTCCTGCTTGGACTGCCACTGCGCCCGCACCAGGCGCGTTAGAAACTCCGAGTAACTGATCTCCCCCCTGTCGGCGGCGCGCAACTGTTCGTCGCAGATCTCCAGAATGCGCCGCAGCTTGAGATTCTTCAGTAGTTGTTCCAACTCTTCAGTCATCTTCCTGTGACCCTCGATCCAGCAGAAAATATTCCTTGGTCACGCGCCTCAAGATCATGCGCTCCAGCCGGTCCAGATCGTAGAGACCGTACCGCGCGGCCTCGCCCACCGCGCCCAACAACGGCTCGCGAGGATACTCGCGCACAAACCGCAGCAGTTGCCGCAGGGCAAGCGTGATCACCTTGCGGCTGCGTTGCTTCAAGGCCGCCACGTAGTCCGCCAGCTCGGGCGCGGCCGCGAGGATGGCATTCTCTTCGGGATGCGGATCGGGCCGCGGCGCACGCTGGCCGCGCGGCGGACGGTGTTCCGCCAACGTGATGCGCTGATTCTCCACATCCACCATGCGCCGGTGCGTGACCAGGCGGCGGGCATCCAGTTGGATCTCGATCTTGCCCTTGGTCTCGCGCACCTCCACACGGCGTCCGATCCATTCCACCGGAACCGAGTAACGGTTGGAATGCAGCGCGACATAACCCTCGATATCCACCATCCGCTGATAAAGCCGGTAGACTTCCGGAATCCACGCCGGCAGCGGTTTCAGATGCAGCCGCTCCACAGCGAATAACTCGCGCGGCACGGCGCGGATATGTTTCTTGTACGTCGAGTTGACTTTGTCGCACCACTCCCGCGCCCGTTGATTCAGATCCTCCCAACTGGAGAAGGCGCGGCCCGCGAGGAAGTTTCCTTCGATGAAGCTGAAGGGCCGCTCTACGCGCCCCGAGCGGTTCGCGTTGCCGATCGCATGCGCTATGAACTCGAAGCCGAACCGCTCGCCGAAGGCAGCCATCTCCGGCACCGGAACCATGTCGCGCCCGCTGCCCCGCAGCACCACCACGTGCGTGTTATCGATCATCACGCGCTTCGCGGCGCCACCCATGTAACGCAACGCTTCGGTCAGAAAAACCTTGCAGTCGAAGCGCTGGAATGTCGGGTAACACTGGAAGAACAACATCCGCGAGTAACACAGCACGGCCGACGCGGTCTGCACTCGCCGCTTCTTTCCCGCCAGTTCGACGTCGTGCGGAGAGGTGTCGTGCTGCGTCTCCTCACCGGGCGCAAACTCATACTGGCCCGCCGCCACGGGCGGCCGATACCCAATGCCATGCCGCCGGCAGAACGCCGTCAACGCGGTATACGACAACTCTGCGCCGCCTTCGCGCAACTCCTCATGGACTCGCACGAGATTCCCCTTGCAGCGGTCGAAAAGCTCCAGGATCTGTTGCCGGTAGGGTTCGGCTTTCTCCGGACGCTGCAACTCCGGCACGGCGGTGGACTTCGAACGCAGAACCTGGCGTACCGCCACGCGGGACACTCCCAGCACCCGCGCGATCTCGCGTTTCCCCACTCCCTTCGTGTGCAGTTCCAGAATCGTCGTGCGCTGCGCTTGGCTCAGCATGTGTTGGCTCCGGTTGAAGTTTTTCGTCGAGACGCTGGAGTTGTTTTTCCATCCGCTCGATCTGCCGCCGCGTTGCGGCGCGCTGCTGCTCGTCGAGATCCAAGGCTGCCGCGCCGGCCAGCCGCCGATGGGCGCGCTCTAAGATCGCCGCCGCCATCTCCAGGTCGCGGATCACTTCGGCGGCAGGCTTGGCTGGTGTGGC
Organism: Bryobacteraceae bacterium; assembly: GCA_035486095.1. Classification (GTDB taxonomy): domain Bacteria; phylum Acidobacteriota; class Terriglobia; order Bryobacterales; family Bryobacteraceae; genus Palsa-89. The sequence continues at coordinate 2,734 of DATHNM010000307.1, forward strand.
TTCCTGCCGCTGCGTTTTGAAAAACAGAGCCGGATCATCGAGAATGCGCTGACGGATCGCCGCCGTCCCCTGGCGCCAGGCGGCATAGAGTTGCCCCGCTGCGCGCGTATCGCAGTGATGCTCGGCGAAGATTGCCGCCATTCGCTGGCAGTCTTCCAAACTCTTCCGCGCCGCCGGCGCCAGAAACTTCATCGCCACCTGCGCGCCGATTTTGCCCGCGCGCACCTGCTGTTGAATCGCTTCCGGCAGAAGCTCGACTAGCGCCAGCCGCCGCGACACCCAGCTCACACTGCGATCGAACCGCCGCGCCAAATCCTCCAGGCTGTAGCCGAATCGCTGCTCCATCTCCGCCAGCAGCCAGCCCACTTCCAGCGCGCTCTCGTGTTCGGAGAGTCGCAGCGAACGATCCAGCAGCACTGCGGCGGCTTCGCTCATCGGCCACACCACCGCTTCCACCGTGTTTCGCCCCAGTTGCTGCAGCGCCGCGATCCGTTTGTAGCCGTCGATCACCACGTAGCGATCCGTCTGGCCTTCCATCGCGACCACCACGATCGGCACCTGCTGGCCGCTGTCAGCCAGCGAGGCCAACAGCCGGCGACGGCGCTGCGGGTTGTCCACTCGCAATCGTTCCCAGCGGCGCTCCAGTTGATGAAATTCCAGTTGCATCGGCCGTTCGGGATTCAGTATGCGGGAGGCGCGAACTGGTCTTTTCCGCCGCTGGGGGAAGTCGGTTAGGAAGTCCTGTTGGATCAATCGGATACGAGCGGATCTCGTCTTTCGCGGCCCGCAGGATTAGTGCGCTCATAACCCCAAGAAAATCAGCGCCTTGCGAGCCGAACTCGTCTTTCGCGACGTTCCAGGGAAGTTGCGGCAGCGGCGACGGCAAACGCAGCGGCGCCGGCTCCTCAGTCTGGGCTTTGCGCCGGTCCAGCCTCCAGGCAATGGAGTAGTCCGGATTGCGCCGCCGCCAACTGGCTTGAGCCTTCTTGCGCCGGGCCGTCTGACACTCCGGCCGGTCACAGGCTCGTTGCCTCTCGCCGACTCGCGGATCGGGGCGGAACCAACGGCGGCAGATAGTGCAGGGTCTCTTGCGGGCCTCGGGCATCGTGGATGACTCACGTCATCACGCGGCGCGGTGGCCACGCATTTCTCAGAGAAACAGGGGCATGAAAATCACAGCGGCCGAAGATTATGCCGGGTCATTTTTCGATAGCAGGCGTGGGTCGATTTTGCCGGGCGCCGAAGCACACAGACTGCCTTTGCATCGTCGGTGAGTTCAATTCTGTCGTCTTGGCACGAAAGGAATCGGCCCTTTTCGCTCATGTGCGCCAGCGCATAAGCGTTGGCCATGTGATGCTTTATGGCGTTGCCGCGCGTTCCATCAAAATCGCTTGCAAAGCCATTCCATGCGCCCATCACAAGAGCAGAATACAGACAAATCGGCACCATAAACCACAGGACAGGTTTCGCTAT
>DATHNM010000308.1:0-5595 GCA_035486095.1 Bryobacteraceae bacterium
GCCACCGCTTCAATCGGCGATACCTTGTGTCCCATGTCACCCAGGATTCTCACTGTATCCGGGGAAATGCCCGTCTCCACATACAGTTCGTCCGGCATCCATTGGTGATGGAAACGCGGCCAATCCACGGCGGCTTGCACGTTCATGTGGAAATCCACCACATTCAGCAATACTTCCAGCACGCCGTTAATGATACGCGATCCCCCGGGCGCCCCCAGCATCAGAAAAAGCTTACCATCGCGCACCACGATGGCCGGCGTCATCGACGATACGGGCCGCCTGCCGGGTTGAATGGCGTTCGATTCACCCTGGATGAGGTGAAACAGATTTTCGGTTCCGGGCTTGGACGCGAAATCGTCCATCTCATCGTTCAACAGAAATCCCAGGCCGGGAACCGTAACGCCGCTGCCGTATCCGTTGTTGATGGTGTAGGTCACCGCCACGGCGTTCCCTTCGCTATCCACAATGTTGAAGTGCGTGGTTTCGGTACCTTCGCGAAGGCCTAAATTGCCCGGACGAATCCGCTCGCTGGGTGTGGCGTGCAGTGGATCGATGCTGCTGCGACGGCTGGCAATGTACTTAGGACCCAGCAATTTGCTAATCGGAACTTTGTAGAAATCCGGATCGCCGAAGTATTGGCTGCGGTCCGCATAGAAGCGGCGCATCACCTCCGCTACATAGTGAATGGACGCCGCCGAACCCGCGCCCGTTTTCTCGTATCCCGAGCCCGCCAGCATTCCCAGCATCTGCAGCAATCCCACGCCGCCCGCGCTGGGCGGAGGCGCGGTGATAATCTCGTCGCCATGATAATGGCCGCGCAGAGGTTCCCGTTCCTCGGCCTGGTAATTCTTCAAATCCGCCGGCGTGATCAACCCGCCGTTGGCGGCCATGGCGGCGGCCAGCTTCTGCGCGGTTTCGCCGTCATAGAAATCGCTCGCGCCGCGATCTCGAATCCGCTTCAGTGTCTCTGCCAGCTCCGGTTGCACAAGCTTATCGCCGTAATGAGCGTTCAAAAAGATTCGCTTCGATTCGGGAAACTGCGCTAGCAGCTGAGCATTGCTCTCGCTATGCAGGGACGCATCGAAAACGTACGAAACCGGATAGCCTTGGCTCGCCAACCGGACGGCCGGATCCAGCAGCTCGGCCCACGGCTTGCGTCCGTATTTCTGGTGCGCCAGTTCCAGGCCGCGCACGGTTCCGGGAACGCCCGCCGCGCGCCAGCCCACCAAGCTGGCCTCGGTCACGTTGCCCTTCGAATCCAAATACATGTTCCGCGTGGCCGCTAGTGGCGCTTTTTCGCGAAAGTCGATGAAAGTTGTTTTGCCGTCCGCAAAACGCGCCAGTAAAAATCCGCCGCCGCCGATGTTGCCGGCGTACGGATACGTCACTGCCAGCGCGAATCCAACGGCCACCGCGGCATCAATCGCGTTGCCTCCAGCTTGCAGCACGCGCGATCCAACATCGGCGGCCAGAGGCTCTTGCGTCACCACCATGGCGTGCCGCGCATGCACGGGCTGTTGCGCCGCCAGGCTGGCAGCCAACAGCAACGCACAGCCGATCTTCATCCGCATCAATACTTCGATTCTACCGTGCTGCCACGGAGGGGAGCCTCTATGCTGTGGAAAGCTGATGCTGCCGCCCGCGATGGTGCTGGGCCAAAGCCGTGTTGGCCGCGGCAATGGTTTCCAGTTCCTGCGCCACCAGCTCCAAAGCGGCCCCCGGGATTGCGGCGTACAGTTCCTCGTCCCCGATATTCGTGTAAACGCGGTTTCCAATACAGCCCGCGCTGGTCACCATGCCGTGCGCCATCGCCGCCGGAATCGCCATGCAGGTGGGCCGCGCCAGCAGCGGCATTTTTGACGCCACGCCGGCCCGCAGAGCCGCTTCTTCCAGCAGCATCAGCTTGGCCGGTGTGGCCGTAAACAGCACCACGGCCGGATCCAGCGAGGTGTCGCCCAGCGGCGCATAGACGATGTTTTTGGGCGTCTCCTTCAGAACCGGAATCCCCGGAACCTCTTCCATCTTCAAATATCCCAGGCTGGTCATCGTTCCCAAAATGGATGGCAGCTCCTGCGCGCGGCTTTCCGGCAACGGGATGTTATGTGTATACGACCCCACCGGACAGTTGTAATGATCCTCGGGTGCGGTTGAGAAGCTGCGGCCCTCGGCCGCCAATCTCCAGAAGCTGCACCCCGCAGGCTCGGAGCCGGAAAACTTTTCTGTCGCCGCCGGGGGTTCCGCGCTGAACGCCACGGCCACTGGCCGCTGCCTCAAATTGAGGATTTGCTGGAATTGCTTTTCGAGTGCTGGATAGTCGGGCATGATTGGCGTCCTCCCTATATTGGCACGTGCCCGGCTTGCCGCGTGCAAAAATCAAAGGGATGTCTTCGGCCGCAAAAACGCTCACCGCCCGCCAGTTTTTCTCGCGGCAGGGAGTATTGTCGAGGTGGCACCCTCGTTTCGAGTTTCGCCAGGGGCAGCTCGATATGGCGGAAGCCATAGAGTCCGCGCTGGCCGAAAAAAAACACCTGCTGGTGGACGCCGGCACCGGCACTGGAAAAACGCTGGCGTATCTGGTCCCCGCGCTGCTGTCCGGCAAGCGCGTGGTGGTCTCCACCGGCACCAAGAACTTACAGGAACAGCTCTTCTATAAAGACATTCCGTTTCTGCAGCAGCATTTCGACCGGCCGCTGCAAGTCTGCTACATGAAGGGCCGGGCCAACTTCGCGTGCCGTCAAAAGATCTACGACGCCGATCGCGAGCCCATTCTGAGTGGGCTGGAGGAGATCGCCGATTTCCAGATTATCCGCGAATGGGAGAAGACCACCACCACCGGCGATCGCTCCGAGATTAAGACGCTGCCCGAGCAAAGTTCCGCCTGGCAGAAGATAGATGCCCGCCGCGATCTCTGCACCGGCCAGAAGTGCAAGCAATTCGAACGCTGTTTCCTGACCGAAATGCACCGCCGCGCGCACGAAAGCGACATCATCATTGTCAATCACCACCTGTTCTTCGCCGATCTGGCGGTCAAGGACGACGACTTCGGCGGCATCATTCCCGAGTATGCTGCCGTGGTGTTTGACGAAGCGCACGAAATTGAGGACGTGGCCGGCAAGTACTTCGGAGTCGGAGTCAGCAACTACCAATTCCAGGAATTGGTGCGCGACATAGCGGCCATCTCGCGCGCCAAGCAGTTCGGCTCCGGAGAGCTCGATCGGGTGCTCGATACCCTGGACGATCGCGCCCAGCAATTTTTCCTGCTGTTCGGCGAAACCGAAGGACGGATCGCGTTCAAAGGCCATGCGGCTTTCTTCGATCAGCATGGCGACGCGCTGGAAGATCTGGTGCGGGCGCTGGAACTGATTGGTTCCCACCTGCAGCTGGTGAAGAACGCGCCCGAGGAAGTAATCCCGCTCTTCCGCCGCGTCCAGGAGTTGCAGCATCGCCTGGAATTCTGGCGCAAGGGCGCCGACCGTTCCTATGTGTATTGGGTGGAGCGCCGCGGCCGCGGCTGCTTTCTGCAAGCCACCCCCATCGACGTCTCATCTATCTTGGAAGAAAAACTTTTCGATGCCCTGGATACCGTGATCCTCACTTCCGCCACGCTTGCGGTGGGCGAAACGTTTGAATTTACCGAGCGGCGCCTGGGTATCCGCCACACCCGGTCGCTGGTGGTCCCCAGCCATTTCGAATACGCCCAGCAAGCGCTGATGTATGTGCCCCAGCATCTGCCTGACCCGCGTTCCCCGGCCTTTCCCCGGTCGGCAGCCGAGGAAATAACCCGCATCCTGCGCCACAGCCGGGGCCGCGCCTTCGTGCTCTTTACCAGTTATCAGCAAATGCGCATGGTCTACGATCGGGTGTCGCTCGAAATCGATTATCCGACGCTGCTGCAAGGCACTGGTCCGCGTAACGCGCTGCTCGATGAATTCCGCCGCACGCCGCATTGCGTTCTGTTCGCCACATCATCCTTCTGGCAAGGCGTGGACGTGCAAGGCGATCAACTGAGCTGCGTCATAATCGACAAGCTGCCGTTCGCAGTACCCAGCGATCCGGTGGTGGAAGCGCGCATCGAACGCATCCGCGAGGAAGGCGGAAATCCGTTTTACGACTACCAGATCCCACAGGCCGCCCTGGCGCTGAAGCAGGGCTTCGGCCGCCTGATTCGCAGCAAGACCGACCGCGGTGTGCTGGTCTTGCTGGATAATCGTATTACCAAGCAAAGATACGGCCAGGTGTTCTTCGATAGCCTGCCGCCTTATGCCTTCAGTACAGAACTTAGCTCCGTGGAGAAATTTTTCAATGTTTGAAGTTACCGTGGAACAGACTTTCGCCGCCGGTCATGCACTGCGCAACTACCATGGCAAGTCCGAAGAAGTGCATGGGCACAACTATCGGGTGCGGGTAACCGTGGAAGGCCAGCAACTCGATTCCACCGGCCTGCTGGTGGATTTTCTGGAAGTGAATCGCCTGATTTCTGGTGCCGTGGGATATTTGGACCATCGCTTCATGAACGATCTGGAGCCGTTCGACAAGATCAATCCGTCGGCCGAGAACATCGCCAAGTATTTTTACGACCGCGTCAATGTGGGGCTAAAGAACGAGGTCCCGGTGCGCATCTCAGCAATCCAGGTATGGGAAACGGACACCAGCTCGGCCATCTACCGGCCCTAGCTGGTAACTGCACCGGCTGTGAGGAAGAGGCTTTACCGCCCGAAATAATCCGCGTTGATCTTGGTAAAGTTCGACCATTTTTCCGGCAGATCGTCCAGCGCGAAGATGGCCGAAACCGGGCAAACCGGAACGCAGGCTCCGCAATCGATGCACTCCACAGGATCGATATAGATCATGTTATGCTCGGCAAAATTGGGCGCGTCCTTCTTGGGATGGATGCAATCCACCGGGCAGGCGTCAATACAAGCCGTGTCCTTCGTGCCGATGCAGGGTTCTGCTATAACGTAAGCCATTGTGTCTCCAAAGCGCAGGTCGAAAGATAGCCGCGCGTGGGGTAACCATCATTATAGCTTGAGAGCGCTTTTTGCGGGCTGGAAGGGGTCGAAATGCCTGATTTCCGCGCCAGATGGAAGAAATCCGGGGGCGGCGCGGCATGCTATGCTTCCCACAGATGGCCACCAAAGCGCAGATCACGGCCGAGCAGTACCTGCAGATGCCGTTCGAACATGACGCCGAGTTCGTTCGCGGCGAGGTTGTCGAGCGCAGTATGCCAGACTATATCCACGGAAAAATTGCGTTCTTAATAGCTCAAGCGCTGGTGCCGGTTAGTCGGTCCCACCCGCTGTACCCTTGCTTTGAGGTACGGATGCGAGTTGCGCCAAATGTGTATCGCATCCCCGGCGTATCCGTTTTCGCTGGTGAGGAGCCAAACCAGAACGTTCCTTCCGCGCCTCCGCTCCTGGTGACTGAAATCGTATCCAAAGACGATCGCTATCACGACCTGATGGAAAAACTCGAAGAGTATCGTATCTGGGGCGTTCCGAACATTTGGGTGATTGATCCCCTCTCGAAACGATTCGCGGTTTACACCCAAGGTTGGCTACAAAACGTCTCCCCTCTCACCCTTGCCGATTATCCGTT
>DATHNM010000309.1:0-13996 GCA_035486095.1 Bryobacteraceae bacterium
AGGCCAACGTGGATCAAACACGGCTCTCCACGCAAACCCAGATCTCTTCCACCGCCGGAAAAATGGACGCACAGCGCGGCGCCCTGCACACCGCGGCACTCAATCTGGAGTACGCCACCATTCGCGCGCCCATCAGCGGCCTGATTGGCGACACGCTGGTTCCCGTGGGCGGACTGGTAACCGCGAATGCGGCTCAGCCGCTTACCACGATTGTGCCGCTCGATCCCATCTGGGTTCGCTTCAAAGTCACGGAGTCGCAGTACCTTTCGTTCAAGAAGAATCCCACGCTTCTCAAATCTCCGCTCTCGCTCATTCTGGCCGACAACAGCGAGTTCCCTCAAAAAGGCCGCATCGAAAATACCCTGAACCAGGTAGACCCCAAGACCGGCACCCTGGAGTTGCAAGCCAGCTTCCCCAATCCGCAGCACGCGCTGCTGCCCGGACAGTTTGGCAAGGTGCGCGTGCAGACGGAATTGCGCCGCAACGTGATTCTGGTGCCGCAACGCGCCATTCAGCAACTGCAGAGCGAGCAGACGGTGATGACCGTGGGCCCAGGCGATATGGTGGAGCTGCGGGCCATTGTAACGGCCGAACGCGTGGGCGAGAGCTGGATCGTTCAACAGGGGCTGAAGCCCGGCGACCGGGTCATTGTTGAGGGCCAGCTCAAGGTGCGGCCCGGTGCGCGCGTGTCACCCAAGCCGTATCACGCCACGCCAAACCCGGCGCCGCAAACTTCGGGCAGCTAAATTATCATGGCGCGATTTTTCATTGACCGGCCCGTCTTCGCCATCGTCATCGCGATTGTCATCGTCATTCTAGGGCTGGTCGCGATTCCCAATCTTCCCATCGCCGCTTTCCCGGAAGTGGTTCCCCCGGTCATCCAAATCACCGCCAGCTACTTAGGCGGCAATTCCATCGATCTGGAAAAAACCGTCGCGCAGCCCATCGAAGAACAACTGGCCGGTTTGGACGGGATGATGTATTTCCTTTCGAGCAGCGCCAACAATGGATCCATCACCATTTCGGTTACCTTCCAGCTGGGCACCAATCCCGATACAGCCACCGTTCAGACCCAGAACAAGGTGAATATCGCGCTGCCTCGCCTGCCCCCCGAAGTACAGAAGCAAGGCGTGGTGGTAAAGAAAGTGTCCAGCGCGTTTCTGATGGTGATCGGGCTGGTTTCGCCCGACGACCGTTATGATTCGCTGTTCCTCACCAACTACGCGCAGATCAATCTGTTGAATCAGATTGGCAGCCTTCCCGGCGTGGGCGATTCGCGGCTCTCGTCACAGCAGGTCTATTCGATGCGTGTGTGGGTGGACCCCGACAAGATGGCCAAGCTGGGATTGACGGCTACCGATATCAACGACGCCATCAACGCGCAGAACCGCCAGAATCCCGCTGGTGCGCTGGGAGAAGCGCCCGCTCCCAACGGAACCGCATTTCAGTACGCTGTCACCGCTCCCGGAAGATTGGTGGATCCCGAACAATTCGGCGATATTGTGGTGCGCGCGCAACCGGACGCCTCTCTGCTGCGCATTCGCGATATCGGACGAGTGCAGCTGGGCGCGTTCACCTATTCCGGTTTCAGCCGCACCAGCGGCAAACCTTCCTGCAATGTGATTGTCTTCCTTTCGCCGGGCGCCAACGCGGTGGAGACCTCCAACCAGGTCAACGCATTCATGAAGCAGGCCAAGCTGAATTTCCCCTCCGGCGTGGACTACAAAGTCACCTACGATTCAACGCGCTTCGTGCGCGCGTCCATCCAGGATGTGGTGTTCACTTTGCTCGCTGCCGTGGGCCTGGTTATTTTAGTGGTCTTCATCTTCCTGCAAAACTGGCGCGCCACCTTGATCCCGCTGCTTACGGTGCCGGTGGCCGTCATCGGAGCCATCGCGCTGTTTCCTCTGCTGGGCTTCTCCATCAACATCACCAGCATGTTCGGCCTGGTGCTTTCCATCGGCATCGTAGTGGATGACGCCATCGTGGTGGTGGAGGCCGTGCAGCGCAATATCGACGACGGCATGGGGCCGCGCGAAGCCACGCTGCGAGCCATGGACCAGGTGTCGGCGCCGGTGGTGGCTATAGCCTGTATTTTGGCGGCCGTGTTCATTCCGGTTGCGTTCCTGGGTGGAATCAGCGGGCAGATTTATCGCCAGTTCTCGTTAACCATTGCAAGCTCGGTGCTGCTCTCGGCCTTTAGCGCGCTTTCGCTCAGCCCGGCGCTGAGTTCGCTGTTGTTAAAGCCGCACAGCAAATCGCGCGGACCGCTGGCGTTTTGTTTCGCCCGATTTAATCGAGGATTCGAATGGGCCACCAATCGCTATCTGGCGGGCGTGGCCGTCATGCTGCGCCGCTCGGCTCTGGCTTTACTTGGATTGGCCGTTTTTTGGGCGGCGGGCGCGTGGCTCTTCAAGATTCTGCCCGCGGGATTTCTGCCCGATGAGGATCAAGCAGCGTATTTCGTTGCTGTGCGATTGCCGGATGGGGCGTCCATAGACCGCACCGACGCCGCCGTCGCAAAGATCGAGGCGCGCCTGGCCAAAGTAAAAGGCGTGGAATCCTGGTTCGTGATTGGCGGCAACGATTTCACCACCGGAACCACCGCATCGAACGTGGCGACTATGGTGGTGGTAACCACTCCGTGGGAGCAGCGCAAAGCGAAAGACTTGCAGCTCAGCGCCATTCTTGCCGCCTCTCAGCGCGCCTTCGCCGACGTGCCGGAAGCATTCACCACAGTATTTGGCTTGCCCCCGATTATCGGCCTGAGCAATACGGGCGGGTTTCAATTCATGCTGGAAGACCGGCGCGGCGGCGAATTGGATGAACTCAGCAATGTCGGCGATGCGCTGGTGGACGCGGCCCGTAAGCGTCCCGAGATCGGCACCGCCGTCAATACGTTTCGCTCCGCGGTGCCCACCTACAGCATCGACATGAATCTGGATAAGCTGCAAACCCTGGGCGTGCCGGTGACCGATGCCTATAACACCCTGCAAACATTTCTGGGCGGTTTGTATGTAAACGATTTCAACCGCTTCAGCCATACCTGGCAGGTGCTGATACAAGCCGAGCCGGAGTTTCGCAATCAGCCTTCCGATATCGATCGTTTCTATGTCCGCAGCCAGGATGGAAACATGGTGCCGATGGGTACGCTGGCGTCCATCAAGGCTTCCACCGGCCCGGAGGTGGTGTTCCGCTACAACCGTTATCGGGCCGTGCAGATTCTGGGATCGCCGGCGCCCGGGGTCAGTTCGGGACAGGCCATCGACGTCATGGAAAAAGTGGCGGCCCAGACGCTGCCGTCGGGCTACGGCTACGAATGGACCGGCACAACCTATCAGCAAAAGCTGGCGCAGGGCCATGAAGGCGTGATCTTTGGCTTCGCCACTGTCCTGGTCTTTTTGTGTCTGGCGGCTCTGTATGAAAGCTGGTCTATTCCCATGGCCGTGCTGCTCTCGCTGCCGTTGGGATTGTTCGGCGCGCTGCTGGCCGTCTATTTGCGTAACTTCCCCTATGACGTCTACACCCAGATCGGCATCGTCACTCTCATCGGGCTGGCGGCCAAGAACGCGATTCTGATTGTCGAATTCGCGAAAGACAGCCACGAGCAGGAACACATGCCGGTTCGCGAAGCCGCCATGCACGCGGCCAAACTTCGGCTGCGCCCCATTCTGATGACATCGTTCGCGTTCATCCTGGGCGTGGTGCCGTTGTTTGTCGCCACCGGAGCCGGTGCGGCATCGCGCCGCTCGCTTGGGACCGCGGTGCTGGGCGGAATGCTCGCGGCTACGCTGCTCGCCATTTTCTTTGTTCCGGTTCAATATTTCGTTATTGAAACTTTCGTTGAGCGCCGCGGTAAATCAGCCACGCAAAAAGCCCGCGAGCCCCAACCCGCCGAGGCTACGGACTGATGCGGCGTTGGGTTGTTCCTTTTCTCGCTCTCGGCTTGTGCGGTTGCCTGGTGGGACCGAATTATAAACGGCCGGCCACCAGCCTGCCCGTGGAGTTTCCCGGCGCGCCAGCGACCAGGGAATCCATCGCCGACAAGAAGTGGTTCGAACTTTTCCAGGATGCAACGCTGAAGCAACTAGTGGATACGGCGCTGGAAAAGAACTTTGATATCCAGATCGCGGCCCAGCGCGTCCTGGAAGCTCGCGCCCAATACGGAATCACGCGCGCCAATCTGTTTCCCACCTTGGATGCCCAGGGATCCTATACCTCCGTTAGAAGCTCTTCCATAGGCGCCACGCCATTTATCGCACCAGGCACCAATCTGGCGGCCAGCTACACACAGTCCGGCTTGCAGTTTGCCTGGGAGCTGGATTTATGGGGCAAGCTGCGGCGTTTGGATGAGGCTGCGCGCGCCCAATACCTGGCATCGGAAGAGGCGCGCAACGGCGTGATCATTTCCCTGATCGCGGATGTCATGAACACGTATTTTGAGCTGCGCGAACTGGATCTAGAGCTGGAAATCGCGCAGCACAATCACGACATCGCGGGCGACAATCTGCGATTGATTCAGGAGCGCAAGGATCGCGGGGCGGCCAACGGCCTGGAAGTGCAGCAAGCCGCGCAGTTCCTCTACACCACGACTGCGGAAATTCCCAGCGTGGAGCGCTCCATTGCGCAGGCCGAAGATGCATTGAACCTGCTGCTGGCGAAAGCACCCGCCGAAGTGCCGCGCGGCCAGACCCTGGAACAGATCGCGGCGGCGCCCGAATTGCCCGCCGGGCTTCCCTCGTCGCTGCTGGAGCGCCGTCCCGATATCCGGCAGGCTGAGGATAATTTGATTTCGGCGAACGCGCAAATAGGCGCGGCGCGGGCGCTGTTCTTCCCCGATGTTACGCTAACCGGGCTGCTGGGAAGCCAGAGCCGCTCGCTGGCGGGCATGTTCAGCGGCCCGGCGCGCAATGAATCCATTGCCGCCAATGCGCTGCTGCCCATTTTCCACGCCGGACTGCGCGCGGGCGTTCAGCTAACCGAAGCTCAAGAACGCGAGATGCTGGTGGCCTATCAGAAGGCCACTTATGGCGCACTGCGCGAGGTGGCCGATGCACTGGCGGTCCACACCCGTACGCGCGAGCAGCGTGCGGAGGAAGAAAAGCTGGTGCATGCGCTGTCTGAAAGCGTGCGCTTATCCAACCTGCGCTATCGCGGCGGTCTGGACAGTTATCTGCAAGTTCTGGATTCCGAGCGGAACCTGTTCTCCGGCCAGCTCACGCTGGCTCAACTGCGGCTGCTGGAGCTGCAGTCCGTGGTTCAGCTCTATCGGGCGCTGGGCGGCGGCTGGCAATAACGCCGTCTCTGATATATTGACCATTCCACCGAATGACTCCCACGCGCGAGTCCGCCCCCGTTGCAGAAATCGCTGAACGAACGCGGCGGCGCATCAACCGGCGCCTGCTGCCGTTCCTCTTTCTGCTGTATATCATCTCCTTTCTGGATCGCATCAACATCAGTTTCGCCGGCCTGGATATGACGCGCGAGCTGGGATTCTCGGACAGCGTTTTCGGTCTGGGCTCGGGAATCTTCTTCGTGGGCTATGTGTTGCTGGAGGTTCCCGGATCGCTGCTGGTGGAATTGTGGAGCGCCCGCAAATGGATCGCGCGCATCATGATTTCCTGGGGGCTGGTGGGTTCGTTCACCGGACTGATTCATACCGCTCACGAATTCTATTGGGCGCGTTTCATCCTGGGCGTGGCCGAAGCGGGATTCTTTCCCGGCGTGGTGGTTTACCTGACGCACTGGTATCGCGAGCAGGATCGCGCTCGTGCCATGGCGATGTTCATGTCGGCGATTCCTATCGCGCAGGTGATCGGCGCTCCCATCTCAGGCGCGCTGCTGAATATTCATTGGCTGGGCTACTCGGGCTGGCGCTGGCTGCTGGTGCTGGAGGGTGTTCCGGCAGTGATCGCGGGATTTGTGGCGTTGTTCTACCTGACGGACCGGCCGCGCGATGCACGCTGGCTGCCCGACGATGAGCGCGCATGGATCACCGGCGAACTGGAGCGCGAAGCTCAGGCCAGGCAAGGCGCCCGCGAATCCATCTGGAGGGCCTTTGGCAATCGCGACGTAATCCTGCTCACCGCGGTTTACTTCCTGGGAGCTTGCGGGCAATACGGATTCACGTTCTGGCTGCCGAAGATGATTCAGAAGCTATCGGGCTTCACTACATTCCAGGTGGCGCTGATCGCGGCGCTGCCTTTTCTGGCTGCCTGGCCGGCGATGCTGCTCTTAAGCTGGAATTCCGATCGCACGGGTGAAAGGCGGTGGCACACGGCAGCCGCATTGCTCGCTCTGGCCGTTGGGTTGGCGGGGAGCATCTGGACGGGCGATCATGTCGCGTTGGGTGTGCTGATGTTTTCGCTGGCCGGTATCGGGATGACCGCGCGTCTGCCGGCTTTTTGGACCTTGCCGAACCACCTGCTGGGAGGCGCCACGGCGGCCGCTTCCATCGGCGCCATCAACTCGATTGGCAATCTGGGCGGATTCGTGGGTCCTTATTTGCTGGGAGTGCTGAGCACTGCATCGGGCGGTTATTCCACAGGCGTCTGGTATCTGGCGGGCGCGTCACTGCTGGGAGCGGTCTTGATTTTGCTGGTCCGATCGAAGCCCGCACCCGCGCGGGATCGCTAACTACTGCTCAGCACGCTGCCAATTTTCGAGAAAACGTTGCTCACCGTGGGCATCAGAGTAGTGGGAAGAATAGCGGCCACAGCCACCAGAACGGCGCACGCCATGAGGCCGTATTCGATCAGGTCCTGCCCACGTTGATCTTTCCACAGACGTAGCAGCCAAAAACGTAGCAGTAATGCGTGCATGATAACTTGTCCGCCTGCTTCCATATTGGACCGGGCACAGGTTACGAGCAACGGAGAAAAGACCGTAGGTGGGTTGCGAAACACCCTTAAGAAACCCGGGTGATCTATTGGGCAATCCGATAGGAGCAGCTAAGCGTGTCACCGGTTTGGGGCACTAAACCCGTCATAAACGTGATCACCGCTCCGCCCAGCGTGTAGTCGACGCCCGCTGTCATGAGAAGGCCATTTCGATAAACCGCCAGGCTGGCGGTGGGGGCCGGCGTCTGGGCCAGCGTGAATACGCCGTTGACGCCGTTGACGGTTCCGGCAGGCGTTTGCTGGTCAACGAAGCCAACGCCGGGAATGCTCACCGCCAGGCGATAGTATGCCGCCAATACATCGTTGGGCTGTGGGATAGCGCCGGTGACAAATGTGATCGCGTTGGCCAGCAGCGTGTAATCCCTGCCTTGCGTAAGCAGCAATCCGTTGCGATAGAGGGCCAGGCTGGTGCTGGGATTCGGTACGTTGGCCAGAATGAATCCAACGTTGGTGCCGTTAATAGTTCCCGAGGGAATCTCGTCATCGAAGAAAGTAGTGGACGCGCTGGAACACGGGCCGGATGTCCCGTCTACATGCAGACAATCCGAGAGGTTGCCCACCGCCCCATCAATCGCACCCGTGGCATCGATCACCGCCGAGCGAGAAATGGTAAATGCAGTGCCTACCGGCGCCCGGACGTTGAGCGCGGTCTGCAGGCCGGTAACGTCGGCGATAGTGATGATGGTGGCTGCCGCGGGTGCGGACCCGCTCACCGAGCCGGGCGCCAGCCGCACGTCGCGCACGCGCAGCGGAATATCACTGGGCGCCACGGCCCAAGCCTCGCTGAACTGGGTGACGCCCAAACTGGTGTATTGCACCGTGTAAACGGCTGCGGTGTTCGCATTCGTGGTGGGAACCAGTTGCACGAACAGAATTCCATTGTTGATCTGGACATTATTCGTCTCGGCCGCGACATTGGAAGTATCGGAGGCCTCGAAACTGGGCCAGGAAATGACAACAACGCCGTTGAAGAAGGTCCCGTCCGCGTTGAAGAGGGTATCGCTGATGGTGGTGAGGGGCGGAGTTGCCCCCAGCTGCGGGCTGAGCGCCAGGATGTATATTGCCATCACACACAGCAACCACGGTCTGAAACGGAACATTCTGCCTCCAGGACTTGGATTCCGGCTTCAGGTTACCCACCGGGACCGTGGACCGGTGCCGGGCGTACTTCGCTGACGCGAATCAACTTTCAGCGTGGCAAAGACTTCGGACCGCAGGAATTTTAGTGGAAGGTCTGTGACTCGGCTTCGAGGCGCTCCGCGCCCAGATAAGGACGCAGGGCATCGGGAACAATGACGCTGCCGTCGGCCTGTTGATAATTCTCCACGATGGCCACCCAGGTGCGCCCCACAGCCAGCCCGCTGCCATTCAGCGTATGGACGTACTCGGCCTTCCCTTTGCCCGATTTCGTGCGAATGGAAGCGCGCCGCGCCTGATAAGCCTCAAAGTTGGAGCAGGAAGAAATTTCTTTATAAGCGTTCTGGCCGGGAAGCCACACTTCCAGGTCGTAGGTTTTCGCCGAGGAGGCGCTCATGTCGCCGGTGGAGAGAACCATAGTACGGAACGGCAGCCCCAGGCGCTTCAGGATGTCCTCGGCGTCCGCGGTCAGCTTTTCATGCTCCGCCCAGCTTTGTTCGGGAAGAGTGAACTTCACCAGCTCCACTTTCTGAAACTGATGCTGCCGGATGATGCCGCGCACATCGCGACCGTAGGATCCGGCCTCGCTACGGAAACAGGGCGTGTAGGCGCACAGCGAAATGGGAAGATCGGCGGCATTCAATGTTTCATCACGAAAAAGATTGGTGACGGGAACCTCGGCCGTGGGCGCCAGCCAGAAATCGGTGTTCTCAATCTTGAAAAGATCTTCCTTGAACTTGGGAAGCTGCCCGGTGCCGAACAAGCTGGCGGAGTTGATCAGGAACGGCGGCAGCACCTCGGTATATCCATGCTCGCGCGTGTGCACGTCCAGCATGAAGTTGATGAGCGCGCGCTCCAACCGCGCACCGATCCCCCAGTAAACGGCAAATCGCGAACCAGTCACCTTGGTGGCGCGTTCCAGATCCAGGATTTTCAACTCGGCCCCCAGGTCCCAATGGGCCTTGGGCGAAAAATCGAACTGCCGGGGCTGGCCCCAGCGGCGCACCTCGACATTATCGTCCGCGCTCTGGCCCACCGGCACTGATTCATGGGGAACGTTGGGAACACCGGCCATCAACTCGCGGAAGGATTCATCGGCGGCTTTGGCTTTTTCATCCAGCGCGGTGATACGGTCGCCCATTTCGCGGCTCTCCCGCTGGATGGTGGAGATGTCGGCGCCCGTGGCGCGCAACTTGGGAATCTGCGCGCTCAGTTCGTTCTTCTGCGCTTTCAGCTGCTCGGCTTCGGTGAGGGCGGCGCGGCGCTCGCCGTCCAATGCCCGAAACTGCTCCACGTCGAGTTGATACCCGCGCGTGGCCAGGCGCTGGGCGATGGAATCCAGGTTGGCGCGGAAGGATGCCAGATCATGCATGTTCGAAGTCTCGTGTGGCGCACGCACTCTTGCCTGCCGTGTCGAGATGCATCTCGACACCTGCCCGTTCACACGAGTGTGAACGCGGCACGCAGGAGTGCGTGCGCCACAACTCTAAAATCCCTAGCGCTCGTTGATCGGAATCCACTTCTCGCCCACCGGTTTGCCGGTATAATCCGCTCGCGGCCGGATCAGCCGGTTGTTGCGGTATTGCTCCAGCACGTGCGCGGTCCAACCCGACATACGGCTCACGGCGAAGATGGGGGTAAACAGGTCGATCGGAATTCCCAGGGAATAATAAGTGGACGCCGAATAAAAATCGACGTTCGCGTTGAGCTTTTTCTGGTCCTTGATGGTCTCTTCGATCTTCTTGGACGTCAGATACAAATCCAGGTGCCCGGTGCGCCGGCCTAACTCCTCTGACAATACCCGCAGGTGCGTGGCGCGAGGATCCTCCGTGCGATAGACGCGATGGCCGAAACCGGGAATCTTCTTCTTATTGGTCAGCATGTCCTGTACGTGAGCCAGCGCGGTCTTTTCATCGCCCGCGTCCAGCAGCATGCGAATCACTTCTTCATTGGCGCCGCCATGCAGCGGTCCCTTGAGCGCTCCGATTCCGGCGGTTACGGCGGAGTGGATGTCGGACAAGGTGGCTGCCACCACGCGCGCGGCGAAAGTGGATGCGTTCAATTCGTGATCGGCATGCAGCGTGAGCGCGACATCGAACACCTTCTCCATCAGGTCATCCGGCTTTTTGCCGGTCAGCGTGTATAAGAAGTTGGCCGCAAAACCGAGCTTCGGATCGCCTTCCAGCACCGGCTTGCCAGTCCGCAGGCGATCGAACGTGGTGACTACGGTTGAAGTCTGCGCCATCAAGCGGGCGGCCTTCTCGACATTCGCCTCGATGGAGTTGTCGCGCGATTTCGGATCGTATATTCCCAGCATGGACACCGCGGTGCGCAGCACGTCCATGGGTGAGCCCTGCGGCACTTTCCCCAGAAACTCGACCACCTCTTTGGGGATGGGCCGGTAGCGCACCAAATCCGTTTTGAGGGCGTCCAGTTCGGATTGCTTAGGCAGCTTACCGTGCCAGAGCAGGTAGATGACTTCCTCAAAGGTTGCATGCTCGGCCAGGGTGTGGATGTTATATCCCTGGTAACTCAGTATTCCCAAATCTCCATCAATGAAACAGATATTCGATTCGGCGGCGACAATTCCTTCAAGTCCCGCTTGTGTGACTGGCATTGAACTCCTGAACTCCTGTAAGTAAATGACGGCTTCATCGCCTCGGCGAAAAAGCCGGTCGCGGCGTGAAATTTCATTTTACAGAATTCAGCCCATGGCTGGGGCTTTGGATTTTTCGGGCGCCCGTTTATGCCGCTGGGCCGCTGGGAGTGTTATGCCTGAGCGACACGCTGAGCCGTATTCCGGACGGATCCAGGTTGGCCACGCTGACCGAGGCGCCGAACAAGGAGAGAATACGCTCCGCCATGGGTGGCCCCAGCCCCAGGTCGCCGCCCGGTGTAATGGGTTCCACGATGGAGAAGATATCGAAGAACTTCGGCAGCAGATCGATCGGGATGCTCCGGCCATAACCATCGATGGTGACCTGGGGTGAATCGGGAAAAAAATCGCTGGACAGACGGACGGTCTGGCCTACCTCGGAGAACTTGACGGCCGTTTCCAGCAAGGCATGAAAGGCCCTGACCAGTAATTCCTCGTCTCCCAGAACCAGGTCCCAGCCAACGGTTGGCGGAGTAAGCGCCACGCTGCGGGCTTCGGCCAACTCGGCCGTTCTCTCGATGGCGCGAGCCAGCACCACGCTCAAGGAAACCTGTGCGGCCCGGAATTGTTCCCCACTGATATCGATTTCGGTTAGCAGCATGGCATCGTCGAGGATGGAGAGAATGCGCTTGCGGGAGCGTTTAAAAATCCCTTCCAATTGGAGATTCTCTGCGGTGGACGGCATTTTGTCCAGAATGATTTCCCCGGCGCCAAGAAGCCCGTGCAGCGGGGTGCGGAACTCGTGGGAGATCAGCGCCAGGAACTCGTCCTTGGAACGGTCCAGGATGGTGAGCCGCTGGTTGGCTTCCGCCAGTTCGCGCGTCCGGCTGGCCACTGCCTGCTCCAGGCACTCATTCTGCAGCTTCAAGGCCTGCTGCAGATCGTGCAGTTTGAGATGCGTTTCCACGCGCGCGTGAACTTCTTCAAACTGGAAAGGTTTCGATATGTAATCCACGGCGCCGGATTGAAAACCCTTGACCTTGTCTTCGATCTCGTTCAGGGCGCTCAGGAAAATGACAGGAATATGGGAGAGTGCCTGGTTGGCCTTCAGGCGTTCGCACACCTGGTAGCCGTTCATTTCCGGCATGTTGATATCCAGAAGAATCAAGTCCGGCGGATCGCTGATCGCCGCCGCCAGCGCCAGCCGGCCCAGCGGGAAGGAACGCACTTCGTGCTCCTCCTGCACCAGCATGTCTTCCAGCAGCTTCAGGTTGGCGGGGTTATCGTCCACGATCATGATGTCGTTCTGAGTCACAGGCACGGTTCCTCTGGCGTGGTGGCGGCGGCCCGCACTTGCAGCTAAAACTTTTCAGGCGTTCAATGCTCATATCGGCGCGCAAGGTTGCTTCTTGAAGCGGCGGGCATGAGGCTTACATTTATGGATGATGCACTTGCTCGAGCAAGCGGGTCAGGGCATCGTAGTCGTATCTGTCGGCCAGTGCCTGTAAGGCATCGGCGGATCCGCTGTTGTCGGTTGCGCGCACGTTGAGGATCAGCTTATCCAGGCGCCTCTTGCTGCCGCTTAAAGTGGCGCTACGAAGTTCTTCGATCAGCTTTTGCGGAAGCTGCGCCAGTTTCTCGGGACTCAAATCGCTCAGCCCGCCCGCGGCCGGCCCTCCCTCCTTTGCCATTTCGTCGTAATCATAGGAAAGATGCAAAAGGGCGCGCATCTTCTCGAGCAGCTCGTCTTCACGGCAGGGCTTCGCCAGGAACGCGTCGGCTCCGCTCTGAAACACAACTTGACGGTCTTCCTCGAGCGCGCTCGCTGTCAGAACCATGATCGCCGTTTCTTTTCCCCGCGGATCCGCTTTGATCCGGCGCGTCGCCTCCAGCCCGTCCATCACCGGCATGTGCACGTCCATCAGGATCAGCTGCGGGCTCCACTCGCCCCATTTTTCCACCGCAGTTTCACCGTTATCGGCCACCTGCACCGAAAACCCGATGGCGGTGAGCAATTTCATCAGCCAGTCCCGGTTCTCGGGTTGATCGTCGGCGACCAGAATCCTGGGTACTTCTTCGCCTTTATGTATCCCCACAACACGGCCTGAACCGGCGGATCGAAGGGCCACTCCGGCATTGCCGCGCTCCACCGGAAGCTCCAGATGGAAAATCGATCCCCGGCCCCGCTGGCTGTCAACCGTGATATCGCCTCCCATCAGGCGCGCATACTTACGGCTGATGGCCAGCCCCAATCCGGTTCCCTCCTGGCTCTGCATGCCGCGCCTGGTTTGCATAAATGGCTCGAACAGCATCCCTTGTTCCTCGTCCGTGAGACCGGACCCGGTGTCCTCCACCGCAGCCGAAAACCAGATCTGGCTGGGTTGTTCCCGTGCTTTTTTCTGCAACGTGACGCGCATCTTGATCTGGCCGTGCGCGGTAAACTTGATCGCGTTTCCCAGCAGATTGATCAGCACCTGGCGCAGCTTGCCTTCGTCGGCTATCACGTACGGCAGCAATTCCCCGTCCACCAGCATTTCGAACCCCAGCGCCTTGGCTTCAGCCCGCAGGCGGAACATGGCCGCCAGATCTTCCAGGAGCCTGGGAAGATTGAACGTTACCGGCTTGATCTCGGTGCGGCCAGCCTCGATCTTGGACATATCCAGAACATCGTTGATCAGGCCCATCAGATGCTCGCCGCTGCGGCCGATGATGGCCAGATTCGCTTTGGCGTCCTGGCCCAAAGTGGGATCCCGCAGCATCAACTGCGCGTAACCCAGAATGGCATTCATGGGCGTACGGATTTCGTGCGACATGGTAGATAGAAACGTGCTCTTGGCGCGTGTGGCAGCCTCGGCGTCGGCCTTGGCTTCGCTTAGCTGCGCATTGGCGTCGTGCAGCCGGCGGTTGGCGGCCTGCAGTTCAGCTGAATTCTGGAAGATCTCCGCCTCCATCTGCTCCACGCGAGTGAGCGGCTCGGACTGTTCGCTCCCGGTTTGCGATTTTTGCCGCACGAACTCGGTTACATCCACCACCCGATGGATGAAATACCCCAGCCTGCCGTCGGCGTTCACGACGCCGGAGTTCATCGGGCTCCAGAAACGCTCCTCCACTAAGCCGTCCGCGCGCCGGATGTCGTACTTCTGGATGGCCATGGTGTCGGGAGCGCCGCTCTGACGAACCCGCTCGAGGGAGGCGCGCCAATTGGCGATCGCGGGGGAGCCAGGCTGCTCGGGGAAGATATCGAAGACGCTGCGGCCCAGCACGTCCTCGCGCCGGTTCATAGTCGCCTCCAGCAGAGCGTCGCTTACCGAAACGATTTTCAGTTCAGACGTGAAGACCAAAAACAGGCCCGGCAGAGACTCAA
>DATHNM010000310.1:0-3992 GCA_035486095.1 Bryobacteraceae bacterium
GGTGGGTGAAGAATCGGTGCGCTATACGTTTCGCGATGCGAACGGCCGCACCATCACCGGTGTTTCCGATAGCTTCGGAGTTGTGCTGCGCGATGGGCGCGGCAAAACCTGGCGTGGCTTCATCGACTAGCATTCGCTAGCCCATCGGGCTGCCCCCACGCGTGGAACAGCGCCTGCGCGTTACCATCGGCGGGCGTGGCTGACCAGCATTTGATTCCTCTTCCCGTCGTAATTGGGCCCACCGGTTCGGGCAAGAGCCATCTCTCTCTCTACATCGCACGCGCTCTCGGCGCCGAGATCGTCAATTGCGATTCGCTGCAGGTCTATCGCGGCTTCGATATCGGAACGGCGAAGGTTCCACCGGCCGAACGCGAGGACGTTCCTCATCACCTGATCGATATTGTGGAACCCGCGGAATTGTTCACGGCGGGCGACTATGCGCGCGCGGCCGAGGCGGCGATCCGCGAAATTTCCGGTCGCGGCCGCGTGCCGCTGCTGGTGGGAGGCACCGGTTTCTACCTCCGTGGCCTTTTAATGGGCCTGTCACCGGGACCTGCGCGCGACGATATTCTTCGTGCCCGGTTGCAGCAGCGGGAATTGAAGCGGCCGGGGAGTCTGCATCGCATTCTGGCGCGGTTGGATTCGCCGTCCGGGGCGCGCATTCATCCCAACGACAAGAACAAGACCATGCGCGCGTTGGAAGTTCGCTTGTTGGACGGAGCGCCTCTATCCAATATGTTTGAACGCGGGCGCGATGCACTGAGTGGTTTTCATCCCATCAAAATTGGATTGGACCCGCCGCGCGAACAGCTGTATGCAAGATTGAATCAGCGTGCTCTAGAAATGTTCCAGCCAGGCGGCCTTGCAGACGAAGTTCGCCGCTTGCTGTTCGCGGGTGTTCCGCCGGACGCGAAACCGTTTGAAGCGCTCGGCTATAAGCAGGCGCTGAAAGTGGTGCAGGGACACATCGACGTAGAGCAGGCGCTCGAGTCCACACAACTGGAAACTCGCCGCTACGCTAAACGGCAACTAACCTGGTTTCGAAAAGAACAAGGGGTGCATTGGATAGAGGGCTTCGGCGACGACCCGCAAGTGCAAGCCGAGACGCTCGCGATCCTGCAGCGCTCCAGCGCGTTTTAATCCTGAAAATATCTGAATATCTTCGGAACACAAATTCATCTTCAACGTATAAGTACGTGTAGTTAGTAAGTTTAAGTTGAGGAGTTACAAGTATGGTTAAGAATATTCTAATCGGATTTGCATCCATCGCGTTGGCCGTGGCAAGCGCCGCGAGCAGTTACAACGTTACGTTCTACCAGCCCGTCATGATTAATGGGTCCCAACTGAAGGCCGGCGACTACAAGTTGGAATTGAAGGACAAGACCGCGGTCATTAAGCAGGGCAAGACCGTGACTGAAGCACCGGTGACGGTGCAGAATGACAATCAGAAGTTTTCCAGAACAGCCGTCCGTCTGAACGGCATGCAAGTGGAAGAAATCCACATTGGTGGAACCAACACCCGTGTAGTGTTCGACAAAAATTCGAACGCCACCAACTGACGTCTCTGCGTGTTTGGAGGCCGGTTCCCGTGGCCTCTTGGAGGTGGCAGTCCGCCGGCTGCCGCCTCGCATTCGTCTAAAATGGATTTGTGCTCCGATTTTTGTGTGCTCTTGTAAGTGTTTGCGTTTTGCTCCCGCCCGTGCAGGCCGCTACCTATCTGGTTTTGCCTTTTTTTAACCTTTCCAAGAATTCCAACGCCGATTCGAAGAGTTCCAATCTGGATTGGATTGGCGAGAGCCTGGCTGAATCGGTGCGCGAAGGGCTTGCCTCCGAAGGACTGATGGCGCTCGACCGGGACGACCGCATTGAGGCTTATAGCCGCCTGTCCCTACGGCCCTACGCGCTGCTCACCAAGGCGTCGGTGGTCAAAATAGGCGAGGAACTGGACGCCGAACTGGTGATCTTCGGCCAGTACGAGGTGAAAGCCGTTCCCGACTCCGCCGCCAAGAGCCTGGGGTCGATTCAGATCACCGCGCGAGTGCTGGACTTGAAACACGTCAAGCAAGGCCCCGAGTTCCGCGAAGTGGGCGCGCTGGAAGATCTGGCAGCGCTGCAAGAGCACCTGGCCTGGCAAACGCTGCGTTATTTGAAACCCGCCAGCGCGCCTTCGGAAGCGGAATTCCGGCAGCGCCACCCGGCGGTGCGCGTGGACGCGGTGGAGAATTATACGCGCGGATTGCTCGCCACCAACGGCGACGACAAGCATCGTTTTTTCACCCAGGCGGCGCACTTGGACGCTCACTATTCGCTGCCCGATTTTCAGCTTGGCCGCCTGCTCTGGAGCAAGAAGGAATACAGCTCGGCCGCCGAGTGGTTCCAAAAGGTATCGCCCGGAGACGTCCATTATCACGAAGCCAATTTTTTTCTGGGCCTGTGCCGCTATCACACGGGCGATTTTGCCGGCGCCCAAGCGGCGTTCCAGATGGTGGCGCGCGTAATTCCATTGAGCGAGGTATACAACAACCTGGCCGCGGCTGAATCTCGCGCCAATGTTATTCCTGCGGCCGTCGATAACTTTCGCAAGGCCCTGGAGGGCGACAGCAGCGATTCGGTGTATCAGTTCAATTTGGGTTACGCGCTGTGGCGCGCCGGAAGTTTCACCGCCGCCGCCGAGCGGTTCCACACTGTTCTGGGACACGACCCTGACGATGCGGTAGCCGCGCTCTTGCTGGAACGCTGTGATAAGCGCAGCGGCCCCCGCCCCGGCGACTCGCAGACCGAGGGCCTGGAGCGTTTGAAGACCAACTACGAAGAGAGCGCGTACTGGCAGTTGAAGGCCGTTCTACAGCCTGACAAGCCCTGAATCAGATTTTAGGTACCAAAAGCGGTTCTCGAAATCGGGGAAACGGGTATAATCCAAAAAGCTCATGCTGGAAGCGTTCGGTTTATCCGATCCTGGCTGCGTCCGCCAAAACAACGAAGACTGCTACCTGATCTCTCCTAAAGACCACGTTTACATCGTGGCGGACGGCATGGGAGGCGCTCAGGCGGGCGAGCACGCGTCTAAGCTGGCCGTTGATACGGTGGCGGCCGTCATTCAGAGTGCGTCGCTCCCGGACGCGGAAACTCTCTTTCAGGCGTTTCGCGAGGCCAACCTGCGCGTAATGAAGGCGGCGGCGGGCGATCCGGAATTGGAAGGCATGGGCACCACCCTGCTGGCGGCTCTCGAATCCGGACCCGAACTTCTGATCGCCAGCGTGGGCGATAGCCGGGCCTACGTGTACAACGGAGGCGAACTCACCGGCATCACCGAAGATCAGACCTGGGTAAACGAAGTTGGCCGCAAACTCGGGATCGAGGAAGCCAGCCTGAAGACTCACCCCATGCGGCACGTGCTCACCATGGCCATTGGCGTCAGCCCGGAGTTGCGCGTGCACTCTTATACCGTTCGCCCACAATCGGGCGCGTTGATCCTGCTTTCGAGTGATGGACTGCACGGCGTAATTGAGGCCGGCGTCATAGCGGACCGGTTGTCCGGCAACGGGTCCCTCCAGGCAAAATGCGAACGGCTGATTGAGGCTGCCAAGCAGGCCGGCGGTCCAGACAACATCACGGTAGTGCTTTTGCAAGCCAAGTAAGCTGGGACGTTTACCCTCTTTTACACCGATTTTGGTAACGGTTAGGCGGGGAAGTGCGATCCTTTAGCTAGTGCTCCGATTTTCTTTGCTCGTGGTATTGAGTGCGTTTTTGTGCGCGCAAACCACGGTTACGCAATCAGGAACCGTTAAATTCGGCGGCCAGCCGCTACCGGGAGCAACGGTAACTGCAACCCTGGGCGACCACCGCGCGGTAACCACCACCGACGAGTCTGGCGCATACCAACTGCCAGATCTTGCACCGGGAACCTATACGCTGGAAGTCCAGATGTTCGGGTTCCAGGCGGCTCGTAAGCAAATTCAGGTGGGCGCGGCGCCGCAATCCACGGAATGGTC
>DATHNM010000311.1:0-5523 GCA_035486095.1 Bryobacteraceae bacterium
GCACCCAGGAATGCCGATTCACGCAGCGCCGGATGAGCGCGCACCAAATCCAGCAGGGACCGCATCAGTTGCGGCCAGCGCAGGTTGCTCTGCGGCGCAACTTTTGGCAATCGGGCGCGCAGCAACAGCATTAAACCCAGCATGGCGAACGCCCCGATTATGTAAACCGACCGCCATCCGAAGAACGAAGCCACTACGCCGCTGAAAGTACGAGCCAGCAAAATTCCGATCAGCAGACCGCTGAAGACGGTTCCAAGCACTTGACCGCGGCTCTCTTCCGGTGCAAGCTGCGCGGCAAACGGCACAATCACATGCACGGCGGCGCCGCACGCGCCCACGGCAAAACTGGCGATCGAGACCCAGATCAGATTGCGGGCCGTGGCCACGCCGAGTAATGCGACGCAGGCGCCACACAGCAGCGCGGTGAGCAGCGCCCGCCGGTCGCGACTGTCGCCCAGCGGCACGAAAACCAGCATCCCGATAGCTGTGCCCACCTGGGTGAGCATCGCCACCAGGCCAATCATGCCGACGCTTACCGAAAAAGTTTGCGCCATTGCGGCCAGCAGCGGCTGCGCATAATAAATATTTGCAACGATGACGCCCACGCTCAGCGCCAAAAGGTGAACGGGAACTTTTTTCGTCAATACAGCACTCGATGTAGGCACTCAATCGATGAGATGACGGCTGCGTCTATTCGGCTGCTGGTTCTTGCGGGGGTTCGGGCTGGCCGGCTTCCTTGCGTGCGTGCTCAAACAGGAAGTTGAGTGTTTTGTTGCTGCGAATCTGATAGGCGATCCGGCTGAGGACGCCGTCTTTTTGCAGTTTCTTGCGCACGGCGGCCACCGGCTCGCGCTGCTGCTTGGCGATGCGCTGCACTTCGACGTCCACTTCGTCGTTGGTTGGCGCAATGGCTTCCCGCTCGGCAATCTTATCCACCAGCAATGACGCTTTCACGTCGTGCAGCGCTTTGGGACGCTGGGCGTCTTTCAGCTTCGCCCAGTCAATATTCAGCTTGCTCGGATCGATGCCGCGCTCGGTCAATTCCCGGAACTGGTTTTCGAGCTGTGATTCGATCTGACGTTCGATATACGCTTCGGGTACGGGAAACTCGTGCGTGTCGATCAGCTTGTTGATCAGCTGATCCTTGGCCTTCTGTTGCGCGGCATATTCGCGCTCGTGAAAGATGGCTTTACGCACGGCTTCGCGCAGATCGTCCAAGGTTTGATAATCGCCCAGATCCTGCGCGAACTCGTCGTTCAGCTCCGGTAATTCCTTGGTGCGAATGGTGGTGAGCTTGGAGCGAAAACGGACCGTTTTCCCCGCCAGCCGTTCCTGCCCAAAGTCCTCCGGATAGGTGACTTCGAACTCTTTTTCTTCCTCCGGCGTCATGCCGCGCAGCGCATCGGAGAAACCGGCCATGGTGTCCGGGTCACCCACGTGCAGCACAACCTCGTCCTGATGAATGGCCTGGTCGACGCCCGAAAGGCTGTCGAGCGAAACCACCGCGTAGTCGCCATCCACCAGCGCGCGCGGTTCAACGTTTACGAACTGCGACTTCTGCTCGCGGATTTCGTCCAGGCGCTTCGCGATGTCTTCGTCCGTGACTTCGGGCTCGCTGTAGTGAACCGTCACGCCGCGATAATCCTTGAGCTCGATCTCGGGCGCCACTTCAAACTCGGCTTTGAAGCGCAGCGGCTCGCCTTCGTGGAAGTGAACGTCCTTCACATTCGGACGCCCCACTACTTCGAGATGTTCTTCTTCCACCTTTTGCCGGAAGAATTTCGGCAGAAGATTTTCCAGAACGTCTTCCCGCACCTGCTTGGAAAACTTGCTGCGGATCAGGCTGGCGGGCGCTTTGCCGGGACGGAAACCGGGCAGTTTGGCTTTCTGTTGGATGTCCGCGACAACACGATCGGTCTCGCGGGCGATGTCGTCCACCGGAACGGTGATTTCGATTTCGTGCTTACAACCTTCGACTAGCATTTAGGAGTGGCAAAACGAGGCACGGGGACCCCTGCTTCTATTGAAGCATGAGCCCCCGGTAGAGGCAATTGTTACTTGCAACCTTTATTTGGCGACGGCGGAGAGCTTGGCGCCTTCCTTAAGCGCTTCCGCCTTGTCGGTCAATTCCCAGGTAAAGGTTTCTTCGGTGCGTCCAAAGTGGCCGTAGTACGACGTCTTGCGATACACCGGGCGGCGCAATTTCAGCGTTTCGATCATGCCTTTGGGCGTGAGTTTGAAGTTCTGGCGAACCAGTTCCACCAGATGCTGTTGCTCCACTTTGCCGGTTCCGAACGTATCCACCATGATGGAAACGGGTTCGGCCACGCCGATGGCGTACGCCAGCTGCACTTCGCAGCGGGAAGCCAGGCCTGAGGCGACGATGTTCTTCGCAACGTAGCGCGCCATGTAGCACGCCGAGCGATCCACCTTCGTCGGATCCTTGCCCGAAAACGCGCCGCCGCCATGACGGCCCATGCCGCCGTAGGTGTCCACGATGATCTTGCGGCCGGTGAGACCGGTGTCGCCGTGCGGCCCGCCGATGACGAAACGGCCCGTGGGGTTCACATGGTACTTGGTTTGCGAATCCACCAGATTCCCGCCAACCACCGGGTCAATGATGAACTTCTTCACATCGGCGCGGAGTTGCTCGGTGGTCACATCGTCATCGTGCTGCGTGGAAAGAACCACGGCATCGATGCGGACCGGCTTGTTGCCGTGATACTCCACGGAAACCTGGCTCTTGGCGTCCGGACGCAGATAGGTGAGCTTGCCCGTCCGGCGGATCTCGCTCTGCTGGCGAACCAGTTTGTGGGCGAGCATGATGGGGAGTGGCATCAACTCAGGCGTTTCATCGGTCGCAAAACCGAACATCAAACCCTGGTCGCCGGCGCCGCCGGTGTCCACGCCCATGGCGATGTCGGGGGATTGCGTCTGGACTACATTCAGGATGCCGCAGGTCTTGGCATCGAAGCCCATCTTGGCGTCCGTAAACCCTATATCCGCGATCACTTCGCGAGCCAGTTTCGGAATATCCAAAACAGCCTTGGTCGTGATTTCGCCTGCCACGACGCAGATTCCCGTGGTGACCAGCGTTTCGCAAGCCACACGGCTCATGGGATCAACCGCCAGCGCGGCGTCCAGCACCGCGTCGGAAACCTGGTCCGCCATCTTGTCGGGATGTCCCTCGCTCACGGATTCCGACGTAAAAATATGCCGCAATTTCTCTGACACCGATTAAGCCTCCTCGAAGTTCTAAAAATATTGGAAGGTCGTGACTTTCCGACCGAGAACCAAGAGGAAAGTCTATCGCTTTTGAAGCATCCCGGTCAATGAAACCGGGGGTCCATCCCTGACGCCCCTTCGTAACTTTGGTTCTAATGAAACATTGTAATGGCGCGCTGCATGCAATGCAAATCAAGAAAAGTGATGATCAGCGCCCGCGAATCGCATCCCCCAGGGACACATGGTTGTCGTCCAAGATCGTGCCGGTGGCGCGCTCCAGGGCCGCACGCGCCTTCAGATAGGCGCTCTTGGCCACCACCACCGTGGAACGGGCCTGCGCCAGAAAGCTTTGATACTGAATGATGAAGAAGCTGGTGGAGGCGCCCACTTCAAATTTGGCCTGCTCGGTATCGAGCGATTCCTGCTGCAGTTTTTGGGTCTCTACCGCCGCTTCGTAAGACGCCCGGGCCCGCCGCATGGCGATCAGGGCGTCCTCCACTTCCAGTTGCGCCTGTTTGTGAAGCTGCTGCTCCAGCACCTGGCTCTGCCGCAGCAGGATCTCATCGCGCGTCACGTCGGCCTGGGCGATCCGATTGCGCAGCGGCAAGGTAATGTTCAGCCCGATCCCGTAGGTGGGGTACTTGCGCGTGGCCAGTTGCTCCAATGCGTTGCCATAGCCACCCAACAGCGGCGAATCGATGGGAGGAACCAGCGGGTTCAACTGCGCGGCCAGGGCGCTGTTCTGGGCCGTACCTACTAAGTCCACCTCTGGCCGCAAGCCATTGCGCGCGCCCTGCAGGCTGATCTGCGTATTCTCAATCTGTACGCCGGCCTGCCTTAAGTCGGGCCGGTTGCTGAACGCCTGGGTGACCAGATCCTGCAGGGGCCGGGTTTCGTCGGTCCCGGGAACCTCAATGGAATCGGTGGGAATGATGCCGGCGTTCAGTATCTCCGGATCGTTGTCGGTGCGGCGGGTGATCACGTTCTTGACGATCGCTTCCTGCTCCTCCAGCAGCCCGCGCGAATCAATCAAATCCTGGCGCAGCGTATACACCTGAGCGTTGGCGCGCGTCAGTTCCACCGGCGCCTGGGTGCCTTCATCCACCTCGGACTTGGTGTCGGTGTACAGCTTCTGGGCCGATGCCAGGGTTTCTTCCTTCACCTTCACGTCCTCAAACAGCGCCACCAGATCGGTATAGAGCCGCACCACGCCATAGACGGTGGCGATCAGCTGCTGCTGCACCAGCAGCCCAGCGATTCTCTGCTCGTTCTTCGAAATGCGAATGAAGCGGCGATTCACTGCCAGGCCGAACCCGCGCAACAAGGGCTGGGTCACGGTGAATCCGAGACTGGAGGCGGTGTAGGGGCTAAAAGCACTCTGCAAGGAGTTGGTGGTGAAGCGGGCATTGTCGAACCCGGCGGTCAGTTCGGTGCCCGGCCCGAACCCTTGTGTATAACTTGCATTGGCATTGGTGGTGCTGCCGGAAAGAGCGTTGGAGCCGTAGGCCGAGGGATCTGTATCGGGCGTGCTCTGATGCGTCCAATTGAGCTGCCCGTTCAGCGCGGGATCGAACTGCGGAATCGCCGGCCCCAGCGAGAGCGGAACGGTCTGCAACAGCGACAAGTTGTCCTGCTGTTCGGACAAGGCACCGAGTTCGGAAGGATTGGTTGGAACCGAGCCCGCGGCGCCCACGCTAGGCGTGGCCGCGGATGTTACCAGTGGACTGGCCGGCCCACCCACACCCACCGGCACCTCGAACACGCTGTACGTTATACCTCGCACCAAGCCGCCGCCCTTGGCGCGCAGCAGCTCCGCATCGGCGGCCGGCAAATTGTAGCGCTCCAGTTGAATATCGAGATTGTTTTCGATGGCCAGGGCGATGGCGTCCGAGAGCGAAAGATAAATGTTGCCGGAGCGCAGTAATTGCCGGATCCGCGGCGAATTAGTGAGATCCACCGGGGCAATGGAATGTTCCACGTAGGGCTGCTTCAGCCGGTCAAACAGCTTGCTTGGGTAGTCCGGAGGGGCCGGATAACCCGCCGGCGCGAGTAGCAGCAAACAGAGTAATACGACGCTGATCTTTTTCAAGCTGATCTGATTCATGATGTCCGGTTCCAGGCACGCGGCCGTCGGTAAGGAGCGGTGCGTGTTCTTTCAGAGTACGCGAGAGACGGGAAGGGCACGAGCTAGTGCGAGGGTTTTGATCCGCCCGCGACGCCCGCCACCAGCACCGGATGAACCTTGACACCTTCCTGGACAGAATCGTTCGGATTCGCAATCACGCGCTGTCCGGCGCT
>DATHNM010000312.1:0-5668 GCA_035486095.1 Bryobacteraceae bacterium
GCGCCCGGACTGAGTATTTGTAATTGGTGCCCGCGCCGACATAGGGGAGGAAGACTTCCCAGATTCCTCCGGTTCGCGAACGCATGGGATGCCGCCGCTCGTCCCAATCGTTAAAGTCGCCGACAACGCTGACTACTTCCGCGTTGGGCGCCCATACGGCGAAGCGGACACCCTGCACGCCCAGGCACGCAACCATGTGCGCACCCATGGTGCGGTAGCTCTCATACTGCGTTCCCTCGCCATGAATGTGCAGATCGAAATCGGAGATCAGACGCGGAAATCGATACGGGTCTTCGATGTCAGCCACGGCGCCGCTCCACAGCGTAAGGCGCAGTTTGTAGCTTCCCGGATCCTGTGCCAGGGTAGCGACGAACAGTCCTTCAGATCGCGTTTTGCGCATCGGAACCAGCGCGCCATCGGCCGCCACCACGGCGGCATCCATGGCCTGTGGAAGAAACGCGCGCACCTCCCAGCCGCCAGTACTTTCATGCGGCCCCAGCACGGAGAACGGATCGCCATGCGTGCCGTTGAGGATGGCCTCGATTTCTTGCGGAGTCATGCACAGTTATTATGGCAGAGGGCTGTAACTATGCAGGAGTTAGGAACGGTTGTTCCACAATGAAACGAGCTGAGCTACACGTTCATCTGGAGGGATCGATTGCTCCGGAAACGCTGCTGGCGATCGACCCGTCGTTAACACGCGAGGAGATTGAAGCGCGTTTAACGTGCGCATCGTTCCCCGAGTTCCTGCAGGGTTACATATGGGTTAGCAAGAAACTTGAAAAGCCCGAGCATTATGCGCTGGCGACACGCCACTTACTCCATTCATTGGCCAGCCAGGGCGTGACTTATGCCGAGATTACTTTATCGGCGGGCGTGGTGCTATGGAAAGAGCAGGATCTGGCTGCTGTTTACGACGCGATCTGGCGCGAATCCGAGCTTTCCCCGGTCCGGACGTTATGGATTCTGGATGCCATCCGGCAATTCGGTCCCGAGAAGGGGATGAGGGTGGCCGAGTTCGCCGTGTCGCGGCGCGATCAGGGAACTATCGCATATGGAATCGGCGGAGATGAAGTGCGCGGGCCGGCGCATTGGTTCCGTGACGTGTTCGCTTATGTCCGCGACGCTGGTCTGCATCTGGTGTGTCACGCCGGAGAGACGGCGGGGCCGGAATCGGTGTGGGGCGCGCTGGCGATTGGAGCGGAGCGCATCGGGCATGGCATTGCCGCGGCGCAGGACCCAGCATTAATGGCTCAACTTCGCGCGGATAACATACCACTCGAAGTCTGTATATCGAGTAACGTCTGCACGGGTGCGGTCGCATCTTTGGGGGCGCATCCGCTGCGCAAGCTCTATGACGCGGGCGTGCCCATAACCATTCACACCGACGATCCGGCATTTTTTCGCACCACGCTCACGCGCGAATACGAACTAGCCGAGAAAATGTTCGGATTGCCAGCCGATGAATTGGCCGCGAACAGCTTTCGCTATGCGTTTCGTGCGAACGACTGATCGTGAAGAGTGTTCGCACGGTGTGAACGCGGAACGCGAAGCGCGTTGCGCTATATCAGATAGCGCCTTCGTCGCCCAGGCGTACGCGCACATTCATCGTCTTGCCGGCCCGGAAAATTGTCAACTCGAGCGAATCTCCGGTGCGTTTGCTTGCCAAGGCGCGGCTGATGGCATCGTCGCGA
This sequence comes from Bryobacteraceae bacterium, assembly GCA_035486095.1. Classification (GTDB taxonomy): domain Bacteria; phylum Acidobacteriota; class Terriglobia; order Bryobacterales; family Bryobacteraceae; genus Palsa-89. Next base: position 1,695 of record DATHNM010000312.1, read on the forward strand.
TCCACCGGCTTGCCGTCGATGGACATGATGAGATCGCCACCCACCAGCACCTCCGCGTTCCCGATCTGCACCTCCTGCCGCCCGCCCCGCAATCCGGCACGCGCGGCTGCGGAGTCGGCATCCACCTGCTGGATTAGCAGTCCCCCCTGAGTGGGCAAACGCAGCGCATCCGCGTAATCGCCGGCAATAGGCACCACCGACACTCCCAGCTTGGGACGTTTTCTGCCAGCCTGAAAATCGTCCAACATCAATTTTGCGCGATTGATGGGCATGGCAAATCCGATACCGATGTTGCCGCCGTTCGGCCCCAGAATCGCCGTATTGATCCCGACCACATTGCCGGCCGAATCGAGCAGCGGACCGCCGCTGTTTCCCGGATTAATGGCGGCGTCGGTCTGGATGAGGCCTTCCAGCGTCCGCTCGTTCTCGCCGCGGATACTGCGCCCCAGTGAACTTACGATGCCGGTGGTCAAAGTGCCCTCCAGGCCGAAAGGATTGCCAATCGCCAGCACCTTCTGGCCCACCTGCAGCGCATCCGAATCGCCCAGGCGCTGCGATGGCAGCTTGCCGCGCGGCATGATCTGCAGCAGCGCCAGATCATTGGCTTCGTCGCGGCTCAATAGTTGGGCCTTGTAGCGCGATTGATCGGTCAGCGTTACTTCCAGCTGGCGCTCATTGGCCACTACATGGTTGTTCGTAAGGATTTTGCCGTCGGCGCTGATCAGAAAGCCCGAACCCTGGTCCTTCGATGGATAAACCTCCATGAAAATGGTGCGCCGGTAAACTGTGCTGGTGATGTTCACGGTGGCGAGATGTGAGGACTTGTAGATGTCGATGTTGTTCATCTCATCGGAACTGAGGCCGGTGGCGTGCGCCGCCAATGGGCCTGACCACAGCGGCACGGAACTTGCCACGGGAGTTAAGATTTGGCGTTGTCCCCAATCCGTCTTGCTCGTGATGAGCAGAAATCCACTCACCAGGAGGGCGGTAATCACAAAAATGCGCAATTTCATACTGTTAAACTCCGCAGCTTACCGTAGACCATTCGCACCTGCTCCAGCGTCGCTTCCTCTGAGCCGGAAGTATCAATCGTATAATCGGCCACGCGCAACTTATCTTCCAAAGGCAACTGCCTGCTCAGGCGCGCCAGAATCTCCTGCTTGTTATACGAACCCCGCTGCAAGGCGCGTTCCATTTGATGTTCGGGCGTACAAGTGACGACAATCAATCGGTCGAAACTCTTATATCTACCAGTTTCAACCAGAATCGCCGCTTCCACAACTACGATGGCGCGCCGGTCTGTACGTGCGATTTCCGCCATCCTGGTTTCCTCGCGCTGCTGAACGGGCGGGTGGACCAGGCTACTCAGCTTTTCCAGGCGCTCCGCGTTGTCCCAAACGATGCCACTCAGCCTGCGCCGGTTGATGCGCCCTTCGCCGTCCAGGATGGCGGACCCGAACTCCCGCACGATGGCGGCGTAAGCTTCCCCGCCCGGAAGCATCACCTCATGACCCAACTTGTCCGCTTCGATGAGGTAGCAGCCAAGATCGGCCAGCGCGTGGCCAACGAAGCTCTTACCGCAGGCTAAACCGCCGGTCAATCCTACTCTGAGCACGGGCCTACCCGGAGCATAGGTGCTGTTCGGCGAGCTCCACCGCGTTCGCCATCAACATCGCGATGGTCAAAGGGCCAACTCCCCCCGGCACCGGCGTATATGCGCTGGCCAGCGCCTTGGCATCATCGGGATTCACGTCGCCCGCTAATTTGCCGTCCGGCTTGCGATTCATGCCGACGTCGATGATGACGGCGCCGGGCTGGATGAAATCGTGCGTGATCAGATGAGCGCGCCCGATGGCTGCCACCAGGATGTCGGCGCGGCGGCATTCCTCCGCCAGATTCGATGTTTTGGAATGGCATATGGTTACCGTGGCATTGGCGTGCAGCAACAGCAGTGCCATAGGTTTCCCCACGATGTCGCTGCGGCCCACCACCACCGCGTGGCGCCCAGCCACGGGAATATCGTAGCGGCGCAGCATGTCCATAATGCCTACCGGCGTGCAGGCGCGCGGCCCGGGAATGTTTTCCATCAACGCACCCACATTCATTGGATGAAACCCGTCCACGTCTTTGTCCGGCCTCAGGGCCCGAAACACCCGGTCTTTATCCACCTGCGGCGGCAGGGGCGTTTGCACCAGAATGCCATCTATTTCCGGCCGCTGGTTCAAGCCCTCTATAATTGCGAGCAGCTCGCCGGTGGTTGTGGTGTCCGGCAGGTCGATCTTTTCGCTATAAAGCCCCAGTTCCGCGCAAGTCTTGATTTTGAGGCGAACGTAGATCTCTGAACCCGGGTCGTTGCCCACCAGAATAACGGCCAGACCAGGCGGCCGGTATGCGGCGGTTAGCTTTGCTATGCGAGGTTTCAGCTCCGCGAAAATCTGATCGCGCACCCACTTTCCATCCAAAATCAGGGGCGCGTTTTCTTTCGGACTCATGCTGTCGAGAAGGATAGCAGCCATGCGGCGGAAGGATCAATCTGGAGATGAATCCCGGCGAACCGCCAGCGCCTGCCTGGGATTATTGGTGACGATTCCGGCAACCAGAGCACCAGCGAAGAGTGCGCGCGTAAGCGCCGGATCATCAACTGTCCACACGAACAGAGGCTTTTCCATCTGTCCGGCACGGTTGAGCAATCGATAATGCGGCACCAGCAGGTCAACGTCCGGGCTCAGGCAGGCAGCGCGCGCGCTTTTGTTCCACATTGCGAAGATCAAGCCCGTACGGATTGATGGATTGATAGAGCGGATGGCGTGAAGCGTGGGCGCCATAAACGATGTCATACAAAAACCGTCGAGAGGAAAATATCTGAGTAGAAGCTCGATGGCCTCCCCCTCGCACCCCGGCTCCTTCAGTTCCACATCCAGTTGAATACGCCCTTGGGTGAGACGCAGCGTGTCTTCCAGGCTGGGCAGATGAGCAGACGGCTCCCGGACGGCATCATGCGATATCACCAGACGGCCATTCCGCGCGCGCCGGACATCGAACTCGATCATGTCGGCGCCGCATTCGATGGCTCTCTCGAATGCCGCCAGAGTATTCTCAGGCGCTTCCGACGACGCGCCGCGATGCGCTACAACGAGAGTCAACCGGCAGGTTTGTGCGCGGGCTTGGCCTTGCCGGCGCCTTCGTTCAACAGCTTCTCGGCTTCTTCGCGCATGTGCTGCTCCTGCTGATTGTCGAAGAATCCTTCGTCCACGCCGGTGTATTGCGCGCGAATGACGCCGTTGCGATCGATGAACACAAGGAAAGGAACCAGCGGACGCTTGTCCCTGGGCCACTGGATGTAATCCAGCGCTCCCAGAACGGTTGCCGTCCCCACCGGAAAGGGCACTTTGAATTGCGAAATGAATCCGGCGATGTTGGGATTTTCGTTGAGCGCCGCTTCCACCACGGCAAACCCCTTGGGCGCAAGCTGCGGATAAATGTCGTCCCAAAGTTGGGTGGTCTTTTGGCAGTGCGGGCAAGTGGTGAGGATAAAGGTGAGGCACAGCACCTTGCCGCGATAGTCGCTGACCTTCACTTGTTTGCCGTCCGCCATCTGGATAGAGAAATCGGGCGACTGCCGAGGAATTTGCGCGGCCCATAGTGAGCTGGCCGCGAAAGCTATGGTTGCGATTGTAAGTGCGCGCATGACGAAAATCCGAGTATACAGGAGCCGGCCGCTACTGGCCGGACGGCTTCATCCAGAAACTCTGATCCTGTTCGGCGAAGGCGCGCGAAACGTGGGACATTTCGGGCTCGATCGCGTATACGGAATCTTCGACCACAGTCCCCATCGCGATAGGGACCAGCGGGACATCGCTGAGCGCTGTCAAAGGTTGAAAAACAAGGAAGGCCGGCCCCGGCAATCCCGACGTCACCTGGTAAATGATCCCAGGCGACTCTATACCGCGCGGCGTCTCACCTGGATTGGTTCG
>DATHNM010000313.1:0-8743 GCA_035486095.1 Bryobacteraceae bacterium
CGAGAAAAAACACGCCGAGGAGATGGCTTCGCTGCACTTGCGGACGATCGAGGCGCTGGCACTGGCCATCGAGGCCAAGGATCACAGTACCCACGATCATCTGCAGCGGGTGCAAGTCTACGCCATGGAGATCGGCAAGGAGCTGTGCTTAAGCGAAACGGAGCTCGAGGCGTTGCGCGCCGCGGCCGTGTTGCACGATATCGGCAAGCTGGCGGTGCCGGAGCACATCATCTCGAAACCCGGGAAGCTGACGCGCGAAGAGTTCGAGAAGATGAAGATTCACCCGGTGGTGGGTGCTGAAATCCTGGAGCGGGTGCGGTTCCCCCATCCGGTGACCCCCATCGTACGGTCGCACCACGAACGCTGGGATGGCACCGGCTACCCAGACGGGCTGCGCGGAGCGAGTATTCCCATTGGCGCGCGAATTCTGGCGGCGGTGGACTGCCTGGACGCGCTGGCCTCACACCGCCAATATCGGCGCGCGCTGCCGCTGGACGAAGCCATGCAGAAAGTGGTTTCCGAATCAGGAAAAGCCTTCGATCCACAGGTGGTGGAGGTGCTGGAGCGGCGCTATGTGGAGCTGGAAGCGCTGGCGAATTCGCGGGAAGTTGATACGGCCAAGCTTTCCACCGGTGTCAAGGTGGAGCGCGGCCTGGAGCCCGGAGCAGGATTCGAGAACACCCACGCGCTGGCCGGCTGCGAATCGGCCGACCACTTCCTCACGTCCATCGCCGCGGCGCGCCAGGAAGTGCAGAACTTATTCGAACTGGCCCAGGATCTGGGCAATTCCCTGAGCCTGAACGAAACGCTGTCGCTGCTGGCGCTGCGCCTGAAGCGCATGATCCCCTACGATTCGCTGGCCATCTATGTTTTGCGGGACGACCGGCTGCGCGCCGAATATGTGAACGGCGAGAACTTCCGCTTGTTCTCCTCACTCGAAATTCCTCTCGGCCAGGGCTTGTCCGGCTGGGTGGCGGAGAAGCGCAAGCCGATCATCAACGGCAATCCGTCGGTGGAGCCGGGCTATCTGGACGACGAAACCAAGTTCACCACCATGCGCAGCGCATTGGCCGTTCCCTTGATAGGCTTGAACGGCACGGTGAGTGTGTTGACGCTCTATCAAACCGAACGCGACGCTTTTACCAACGATCATTTGCGTATTTTGCTGGCGATTGTTCCCAAGCTGGCGCTATCCATCGAAAACGCGCTGCGCTTCCAACAGGCGGAAAGTTCCGCGTCCACCGATTATATGACCGGGCTGCCCAATGCCCGCTCGCTGTTCCTGCATCTGGACGGAGAACTGGCGCGCTGCCGCCGGCTGAATTCGCCGCTGGTAGTTCTGGTCTGCGATATGAACGGCTTCAAGAAGGTGAACGACAAGTACGGTCACCTGGAGGGCAACCGGCTGCTGCACTCGGTGGCCAAGAAGCTGAAGGAAAGCTGCCGCGAGTACGACTATGTGGCGCGCATGGGCGGCGATGAATTCGTGCTGGTGCTGCCGGGCCTGCATCCGGACCAGCTTCCGCAGAAGATGGAGCGGTTAAAAGCCATCACAGCCGACGCCGGTCATGAGATCTTCTCGCAAGAGACGCTTTCGTTGAGCATCGGCCATTCCATGTTCCCCGAAGACGGCGTGGATGCGGACCGGTTGCTCAGCGAAGCAGACCGGCGGATGTACATCGCCAAACAAAAAGAGAAGCTAAGCGTGGTGGGGCGGCGCGGATTCGAATTTGAAGCCACGGGTACCTGGTAGGCGGACGGATGGTGGTCTCCCTCTTACTGCGCCAGGCACGGCGAATCCTGCTGACGGTTCTGCTGGGTGGATTGCTGGGCGCGACGCTGGTGCGGCTGGGCCCGGGGTTTGGCGTGGACGAACGGGAGCTGGACAGCCGCTTGAGTGCTGCCAGCCAGCAGGCCATTCGCGCCGAGCGCGCTCGCGACGCTAACATCGCGTCCTTCTATTTCCGCTACGTAACGGGCTTGCTGCACGGCGATTTCGGATTTTCCCGCTCGCTTAACCGCCCTGTATCGGAACTGCTGAAGGAACGCTTGCCGCTGACCTTGGTATCGCTGGGATATGGGGTCCTGGGCGGCGTATCCGTCGGGCTGGCCCTGGCTCTGCTGACCGTCTGGTGGCGTGCCCCGGGCGCCGATCTGGTGCCCGCGCTGCTGAGCGGATTGTGCCTGGCTGCGCCGGCGGCGGTGATCGCGCTGGTGTTTCTGTGGCTGGGCGCACCCAGCCGCTGGGCGATCGCAATGGTGGTGTTTCCGCATGTCTATCGCTACGCCAAGAATCAACTGGTGGCTACATCCCAATCGCCCCACGTGGTGGCGGCCCAGGCCAAAGGGTTGAGTAGCTGGCGCGTGCTGTGGGCGCATGTTTTCACCCCAGCGGCTCCGCAACTGGCGGCCTTAGCGGGCATTTCGGTGAGCATGGCTTTTGGCGCCTCCATCCCAATCGAAGTGATTTGCGATACCCCCGGAGTGGGACAACTGGCGTGGCGCGCGGCCCTCGATCGCGATCTGCCGCTGCTCGTGACCATCACGGTTCTGGTGGCGCTGATGACACTGGTGGTGAATGGCCTGGCCGATCTTACGCTGGCCACCTGGAAGACGAGCGCGGCGGAATGAATCGCAAGCAACAAGTGGCACTGGTGGTTTTGGCGATTGCCGTGGTGGCCTCGCTGGGCGCCGGATGGGTGGCGCAGCACTCCTATGCCGAACAGTCCCGCGAATTCATCAGCGTGCCCCCATCGGCCCATTTCTGGCTGGGAACCGACGAACTGGGCCGGGATCGCTTTGCGCGCCTGCTCTACGGCACCCGTGTTTCGTTATTGCTGGCGCCTGCGGCGGCGCTGCTGTCGACCCTGATGGCCGGCCTGATTGGGGGCGCGGCGGGATATTTGGGCGGCCGCTGGGAGCGCTTTGTCACAGCCGGCGTGGATCTGTTTCTCTCGCTGCCGTGGCTGTTCCTGCTGCTGGCGGTGCGGGCCTTGCTGCCGCTGAACACATCGCCCGTGACATCGGTAATGATCACCTTTCTGCTGCTGGGATGTTTGGGTTGGGCGGCGCCGGCGCGCATCATCCGAGCCGGCACCAGAACGCTGGTGAATTCGGACTACCTGGTGCAAGCAGCGGCCAGCGGTGTCTCGCGCTGGCGTCTGTTCTGGCTGCACCTGCTGCCCAATCTTCGGCCCATTCTGCTGGCGCAGTTCTGGATTTCGGTGCCGCTGTTTATCTTGAGTGAGGCGAATCTCGGATTGCTGGGGCTGGGTGTTTCTGAGCCGCTGCCTTCCTGGGGCGCCATGCTGCGGGAGCTGGAGAACTATTCGGCGGTGCTGCAGAACCCCTGGATGCTGGCGCCCGCCGTGTTGCTGATCGTGATCGTCAGTTGTCTGCAGCTGCTGCTTCGAACCGAGGAAAGCGCACCATGTTGATCCGTATCGCGATCGTGTTGTTGTTGGGCGGCGCGGTGGTAACCGGCGCGGGGAATGAGCTGCGCTTTTGCCTGCGCACCGATCCCAAAACATTTAATCCGCTACTGGTGGAAGACGAATCGTCGGCAACCGTACGCTTCTTGACCGGCGGCGTCCTCATCCGGCTGAACCGCTATACGCAGGAGCTGGAAGGCGAGCTGGCCACGAAATGGAAAGTATCGGAAAACGGGCGCCGCATCGATTTTGAGCTCCGGCACGGAGTGCGCTTCTCCGATGGCACACCCTTCACCTGCCAGGACGTGGCGTACACCATGCGCCGGTTGATGGATCCGGCGCTGCATTCGCCGGTGAGCGATCCACTGCGTTCGGCGCCCGGCGACGTGGAAACCAAGTGCGCCGGGCCGTCCGAGGCTACAGTCCGCTTCCCGGGTGCGGTTGCGGATCTGGCGGCGCAGTTCGATCAGGTGGCCATGGTTTCGGCCACCTCGCCCCAGAAGGAAGCCGCTGTGCTGGGTCCCTTTGAACTGGGCGAATACAAGCCTGGCGCTTATGTTTTGCTGCGGCGTAATCCGAACTACTGGAAGCGCGATGGGAACGGACACGCGCTGCCGTATCTGGATTCCATCCGGCTGGACATCCAGCAGAACCGGGAACTGGAATTGCTGCGCTTCCGGCGCGGCGAGCTGGACATTATCAACAAGCTGGATCCGGACATGTATGACCGGCTTTCGTCCGAGATGCCGCACGCGGTGGCCGACGCCGGGCCGTCACTCGACTGGGAGACCGTCTTCTTCAATCAGGTGGATGGCGCACCCTTACCCGAGTACAAACGGGCCTGGTTCCGTTCCGCCGATTTCCGGCGGGCGATTTCGGAAGGCATACGCCGCGACGATATCGTGCGCATCGTTTATCACGGCCACGCCCGGGCGGCGGTGGGTCCGGTTTCGGTGGCGAATCGCTTCTGGTTGAATCCCGCGATGAAGCCGGGCTCGGGCTCCGAAGCCGCTGCCCTGGCGTTGTTGCAGCGCGCGGGCTTCCGGCGAGAAGGCGGCGCGCTGCTGGATAGCGCCGGGAACAAAGTGGAGTTCTCGATGATCACCAACGCGGGCAACAAACTGCACGAGCGGATGCTGGCGTTGATCCAGCAGGATCTGGCGCGGCTGGGCATACAACTCAACGTGGTGGTGCTCGACTTTCCTTCGCTGATCGAACGCATCAGCCGGACCTTCAACTATGAGTCGGTGCTGATGGCGTTTACGAATGTAGATTTGGATCCCAGCGCGCAGATGAACATCTGGCTCAGTTCGGCGGCCAATCACCAATGGAATCCCAGCCAGAAAACGCCTGCCAGCGCGTGGGAAGCGGAGATCGACAAATTGATGCAGGCGCAAAATGCGGCGCAAGATCCGAAAAAACGCAAAGCTTCCTTTGATCAGGTGCAGCAGATCGTTGCAGACCAGGTGCCGATCCTGTTCCTGGTGAATCCGAACGCACTCTCGGCGGTAGCGCCCAACGTGAAAAACGTAACTCCCGCCGTATTGGCCCCGCACATCTTTTGGAATGCCGACCGGTTGCAGGTGGGCGGGACGCTGCTGAGTCAACGCTGATGGGCAACATCCTGCAAGCGCGCTTGTCGGTGGATTATCCCAACAAGCCGGGCTCGCTGCGCGCTGTCGAGCTCGAAATCCGCGAAGGTGAGATTCTGGGCCTGGTGGGCGAGAGCGGTTCGGGCAAGAGCACAATCGCGCTGGCGCTGCTGCGCTTGCTGGAACACAAGGGTGCATCCATAAACGGAGAAATTCTCTTCGCCGGCCGGGACCTGCTGCGCCTGCGGGCGGGCGAGATGCGCCAGATTCGCGGTCGCGACATCGCCCTGGTGCTGCAAAGCCCGCTGCAATCGCTGAATCCGGCGCTGCGTATTGGGACGCAGATGGCGGAAGCCTGGCGCGCGCATCAATCTGACGGAAAAGCCTGGAAGCCCAGGGCACGGGAACTGTTTGAGCGCGTCAGCCTGCCGGCCGAGGAATCGTTCCTAGACCGCTACCCGCGGCAGTTGAGCGTGGGCCAGGCGCAGCGCGTGCTGATCGCAATGGCTGTCCTGCACAAACCCCGATTGTTGATCGCCGACGAGCCTACCAGCGCGCTGGATGCGATCACGCAGAGCGAAATACTGGATCTGTTCCGAAGCTTGAACCACGAGCTGAACATGGCGATGCTGTTCGTCTCGCACGATTTGCTGGCGGTGGCTTCGCTCTGCTCGCGCATCGCGATTCTGCAGCGCGGCCAGATTGTGGAAAGCGGCCCCACCGAACAAATGTTTCGCGATCCCCGGACCGACGACACGCGCGCGCTATTGCAGGCGGTGCTGCGGAATTCCAGCGCCGCAGCCGAATTCGCCGCCAGCGCCGAGCCTATTGTTCGCCGTTGAACTTCACCGGCCGCGCTATCCGCACCGCCGGATTTTTCAATAATTCCGCTAACACGTTTTCGGGAATCGGCTGATCGGTCTGGATTACTGAAACCGCCTCGGTCCGGTTTTCCTTGCGTCCCAGCGAAAACGTTGCGATGTTGACGCCGTTCTTGCCGAAAACGTCGCCGATATACCCGATCACCCCCGGAACATCCTCACTGGTGACAAATGTGAGGTTGCCTTCCAGCGTGGCTTCGCAATGCGTGCCGTCGATCTGTACCAGACGCGGCTGATCCATCACCACCGCCCCTTCCACCGACGTGACGCCGGTATCAGTTTCCAGGTCCAGACGAACCGAATCCACATGCGCGGCGCGTTTCTCGTGGCGCTCCGCCACGGTGAGGCCGCGGTCGCCGGCGATTTGCATGGCATTGATCGAGTTCGCCTTGCGCGCCAGCGAGCGTTGCAGCACGCCCGCCAGTCCGGCGTTGCGCACCAGGTGCGTATTGAACTCGGCGATCTTGCCGAAATAGACCAGGCGGACAGCCTTCGGGTTACCGGTTGAGATGTAGGATGCGAAACTGCCCAGCCGCTCCGCCAGCTTCCCGTATGGCCCCAGCGTCTTATATTGTTCCGGGGTCAGCGCGGGCAGATTCACGGCGTGCAGGGCCGCGCCGTTTTGCAGATATTCCACAATCTGCTGCGCGATGCGCACGCCCACGGTCTCCTGCGCCTCTTCGGTTGAGCCGCCGATGTGCGGCGTGGCCACCAAGGTTTCGATGGCGAACAGCGGATCGTTGGGCGCGGGCGGTTCGCTTTCGAAAACATCCAGTGCCGCGCCCCCCAGGTGGCCGGAAACCAGCGCTTCCCGCAAGGCTTCCTGATCGATCAACTCGCCGCGCGCGCAGTTAATGATGCGCGCTCCCTTTTTCATTTTGGCGAAGGCGTCGCGCGAGAGCAGGCGCACGGATTCGGGTGTAAGCGCGGTGTGCAGCGTGATGTAATCGCTCTCGGCGAATAGCACCGGCAGATCCACCAGCGCCACGCCGACGTCCTTGGCGGTTTGCGAATGAACGTAGGGATCGTGAGCGATGATGTGCATCTCAAAGGCCGCCGCGCGCTTCACCACCTCCCGCCCGATGCTGCCCAGCCCGATGACGCCCAGTGTTTTGGCGCGCAGTTCGTTCCCCATGAACTTGCGCTTTTCCCACTTGCCGGATTTCACCGAAGCGCTGGCGTTGGGGATGGAGCGGGCGAGCGAAAGCATCAGCGCCACGGTATGCTCGGCCACCGAGACCGCATTGCCGCCCGGCGTATTCATCACCAGCACGCCGGCCGCGGTGGCCGAAGGCAGGTCGACATTGTCCACACCCACGCCCGCGCGTCCGATAACGCGCAGCTTCGGCGCGGCGGCCAGCACGGCTTTATCCACCGTAACGGCGCTGCGCACGATGAGCGCGTCGGCGCCCGCCAGGTGCTGCATATATTCTTTCGGATTGGAAACAACCACTTCCCATCCCGGCTGTTGTTGCAGTAACTTCACGGCTGCGGGAGCCAGGGACTCGGCAATCAGGATTCGCATGTTGTGTGTAGTATTAGGATTAAGCATTCAGGATAACAAACGATGGCTCTACTCGACCGTATTCAAACCGACATGGTGGCCGCGATGCGCGCCAAAGAAGAGATGAAGCTCAATGCGATCCGCATGATCAAGGCGGCGCTGAAGAAGCACGAAGTGGATTCCATGAAGCCGTTGGACGAAGGGACCGAGCTGCAAATACTCGGCACGCTGATCAAGCAACGGCGCGAAGCGGCGGATATGTTCCGAAAGGGCGATCGCACGGAACTGGCGGACAAGGAAGAGGCGGAGCTGAAACTGATTGAGTCCTACATGCCCGCCGCGCCCAGTGACCAGGAGATCGACGCAGCCATAGCGGCCGCTATGGCGGAGACCGGCGCCACCTCGGCCAAACAGATGGGCCTGGTGATGAAAGCCACGCAGGCCAAGCTGGCCGGCAAGCGCGTAGACGGAAAGGCGCTGAGTGAAAAAGTAAAGGCCCGGCTGTCTGAATAGCCGGGCCCTTCTGAATTCTGCCTTCTGTCTTCTGGCTTCTTTCCTTAGAAAATCACCTTCGCGGCGATCTGCATGTTGAACGGTTCGCCCGGGCCCAGGCCGGGAGCGCCGTTAAAGTCGCCGATGGTATCGCCCACCACGCCGTTCCCGCCCACTGAACCGGCGCCCGAGGCGAGATTGATGCGGTTAAACACATTGAACATTTCCGCCCGAAGTTGTAGCCTGGCCCGTTCCTTGATGGAGAAGTTCTTGAACACCGAGAGATCCACATCGGCAAATCCGGGACCATAGAGTGCGTTGCGGCCCAGATTGCCGGGGCCGGAGGTGGTAACGAACGCAGCGGGATTCACCCATTGCTCGCCCACACCCGCCACAAAGGTCTGGTTAATTCCCGCATACGGGGCTGCGATCAGGTTCACGCCGGGCCGCTGCGTTCCGCCGTCGAAATTGAAAGGCTGTCCACTGTGCAGCGAAACGAAGCCGTCGAACTGCCACCCGCTGGTGAGGAGTTTCCAGCGATGGGCGCCGGGAATATCGTAGCTCCAAAACGCGGTGAAATTGCGTCGGGTGTCGAAATCGCCGCTGGCATATTCCTGCGCCAGGTTGAAGCTGTCCAAAGGAATTGCCCCGCGGTATTCGCTGACCTCGTCCAACTCGTGCGCCCAGGTGAAGGACAACTGCGACGTGAACCCGTGCCAGGTTCTCACCCGCAACGTGGTCTGGAGTGAGTTGTAGTTGGAGTTGCCGATGCTGTTGAGCTCGATGATGGATCCATAGTTGGGATACTGCGCTGCAAAAGCACCGTTTTGGTTGATGTTTTGC
>DATHNM010000314.1:0-9145 GCA_035486095.1 Bryobacteraceae bacterium
CATTTCGGCCAGTGAGAGCAGGAAGGCCAGCGTGGATTCGGCTCCCTGGTTTCCATTGACGCGATCCACGTGCAAACCGTCACCGCAGCCGCCGCTCTCGGCGGAATATAGTTCCAGGCCAAGGTCGTTCCAGCCGAGAAACCAATCGAAAGCGCGCTGCGCCTGTTCATACCACCAGACGTCCGAGGTAGCCCGATAAGCTTCCAGGCACGCCGAGACCATGGCTTGCGCTTCGATGGGCTGCTGATCGAAATTGGCGCGCGTGCCGCCGCGGCGATAGAAACCATTGCTGCCAATGGGCCGGAAGTGGCCCTTTTCCGAGATTTGCAGATCGTTCAGCCAGCGCAGCGTGTGCAAGCCTCGCTCGAAGACCGTGGCATTGCCGGTTGCCCGTCCGCTCAAAATCAATGCATGGGCAAGTTTCGCATTGTCGTACGACAGTTCCTCTTCGAACCAGCACCACTCCGGTTTGGCGTTCTTGCCCAGCAGTTCCATGAGCCGGTACGTCAGTTTGTCGCGAGTCTGATTCACGAAGCTGTCACCACTCAAGCGCCCCAGATATTCATGGATGCCGATGAGGCCGAAGGCCCAGGCCCGCGGCGATGTAAAGTCCGTCAATGCGGGCAATGCCCGGGCGAAGAGTTGTCCGGCCGCCATTTGGAAACTGCGGAAAGGCGAACGCCCCACCGCCACCCCCAGGGCCCACAGCGCGCGACCCTGGCAATCTTCAGACCCTTGCTGGTCCAGCCAGCGGCGATCGAAACTCATGTGATTGTGGAAGCGCTTGGTCTGCGCATCATAGGCATGATGAAGAAAAGCGGCGCAGGTGGTCGCCATGCCTCGCAGCCGCTGCGGCTCCTCTCCCAGTTCGCCCAGCAACACCGCCAGTATGAAGGCGCGGGCATTATCGTCGGTGCAGTAGCCCTCCGAAAAATTGGGCACTCCGAAAATGGCATGTTGGAAGACACCGGTGGAATCTGTCATGCGCGAGAGATGATCCAGCTTGAGTTCCGGCAGCTCCCGCGGCCTCTGGTCCAGCGTTTTTGTGACGAGCGATTTCCGGGAGAGAGCCGCTCCCTGCAGCCGTGACAATTCAAACGAACGCATGTAGAGTTGTGCGACGTTGTTCCAGATCATTTCGCGCCCCATGCGGTAGGCGTTCTTGCGCATGGCGTGGCGGCGCGTATCGTCCCGCAGCAAGCCAATCACTTCCCGCGCGATGGCCTGGGAATCGCCGAATGGCACCAGAACGCCGCGATCCTCGGCCAACAACTCAGCGGCATGCCAGTAGGGCGTCGAGATCACCGCCTTGCCCGCGCCAAAAGTGTAGGCCAGGGTGCCGGAAGTGATCTGCGCTTCGTTCAGATAAGGCGTTATATAAAGGTCGGCGGCTCCGATGAACTCCTTCAGGTTTTCAAGCTCGACGAAATCGTTATAGAAGATGACATTCTTCTCCACCTTATTTTTCTTGGCCAGCAATTCCAGGCTCACCCGGTAGGCTTCGCCATGTTCGCGCAGTTCGTTGGGATGCGTGGCGCCCAGCACGATGTAAACAACTTCGGGAAATTCGGACAGAATTTCGGGCAGCGCGTTGAGCACATACTCGATACCCTTGTTGGGCGAGAGCAGCCCGAAGGTGAGCAGCACCACCTTGCCTTCCACGCCGAACTGATCCTTGAAGTAGGTGGGATCGACAAATCCCACGTCCGGAATGCCATGCGCGATTAGATCTATCTTGGTCGGCGGCGCATGATAAACATCCTGCAGCATCTGCCGCCCCCGCTCCGTCATGACAACCAGGCGCGTGGAGAGCGAAATTAATTCCTGCATTACGCGCCGCTGGTCGGCCCTCGGTTCCAGCAAAACGGTGTGCAGCGTGGTGACAACGGGCATCCTCAATTCGCGCAAAAACGCGAGAATGTGACTGCCGGCCGGCCCTCCGTAGATGCCGAACTCGTGCTGCAGGCAGACCATGTCCACATTGCTGATGTTCAGGAAGTCCGCGGCGCGCAGGTAAGACGATAAGTCCTGCTCCTCAATCTCAAAGCGAACCACTTCCGGATACTCGTAGCCATCTTTGATGTCGTTCACCGAAACCGCGAAACAACGGCTGGGGGGATGTGCGGTCTGCACCGCCGCAAGCAGGTCCGTGGTAAACGTGGCGATGCCGCATTTGCGCGGCAAATGGTCGCCCACGAAGGCGATCTTTCGAACTTTAGAGGTTTGTTGCATCTGATTTTCCTTTGCCCGCAAGCTCTCTGGCCCCGTTGCCTGGGGGCGCATCTTCGGTCACGCCGACCGTGACATCCATGCCCAGGAAAGACGAAGCCTTTCCGATGAAGGTGCCCCACAAAGGCAGAACGTGCGTGTGATCCCAAGCCACGGCCACCCGGATCAGATTGCGATTGCCGACAATGCTGTTGGTTGGATCGAAATCGATCCAGCCGGCGCCCGGGAGATAAACCTGCATCCAGGCGTGGGTGGCGCCGCCCCCCATGGTTCCCGCGTCTTCGGCGCCGGGAACGAAGATGTATCCGCTGACGAAGCGAGCGGCTAAACCCAGCGAGCGGGCTGCCTCCATCATAAGCACGGCAAAATCCCGGCAGCTGCCGCGGCGCTCCCGCAGGGTCTCTGTTGGGTTCTGCACGCCCTTTTCGCTGCGCCTGGTGTAAACGAAATCCTGTTTGATGGCGAGCGTGATGTCGCGCAGCAATCGCATGGTTCCGGTGACGCCGGAAGGATCGAGGAAGCGGCGCACCCATTGCCCCACACCGTCGCTGGCATAGTGCTGCACCAAGGCGCAGCTCAGATTGGGAAGCTCTTCATCGGAGTAATGGAACGGATAATGCTCCGCGAATTCCTCCAGCGGATAGTCCGGCAGCGCGGTCTCAAAATGTTCCAGCGAAACTACGCTTTCAAAGCGCAGCTCGGCGGTGGGTCTATCGAAGGTAGCCACCGCGACGGAATTATCGAACACGTCGTGCAGCAGCCGCAGATGCCGGGGCGGGGGCGTGATTTCAAGTCGCGAATTGAGGAGCCTGAGGTCATGACTTTCCCTGGGCCGGAACATCATGCGGTGCTCGCCCAAGCCTACTGGTTCGGAGTAGCGATAAGCCGTGGTGTGTCGTACGGTGAGGAGGCGCATCTCTGGGATCGGCCACGCAGACTAGCGAAGCTGGGGCACGCTTTCCGCAATCTCGTCTGTCCAGACTTGAAAGCTTTCTAACGTATTTGGGCCGAAGGTGGTGGCAATGGCAACGTCTGCCGCATCGCGGCCCCGCGCCAACAGCACGCGTCCGATCCGCGGCACGTTATTGCGGGCGTCGAAGGTGTGCCAGGCACCCTCCAGAAAAACTTCGAACCATGCGGCAAAGTCCATCACCCCGTAAGGCGGCGGCGTTCCCATATCGCCCAGGTATCCGGTGCAATAGCGCGCCGGAATGTTCATGCAGCGGCACAGTGCCACGGCCAGATGCGCATAATCCCGGCACACTCCAGTGCGCTCGTTGAACGCCTCCCAGGCGGTGCGGGTGGCGCGCGCATTCTGATAATTGAAGGCAATATGGTGGTGGACAAAATCGCAGATCGCCTGGACGCGCGGCCATCCTGGCGCTGACTGGCCGAAACGCGCCCAGGCAATATCGGACAGCAGATCCGTCTCGCAATACCGGCTGCCCAACAGAAATACCAACGTCTCTTCCGGCAGGTCTTGTAAAGCGTGCTGCCGGGCGAAAGGCGAAGCCTCGTCCGGCCGCGCCGAGTCTCTCACCGTACCCATGCCGCTCAGCCGGATTCGGCCGATGGGCGCCACAATGCGGCTGCACCAATTTCCAAAACCGTCGCGATAGGCAGTTACCCGCGTTGCAGGATCGGCGATCAGAAGATCGGGCGTCACAACATCGGAGGCCCGCGAGTAATGGATATTAACCATCAGGATCATCGGCGTTTCCTGAGGGCACTGAAAAACTAATTCGTAGCCGACGCGAATCAACATGCAGATTCCTTTCGTTCAGCCGATTGGCTCGCTGCGCGCAAGCACACGAGCCACCGGTTCCGGCTTGGTCGCGCCTCGCCTCAGGATGTAGGCGCCGGCCTCCGCGCTGATGGCGAACGCACACCATACCTGCCAGTGCGACAGAAAGCCGCCGGCGATAAAGAACGTGCTGGTCCAGCCGGCGTCCACGCCAAAGCGCCAGGCGGCAAGTGCTCCGGTACCGGCCGCCACGGGCGTCAACAGAAGCCCCAACAGCATCAGGCCATCGGGACCGTGAGGCCCCGAGTGGTGAGGGAAACGCGAAGAAGCGGTCATCGAACTGCCACCACCCCGATTTGTTCGCCGATGATCTCGCCGGAGACAACCAATTCCACGCGGCGATTCTGCTGGCGGCCCGCAGCCGTATCATTGGACGCTACCGGCTGGCTTTTTCCAAAGCCCTGGGATGTGACCGACGTGCCCGCAACTCCCTCCTTCGTCAGGTATTCGCGCACCGCGGTGCCGCGATCTTCAGAGAGCTTCTGATTGTAATCGTCGCCGCCGACGCTGTCCGTATAACCTTCCACGGCCAGTCTCAAGCCCGGATGGCCCGAGATGATGCCGGCCACCTTGGCAAGTTTTTCGCGTGCCGCCGGCCGCAGCGTATGCTTGGCGGTGTCAAACAGCACATCCGACATATTGACGATCAGGCCGCGCGCCGTATCCCGGGTCTCGAGAATCGCGTTGAATTGCAGTAGCAGGTCCGCGCGAAGCTGCGTCCGCTCGGCCTCCGCCAGCGCCTTTTCTTTAGCGGCGCGTTCCTGGTCGGCTTGGGCCGCGAGCCTCTGGGCTTCGTTCTCCTGTTTCAAGCGATCCGTTTCGGAATTGGCCGCCAGAAGCTGCGCATCATTGGCGTGCTTCAAGCGATCCGCCTCGGTTTGCGCGGCCAGGGTTTGCGCTTCGTTTTGCAGCCGCAAGCGATCAGCTTCGTTTTGAGCGGCGGCAAGCTTGGCGTCGCTCTCCTCTTTGGCCAGCTGGGCGTTGTTCTGTGCGGTAAGCCGTGCCTCTTCCGCGGCTCGTTTCACCCGATCGGCTTCCGACAAAGCGGCGTTGCGATCACCCTCGGCACGTGCCTCCCGGTCGGCTCCCGCCTTGCGCTCGGCGGCCAATTGCTCTTCTTCGATTTTCTTCACGGTAATGATCCGGGCGTCCTCCGCCATCTGAACCGCTTCCCGCGCCACGGTTCCAATGGGCTTCTTCCCTGCCTTGCCGATCAGATAGCCCTCGGCGTTCTCCAGGCCCACAAGGGCCTTTTGGAAGGTATC
Organism: Bryobacteraceae bacterium; assembly: GCA_035486095.1. Classification (GTDB taxonomy): domain Bacteria; phylum Acidobacteriota; class Terriglobia; order Bryobacterales; family Bryobacteraceae; genus Palsa-89. The sequence goes on from DATHNM010000314.1 coordinate 5,299, forward strand.
GCCGGCATAGCGTTCGGCTCCGGTCCAGCGCGCGATCTCCACCGCGTTGCGCGCTTCATAAAGCTCCAAAGGCACTTTCGCGTTCAGCTCTCTGGGGTGAATTTCGCCCGGCTTCACGTTCAACACGTATTGCCCTCTTTGCAGCAGCTCATACTTCGCATCCACCTCTTCGATGTTCCCAGTGGTGTCTTTCCTGACGAAGTTCTCCATCACCACCACGTCGCTCGGCTGGGTGACGGCGAAGTACGGCTCCGCGGTGACGATCAAACCAAAGGATTGCAGCTCCGTGGTTGCATCCAATTTGGTCTTGCCGCTGCCATTGAGCAGCACCTCTCCCACGTTCGTCGCGCGCCCTTCCGGCGTGATGGCCCACATCACATATGTCAGATACTCGTGGCCGAATTGCGTGGCCGGCCCCAGCCGCTCCATATCGGCGTCGATCTTAATGACGCCTTGCTTGCTCTCCACCTTCGCTTCGCCGCGAGCTTCGGGCATCAAGGCCGTGCCGCGGAACCCGATCCGGGTGGATCCGCTGCGGTGATGATAGTTGATGGCCTTGGTGGTGCGTGCCACCACGGTGATGCGATAGATGGGCGTGCCCGCGCCGGTTTCAATCGTTTGCTGGGTTGGATTGGGAGCCTGCGCGGCCTGAGCCAACGCCAGGGGAGCCAGTGCCAGTCCGCACACCGTTACGAATATGCTTTTGAACTTCATCTTTCTGTAACCTCGATCCTTTTAGCGACGCGTTCAGATGTGCACGAGCCGCACCGAACCCGCCCTGCCCGGCATCCGTTGCAGTTGCTCACCGAGGTTCCGGCGGACTTCCACTTAATGGACCTTCGGGTAACCATATACGGTCAGTTGACCAAGTGTGGTCAGTCACAAAGAGCCGCGGTGGGTATCACCGCGGCTCGTCCGATCATTTTAAGAAAATCTTATCGGCTGGATGTGGTTTCCACGTGCTCGTGCCGCGAGTATTTGTTCAGCATGCCCAGCAACCTTGCGGCTGCCTTGGGCGGACGCACGTGCTGCGTCACGATCTCGCGATTCTCCAATTTCCTGCCGCCATAGAGCTTGGCGTTGTCGTCCAGGTCCTGCCGCAGCGTGGCGCCTTCCAAGGCGACGCCGGCAAACAAGCCTTGTGATCTGGACCACGAAAGAATTTCGGCGTGCAGTTGGGCGTCCGTCTGGGCCGTGGCCGTGCGTCCCACCGGGCCCGCCGCCACCGATCCTTCCGCTCCCAAAGTGAACTTACTGGAGAGCAACTTACCTTCGCCCGAGTCATTCATCACCAGCATGATCAAGTCTGTCTCGGCGCCGCCGATCTGGAACCCGAAACTACCGCCTTCAATGCGCACGGTGCCGGGCGCCGACCATCCGGTTCCATTCTTGCTCCGGCAGGACAGATATCCCTTGCCGTACTTGGCGCCCACTACAAAGGCAGCCGTCTTCAGCGCCGGGACAATCACGATGCAATGCGAGTTTCTCAGCAGTTCATCTGGAATGCCTTTGTCCGGCGCCGACATCACTTCAGAAAATACGTCCGCGGCCGCATTCAGCCGTTTGACCGGCTCAGAAGCCGCCGAAAGCAGTGGCGCGAGAGCCAAAGTCGTCAAGATCAGTCTTCTCATCTTTCACCTCTCGATTCGGTTTCACTGGTGCATGCGGCCTGCCAATGGCGCCCGATTTCATGTGGGCCCACTCATGCAGTGCTTAGCCGCTGAAGGAGTACTGAAACATGCTTTGGACGATTTTCGTCATTCTGCTGGTGATGTGGGCGCTGGGAATGGTAACGGCGTATACGATGGGCGGGCTGATTCATCTTTTGCTTCTGGTGGCATTAGTGGTATTGGTGATCCGCTTGTTTCAAGGGCGCCGGATCGCATAGCGCCGTACCATCCTCACGGTCGTGGCTCAATAACCAGTAGCGTTAGAGAGCCGCGCGTGAGAAAGCGGTCTAGCGGGGACTTCAGCGCGAGACGTCAGCGTGAAACTTCAGCGGAACAGGCCCAACAAATAGGCAATAAGAAGAATCACAACCACGGTCCCCAAGCCGATGCCGGCTCCTCCGCTGGCCCCCCAACGGCTATGACCGTAATATCCGCCTCCGCCTCCAAACAGCAATAACAAAACAATGATCAGTATCAACATTGCGTTCCTTCCTTTCTAGGTGAACTTGAAATAAGCATCCGCAAGGCCATCACGGCAGTTGTGCCACTGGATCAGCCTGCGGGATGGCTTTCAACCGATCCAACTGCTCCGTCAATGTCGCTGATTCGGACAGTTTGGGACCCTGATAGTAAGCGAGAATATTTTGGCGCAGGTCGGCTGGGATTCCGGCAAACTGCTTGCCCTCCAGTTTTCCCATCAAACTCGCGTAGGCTTCATCGGCGCCCTTGTACTGTCCGGCCTGCGGCGCTACGCCCAGATCGAGATTTTCGTTGGGCAGCGCAGGCCGCCCGGCGTCAACATCGGCAAACAACATCCGGCAGTGCTCAATGGTCGCGTTGAAGCTGGCCATGAACATCTTTTCCACTTCCGGCGTAGGCAGCCGGATCTTCAGCGCCTTAAACGGGCCCACTTTGGGAACGATCTCAACCAGGAATGTCACGAAGCGCGTGCCGAAACCAGGCCGGCGGTACTCCGTGCCCCACTCCTTTTCATAACTGGACCGCGAAAGATTGTAGGGAAATTTCTTGCGTGTAATGCCCGGGATCTCCTTCTGAAGTTGAGTTCTCTTCAGGCTCCAGGCTACGCGGGTCATGCCCGGAACGATGGATCCGATGCTGTGCCGATAGGAGCCCAGCGCGATGGTCAGGCTGGCGAAAATGTCCTTCATTTCGATGCCGTAGGTCTCTTGGAAGGCCCGCTCCAGCAGCGGCCTGGACACTTGAAACCCGATGAAACTGCGATATTGATCCGGCGCGTAGCGCCCGGAAGCCACCTGCAGCACGTCGAAGCCGAACTCGGTGCGAACGTGCGCCACCGGATTGTCCCAGTACGTCACATCGCTACCGTATTCCCTGCGCAGTTTGGGGTATAGAAGCGGCACGGCACGGTTGGTGGCGATGCGATGCCCTTCGGTATCCGCCACATAATGTTCCAACGCGCCCAGCGCGAAGGCGTATTCGTCGATGTCCTGCGAATCGCGTATGAGCGCCGTGACGAAATCGCCGCTGCGGACGTAATGGGTAAGGTCGCTAAAAAGCCGGCTGCTGAACGGATAATAGCCCAGGTCCTGAATGATACAGCCTCCATAGGCGTAGGCGTGGGCTTGCTCCAGCTGTTCCGGCGTCGCGCCGGGGAATCTCTTCAGCAACAGCTTTCGCATGGATGTATCCCACACCGCGTCCACGATGGCTTCGTGCGTCAGCACCGTGTAGCCATACGAAAGCGCCGCCGGCAGCAGCAGGGCGAGAACCAGAATCGCCACCCGTTTCGGAAGCCCGCTAGAGCACGACGGTGATGGCAATCGCTTCACTGGGGTAGGCACGGTTGTACAGGTAATATCCGTTGTCATAGCCGACATACACGTCGTCGTCGGCGTACCAGTTTGGCGCCCAGTCACCCGGCCAAGGGTCCACCATCAGGAAGGAATAGCCGCCGTATTGGAAGCGCGGATAACCGCCCACGATGACCGGTTCGCTCTGGATGCGAAACCAATTTCCTACACCGAAATGGAGACTGAAGCTGGATTGGGGAATGTAGTATCCACCATAGCCGCCGCGCTGTTCCCAGGTGCGATGATCGGATTGCCAATTAGAAGACCGGTCCTGCTGCCAGGAAGAGTGTTCCTGCCAGGCGCCGTCCTGCCGCCAGCCGTTCTGTTGTTGCCATGTGGTGGCCT
>DATHNM010000315.1:0-18755 GCA_035486095.1 Bryobacteraceae bacterium
GAGGGATGGTAGGTGACCATCACTTGAATGTCGCGCCAGTTGTGCCATTTTCCACGTAGCCGCGTCACGCCATCCTTGGTGTTGAGCACCGCCTTGGCCGCCGTGGATCCCAGCAGGCAGATGGCTTTGGGTTTGATGACCTGCAACTGCCGATATAGGAATTGCCCGCAGATTTCCATCTCGTCCGGCTGCGGCGTGCGATTCTCCGGCGGCCGGCACTTTACCACGTTGCAGATGTAAACGTCGGAGCGCTTGATGGGGATGCCTTCCTTGGACGCCGTGCCTTCAATCATCTGCGTGAGTAATTGTCCGGCGCGGCCCACGAACGGCAGACCTTGCGCGTCTTCATCAGCGCCGGGGCCTTCGCCCACAAACACTAGTCTGGCTTGCTCATTGCCCGATCCGAAAACAATCTTGTTGCGAGCTTCGTGCAGCCGGCAGCGGGTGCAATCTCCGATGTCCTGTACGATCTTCAACAGCGAATCTTGCGTAGGTTCAAGGGTCGGTAGTGAAAGCACTGGGATTGGGGGTGGGGGATGGATGGCCGCGGAGGCTTCCGTTACAGCTCGGCGGTATACGGTTTTGATGCCTAGATCCTGGTAGAATTCCAGGCGTTGGCGAACCTCGTCCCTGGTCATTGCGCGGCGTGCAGAGCCAGACGAAGTTTCAGCACCTGATCGAAGATGCGATCGGCGATGACGCGCTTGGGTGCGCGCGACAACGGAATAGTTTCGCCGGTGCTCAATACCAGCACCACTTCGTTTTCGTCGGCTTCAAAACCGGTGGCTTCCTGGTTCACCAGGTTGGCCACCACCATGTCGCAATTTTTCGATTCCAGTTTATGGCGGGCGCTTTCCACCAGGTTCTCGGTCTCCGCGGCGAACCCGATCAGCAGCCGGTCGCCTTTCTTGCGGCCCAATTCGGCCAGAATGTCGAGCGTCGGGTCCAGATCGAGAGACATTCGCATGGCGGTTTTCTTGATCTTGTGGCGGGGAATGTGCGCCAAATGGTAGTCGGCCACGGCGGCTGCCTTTACGATGATGCTGGCTTCGTTCAAGTGCGCAAGCACGGCGTCGTGCATTTCAAGAGCCGTGCGTACCTGCACCACGCGCGCGCCGTGCGGCGCAGCCAATTGCACCGGGCCCGATACGAGGATCACTTGTGCGCCACGCTGCGAAGCGGCTTCGGCCAGCGCGTAGCCCATTTTGCCGCTGGAACGGTTCGAGATGAAACGCACCGGATCTAGCGGTTCCTGCGTGGGCCCGGCGGTGATCAGAACCGTCTCACCTTCCAGATCGCGCGATTCCATACTCAGCGCGGCCACCACGCCGGCGATTCTCTCGGGTTCCGCCAGACGTCCCGGGCCGGTGGTGCCACAAGCCAGCAAGCCCTCTTCCGGTTCAACGATGATGTGCCCGCGTTGGCGCAGCACGGCCAGGTTTTCCTGTGTGGCGGGATGACTCCACATGTTGTTGTTCATGGCGGGCGCCAGCACCACATGGCCGGTGAACGCCAGATACATGGTTGTCAGAAAATCGTCGGCCAAACCGTGCGCCAGTCGCGCCAGCAGGTCGGCCGTGGCGGGTGCGATCACCAGAACTTCGTTGTCCTGCGCCACGGCGATGTGCTCAATCGCGCTGGACAACGTTTCTTCGGAGCTTCCGGCAGCGAACAGATCCGTGATGACTTTATGTCCGGTAAGACCGGCGAAGGTAAGCGGAGTGATGAACCGCTGGGCTGCATTCGTCATCACCACCTGGACGCGCATGCCGCGCTCCATCAAGCCCCGTGCCAGTTCCGCGGATTTATAAGCGGCTATTCCGCCGCCCACGCCCAGCACCACGTTCATAGATTATTCTTGCGGGACTAATTCCTCGGGAACCACGCGCAGCGAATCGGTGTATTTCACCAGACCGCGCCGCACTTCTTCCATCGAGGTCACCGTGGGCTTCTTCGACGTGGTGGGGAGAAAGGGACGGGCGCCATTCTGCAACTGCCGCGCGCGCTTGGCGGCCACGATGATGAAGCGATAGGTGCTCTGCTCCCCGTCATCGGGAATTGCGTACATCGCGTTGTTTCTCATTCTCTCTGCCATGCCGTGTTACCTCTCTGGTTAAATCTATAAATCTTAAACGTCAAATCTTGAAGCCCTCGAGGATCGGCCCCACTTCTTCTTCCATCCGGGCCTTGCGCAGCCGTTCGGCTTCCACGATGTTTGCCAGCCGGGCCGAAGCTTCCTCGATATCGCGATTGATCAGAACAAAATCGTATTGCGTGTAGTTCTGAACTTCTGCCGCAGCTCCCCGCAACCGGCGCTGGATCACTTCTTCGCTGTCTTGCGACCGCGAGCGAAGCCGCTGCTCCAGAACGTCCCGCGATGGCGGCAATACAAAAATGCTGATGGCCTGCGGAATCGCTACCTTCAATTGTCTCGCACCCTGGACATCGATGTCGAGTACCAGGTCTTTGCCGTGACGGGTGGCCGATTCAAACGTCTCGCGGTTGGTCCCGTAATAATTGCCGAATACCTCGGCGTATTCCAGGAACTCACCGCGTGCCAGCCGATCCTCGAAGTCCTTTCGGCTGATAAAGATATAGTCCACGCCGTCGGTCTCGACGGGGCGCGGGGGACGCGTGGTGTAAGAGATGGAAAAGGCCAGGTTCGGCACCGTTTTGAGCAGCCGGTGAACCAGCGTCGACTTTCCGGAGCCGGACGGCGCCGAGATGATAAAAACCGTCGTCATTCTGAGAGGCTTGTCATTCAAGATTCAGCGCCTGTTCGCGGATTTTTTCAATCGCGGCCTTCGACGCCAGCGCCAGTTCGGTAATCCGCAGGCCCAAATCGCCCAGCCCGCTGGTCTTCGACAGGATGGTGTTGGTCTCCCGATTCAGCTCTTGCAGCAAAAAGTCGAGGCGCTTGCCCACTTCGCCGCCCGACTCCAGAATCTCGTCCAACTGGCGGGAATGAATCTGCAGGCGCGAGATCTCCTCGCCGATATCGCCCCGGTCCGCCAGCAGCGCGGCCTCTTGCGCCAGCCGCTGCGGATCGATCATGGTGTTGCCGAGCAGTTCCTGCAGCTTTTCCACCAGGCGCTTTTGGAAAGCGGGGATTGCTCCGGCGCGAATCCGCTGCATTTCCTCGGAGCCGGTACGAATGGCCGCGTTTTGTTCGCGAATAAAGGCGGCTAGTTCCGCGCCTTCGCGCGCGCGAAACTGGTTCAGCATTTCCACCGCTTCGTCGACCGCGGCGAGCACGGACTGTTCCGCGCCGGTTTCGGGAGCCTCTTGCTCCGAGGAGCCCAAAATTCCCGGCAGCAACAGGATTCGATTCAGATCCGGCTGCGTATTGAGGCCCTCTTCCGCCGCCGCCTTGCGAAACGCCGCCAGGTAAGCGCGCAACAGTGGCAGGTTCAAGTTGGCCGAAGCGCCGTTGGCGGGCCGCAGCACGGAACAGCGCACATCCACGTGTCCGCGCAACACGGCGCGTTTCAGCGCCGCCCGCATGATCTGCTCCAGTGAATCCAGCTCAGCGCCTAAGTGAAAATGCAGATCCAGGCCGCGGTGGTTGACGCTCTTCAAGGTGACCAGGATGTCGCCCTGCTCAGTGGTTTTCTGCACGCGGGCAAAGCCTGTCATGCTCCGGATGGGCGCGCTGGTTTTCAAGGGTTCACCATGGGGTCGGACAAGAATTGTAGTTCGTGCAGCCGTTGATAGATGCCGCCATGGCCGATCAACTCTTCGTGCGTTCCAACCTCTGAGATACGCCCGCGATCCACCACCACGATTTTGTCCGCCCGCCGGATGGTGGAGAGCCGGTGTGCGATCACGATCACGGTTCGATTGCTCATCAAGGTCTGCAGCGCCTTCTGCACCAGTATTTCCGATTCCGTATCCAGGTGCGAAGTGGCTTCATCCAGAATCAGAATGGGCGCATTCTTCAGCAGCGCCCGCGCGATGGCCAGCCGCTGCCGCTGCCCGCCGCTGAGCTTGGTTCCGCGCTCGCCGATCACGGTTTCATAGCCCTCGTTCATCCGCTCAATGAACTCTTCAGCCAGCGCGTTGCGCGCGGCTTCGCGAACCTCGTCGTCCTTGGCCTTGGGCCGGCCGTAACGGATGTTGTTGGCAACCGTGTCGTTAAACAGAAAAGTTTCCTGGGCGACAATGCCAATCAGATTCCGCAAGGACGCAATCTGGAGATCGCGCACGTCTTTGCCATCAATACGAATGGCGCCCCCGGTGACTTCGTAGAATCGCGGTACCAGATTGGCCAGGGTGGTCTTTCCGCCGCCGCTAGGCCCCACCAGCGCGACCACTTCCCCGGCGCGCACCTCCAGCGAAACGCCGTCCAGACAGAATCCGTTGGGGGCATTTTGATAGTGGAAATCGACCTTGTCCAGCAAAACCGCCTGCTGGAATTTGGCCAGCTTCACGGCATTCGGTTTCTCGACAATCTGCTGATCCCGATCCAGATATTCGAAGACTTTTTGCGACGCGCCCAGAGCCTGCTGGAAGATGTTGTGAATGCCGGTAAGGCGCTTCACGGGCTCATACAGCATCAGCAGCGCGATGACGAAACTGGTGAACTCGCCCGCGGTCAGCGTGCCGCTTTTGATCTGGATGCGCGCGTAACTGAGCAGGCCCACGATGGTTAGAGCGCCGAAACATTCAATGAGCGGCGAAGAGATGGCCTGTTGGGCGATGTAGCGCAGGTTGCTGGATTTGAAGCGCGCCGCAGCCAGGGCGAAGCGGTTGGACTCCACATCTTCGGCGCCGAACGATTTCACCACCTGGTGGCCGCTGATGGTCTCCTGCAGGATCTGGTTCAGGTCTGCCGCTTCATCCTGTGCCTTACGAGTGGTACGGCGGATGCGGCGGCCGATGCGCATGGTGGGAACCAGGACAAAGGGCAGCAGCGTCAGGCTGACCAGCGCGAGCCGCCAATCTTTCTGGATCACCACGCACAGCAGAAAAAGCACCGTGAAGGTCTGGCGCATCCAGTCCGCGAGCATGTGGGAGGTGGCAACCTGGATCTTTTCGATATCGTTCATGATGGACGACATCACGCGGCCGGTGGAGTTGGATTCGAAAAAGTGCGCGTCCTGCCGCAGTACTTTATCGAAGACGGTCTGGCGCAAATCGGTGACGGCCGAGAAGCCTACGTAGTTGATGAAATAGTTCCCGAAGTAATCGCACGCGCCCTTTATCAGGAAGGTGGCGACGATGGCTACGGCCACCATGGTCCAGACGTTATGAATGGCCGCGGGCAGGAAATCCTGAAGATAAACATTGTGCTGAAACAGCGGGATAGTGAACAGCAGGACGAGCGAATCCGGCGAATCTGGTTTGAGAACGCGATCGAACACCGGGCCGACCAGAATGGCAGTGAACCCCTGCGCGGCTCCCACCAGCGCCAGCAGGATCACCGAAAGCAGCAGCGGCGCCGCATACGGCCGGACGTAGTGGAGAAGGCGTCTCAGCTCGTTCATGCGGATGCTTGGGGAGTGCGCAGTGGGATCAGGGTCTCAACGGCATCCGCCACTTCCGAGACCTGGATGGAGTGGATGCCGCCGGGGCTTGCCAGCACCACGTTCGTGGTGCGCCAGGGCCGCCAGTTATCCAGATCGGACGATCCCCATAACGCAACAACGGGACGGCCAAAAGCGGCGGCGATGTGTGCCGGGCCGCTGTCGTTTCCAATGAACAGCGCGGAACCCGAAATCAGCGCTTTCACTTCTTCGAGGGGCGCGCCCTGCAGGCGGCTATATTCGCCCAAGGCCGAGAGATCCTCGTCCGCGCCCGCGATGAACACCGGTTCCATTCCCAGATTTTTATCCAGATGCTCCGCAACGGCCAGGAAATTTTCGCGCGGCCAGGTTTTGCCGGCCTCTGAAGCGAACGGATGCAGAACGGCGTAGGGACGCGGCCGGGGCGGCAGTACGGCGTGCGGCCCGGCAAACAACCGCGCGCGCGGGATTTCAGTTTCGGGCACGCCCAGGTAGAACATGGCGGATGCAAGATGTTCCGCCGTGTGAACCTTGCGATCGACGCCCAATATTTCCTGGGCTCGCGGAATACGCAGATTGTACATGGGCTGGAAACGAAAGTGGCCGAATCCGGCGCGCAGGCCGGACGCCGCGGCCAGCATCAAGCGCACGCTGGTGGCTCCCCCGTGAACATTCAGCGCCAGCTGCGGGCGAAATCGAGAGACGCTGCTGGCGTTCGGGGCCAGGATTTGATCCACGTCCGGATTTCCGGCGAAGACCGCCGCGAAACGATCCTCTACCACCAGGGCGATTTGCAGATCCGGCCGGGCTTGCTTCAGCAGGCAGAGCGCGGGCGTAGTCAGCACGCAATCGCCCAGCGACCGCAAACGAATGATCGCCACCCGTGCGCCGGATGGCAAGCGGTCTAGCACATTGGTCATCTCAGCAGGTCAGCTTACTCCTCGACCTTGGCTTCGTCGATCAGCATGACCGGAATGTCGTCGCGAATGGGGTACACGCGCTTGCACTGGACGCATTTCAAGCCGCTTTGATTCGGCTTCATCTCCAGTTCCGCTTTGCAGAGCGGACAGACCAGGATGTCGAGCAAATCCTTACTGATCGCCATGGTTTCGATTCAGTTTAACGCTTCTGAGACGTGCGCGTAAGCAAGCGTTGTCTCTAGAACGTGAAGCGCGCCTGCAAGTCGAGCCTGCGGTTCTCGCCGCTTTGAGCGAAAGCGCCCACGCCGCCCGCCAGGGTATTCGATTCGCCAAACAACGGCGATGTGACGATCCCGTTAATGGGTCCGGGATTGACGTGATTCAGCAGGTTGCGCGCCTGTATCGAGATGGTGAGATTGTAGCGCTGGCTGGTGGATCCGCCATTTATCCCACGGAAAAATCCGCCGGGACCGCCCTGACCGCCCGCGAAGCCTCCGCCGCCAGGTCCGCCGCCGCCACCGGGGCCGCGTCCACCGCCGCCTCCACCACCACCGAAATTTGGATTATTGGTGGGACGGGGAGTGGATTCGCGCGATCCACCAAACCCGAAGGTTTTTGATAGCCGCAGGTTTACGCTGACATTGCCGGGACTGCGGCCGAAGTTGCGCGGCAGAATAGTCTCACCGGTTTTCAGAGCGCCCGTTGCCGTAAAAGGATTAGGATCCAGGTACAGTCCATCGACCATATAAGGCGTGGGAGTTGCCGAGATTCCCGGGCGCGCGGTAAACAGCGTGGAGGTGAGTGCGGTGCCATAGGGGTCCGTTCCGGTAATGATGTTGAACGGTGCACCGGAGTTGGCTGTGATAAACGGCGCCAGCAAAAGTGCCCAGGGTCCCGTTATGGTGCCGCCAACGAAGGCGCGGTTATGCTCATCAAGCGAGGAAGGCCCGTATTCGCCCACCATGCTGTAGGGATTCGCGGGCAGCGTATTCACGCCGTCGGTGTTGCTGAAGGCGTGGCCATACATGTAAAACCCGTTCAGAGAAATTCTTTTGTTTATTTGCGAGCGAACATTGGTGATCAACTGCCACTGGTTGAACAGCCCCGACGATTCCATCAGCAGCACGGGATTGGTGGCGTACTGGGCAGCCAGGGGATAAACGCCGGTTCCAGGGCCCGTGTACGTGCCGGGCAAGGGTGCGTTGATGTCGTTCGACATCAATTCATGCAAGCCGTGCGAGTTCACGTAGGATTCCGATATGGTGGTGTTCTTCGGCAACTGGCGCTCCACGGTGAGAGCTTCCTGCAGGATGTAGGGGGCGTGCAAATGCGAATCCAGCAGTTCGATGGTGTGGGGGGCCAGCAATTGCAGGCCGGCGGGAAGTCCGGCCACAGTGGGGTCAAAGGGGATGGGATTGGCGGCGCTCTGGGTGATCACGTATTGCTGCTGCAAGCTGCCATAGCGCTCGGCGGTCAGCGTGTCTTGTTCGCTCACGCGATCGTAGAAAATACCAAAACCACCTCGAAATACGGTCTTGGGCCGGGGATTATTCTTGCTCTGTCCGGGCGCCCAAGCGAATCCGATGCGTGGGGCCCAATCGTGCCAGTCATGAATATTGGTCTGCGTCTCGAAGCGCAGGCCCAGGCTGAGCGTCAGGTTGGGCTTCACGCGCCAGTCGTCGCCAACGTAAGCGCCCAGGTCCACTTGATTGACGTTCGCCAGCGCAATGCCCTGGGTTATGGTGAACTGCGCCGGTCCGGCGCCCAGTTGTTGAATGCCCAGGGGGCTTAAGCCCATCTGCTGGAGCGCCAGGGTGCGCGAGTAGACCTGGATGGATGACAATAGCGTGCAATCGGCTGGATCGGGATCCGCCTGATTGCAGGTCACGCCGGGCGCAACTGGCTGATTGTTCGCATCCAGAATCGGCACATAAGCGCCGTTGAAGAAATACGATCCACCAAAGTTTTGAGGAGAAAAGTTATTGATGGTGACGGCGCGGACACGAACGCCGAATTTCCAGGTATGCGCGCCGCCCGAAACCGTGGTGTAGTTCTGCAATTCGTAATGATTTTCCGTGTCGGTGGAGTGCCCCACCTGTGCGCCGCCGCCATTAAACGCTCCCGCCACCGTGACGCCGGGCAGCGTGCTGTCGGCCAGCTGATCCTCTTCGGTGTGATACAGCTGAAAGCGCGTCTCGTTGATCACCTTGGTATTCAGCACGGCCGTTTCGATGATCTGCAGAGTATGGTCTGAGTCCAGGGTATGCACGGCTCGCGATAAAAGGCTCAGATTGCCGGCGCCCTGGTCTTCCAGATCGTTGCGCGTATAGCCATAGCGCACGGTCAGCGTGTTGTTCTGGCTGAGCTGGTAATCGATGCGCGGGCTGATGCGAAGACGGTTCTGGGGCGCCTCAAAAACGCTGTTAAACGAGGTGGGTGCCAGCGAACTCGGGTCCACCGTGAATCCATTGATGATGTTTCCGTTGTCGATGTCACGATCCTGCACATCCAAAAAGAAAGAGGCCTTCTTGCCCAGCGCGCCGCTGAGCGAGCCGCCGAAATTCCGCTGTAGGAAAGGCGCTTTTTCCGCCGCGTAGGGATTTCGCGAATCGAAGACATCGTCGCCAAAATCGAAGTTAACGTTTCCGTGAAGCTTGTCGGTCCCCGGCTTGGTCAGGATCTCGATGCGTCCGTAGCCCAGTTTGTCGTATTCGGGCGAAAACGGATTCTGGTTGATGCGAATCTCGCGGATGGAATCCTTGCTGGGCAGCGTGCCACCGGTGAATCCATCGATGTAGATCTGGCCGCCGCTCGGTCCAGCGGATGGACCGGCCAGGGCCTGCAGATCGGCCTGCAGATCGTCTGGATCGTCGGACAGCGCCTGCAAATCGGTTCCCCGCAAAACCAGGGCTCCGGCGTTAGCCGAAGGATCCACGCTGATGGCTGGGCCGGCGTTTTCCTGCACCGTCACTTCCTGTTTTTCTGCGGCCACGCTCAATTGCAAATCGGCCGTCGCCGTCTGGGTGCCGCCTTTTACTTCAACCGACGCCGGCTTCAGTTGCTGCAAGCCGGGCGAGGCGGCTTGCACGGTATATGTGCCCGCAGCCAGACCAGACACCGAATAGGTGCCATCGTCGGCGGCGGTGGCGGATTTCACCGCACCAGTGGTATTGGAAACCGTGACCTTGGCGCCAGGCACCAGGGCGCCCGATTCGTCGGTGACCACGCCATGCAACACGCCGGCCTGCTGAGCGTGGGTGGAGGGCAAAAGGGTCAGTAATAGCAACAACACAAGCAGTAGGGATTTCATTTCGTGCCTTTATGAGCGATCCACGTTAAGCAAAACCAAGGCTACGAAAACCAGGGTTTTTGACCTACCGGAGCTCATTGCTCCGGCCCGCCGCCGCTGAGATCGAGATTCCAAGATCCTAAATTTACTTGTCCGCCGGTGCGCGGCGCCGCAGCCAGGAACGGCTCTACGCCCGCCACGAACGCAAAGGCGGTGACCCCGGAATCGCCGGGACCTTTCGAACTGGATACGATGACCGCATCGCCCTTCTTCAAATCCGCGAGCGATAACTGAGGCATCCGTTCCAGTATTTGCTGAAGATCGCCGCCGCCGGCGCCACCCGCGCCGCGAAAACGGCCCTGTCCAGCCTGTTCGCCGCCCGCGCCCTGTTGCGGCGGAACTGCATCAGCCGCAGGCGGTTTGACTCCGGCCCCAGGCGCGGCTGGCCCACCACCGGAGGAGGAGTCAGGACGGAGCCGCCGCGCCAGCTGTGCCGCGACCACCGGATCCAGGCGTCGCAACAAGGAACTTTGATTGGTTCGAACCAACACCGGCTTTTTGGTCTGCAGGTTGGTGATGTGCACCTCGCCCGTTGCCGGGTCCACCGAATCCACCGTTCCCGCAATCGTTTCAAAAGATCCCGAGACCAGCTCTTCGGCTTTCAGATGCGTGCCGTCTTCGTTCTTGTCACCCAGCGCGCGCACTGTATCGCCCGCTTGCAGATCGGCGAAGGAACTGGGTTTGGCATCCGCGAATTTCACCGAATCGGGCGCATAGCGCCGGAAGGATGCCGCGGAAGCATCGATCGTCACGGTTTTCGAATCGCGTCCGCGCGTCGTGATGGTGACTTCCTTGTTGTCCGCATTCAGAGCGGTGACCACGCCGGTAATGCCGCGCTTCTGCCATTCTGCGCGATCCTGCTCATGTTTCTGGGCCAGATCGCCCTTGGTCATGATGATGAGGGTGCGCGCCGGAACCGTCTTGTTGTCCGCCTCAGGCCCGCGAGCCAGAGCGCGGTCTCCCACCATCACATCGCTGAAGGCGATCTTGCTGGCCTTCTTGAGATCCTTTTCGCCGGGAGGAATACGCAGGAACGAAGTATTGTCGCTGAGCGTGATGGTATAAGCAGACCCGTCATCGGCCTTGAGCTTAATCTGCTTGCCCGCGGCATCGATGGAAGTGACTTCGCCGATCACCGACTTTAACGCCGGTGGAGCTTGCGCGCTGCCAATGGTGCAGCCCAGCGCGATAGCCACGAAGCTTAGACACACTCTCATCATCTAGACTGGGCGAATAAGAACTTATGGCGGTTACTTACAAAGTGTCAAGAAACGTAAAAGCGCCCGTATCTCAAGCACTTTGACGCGCATTGGACCCTGCTGAAAGACTAGTCTGGACTGACCACCAATTTGTCGTCAACCCCGGTTACGCCCTTTACTTTCTTTGCCAGTTTTTCCACTTTTGACTTTAGCTTGTCGTTAGTGACTTTGCCGGTAAGCACCACTACCCCGTTGTGGGCATCCACCTGGATGGGTTGGCCCCCCACTTCGGAATCGTCCGCGATCTTCACGCGGACTTGATCCACTATGGTGTCGTCTGAAATTGGCCCCTTTTCCTTTTCCGCCAGCAGCGGTGTCAGGATCAGAGCAAACAGAATCGCGATGGAAGAAAGAAGTCGCATTAGGATTTTGAACCGTCGTCCGAGTCCAATTCTCCTCCCCGCATGGATCGCCAGTCAATGGCATTCAAAAATTCGGGATTTTCGCGCCAATCTTTTTGCACTTTAACGAACAGTTCCAGAAATACTTTGCATCCCAGCATTTTTTCGATTTCGTGGCGCGCGCGGGTGCCGATTATCTTGAGCGCCGCGCCACCGGCGCCGATCACGATGGCTTTCTGTCCATCCCGTTCCACATAGATGGTGGCCGCGATCCGGGTGATCTTCGGCGATTCCTCCCAGCGTTCAATCAGTACGGCGACTGAGTGGGGCACCTCCTGGCGCGTTTGCCGGAGGATCTGTTCGCGAATCAGTTCTCCCGCCAGGAACCGCTCCGGCTGATCGGTGAGGTGTTCGGCTGGAAAGTAGGCCGGCCCCTCGGGAAGGCGCGAGACGATGGCATCGCGAACCCGCTCCAACCCTTCGCCCGTGGTGGCTGACACCGGGATGTATTCGTCGAATTCACGCACCGCTTTGTATTGCTCGATGAACGGCAGCAGCTTGCGCTTGTCCTGTACCCGGTCGATTTTATTGGCCAGCAGCAGTACAGGCGTCGACAATTCCTTCAGCACAGAGACGGCCTCGGCATCTTCGCTGGACAAAGCGCCGGAGAAGGGAAGCGATGCATCGGCCACGTAGAGCAACACATCGCGATCGGCCAGCGCCGTACGCACCGTCTCCATCATGCGTTTGTTAAACAGATTCGTCGATTTGTGAATGCCGGGCGTGTCGATGAAAACGATTTGTGCGCCGGGCAGATTCACCACGCCTTGAATGGTGGTGCGCGTGGTCTGCGGTTTATCTGACACGATAGCCAGTTTCTCGCCGCTGAGCGCGTTCAAAAGCGTCGATTTCCCCGCGTTGGGACGGCCGATCAGCGAGGCAAACCCGGACCTGAACTCACTCATGAATGCGTCTCACTCAGATGTGGCTCTCCGGCACCGTTTCGTGCGCCACTTTCGAGACCCGCACCTGCTCCACTTTCAACTCATCCCCGGCCAGAGCCTCCAGCCGGATACCGTCGCGTTCAATCACTTCGCCGATGCGCGGCACGTGCCCCAGCCATTCCGTCACCAGGCCTCCAATGGTCGTCGACTCGGTTTCTTCCGGCGGCCGGAACTCCAGCAGTTCGTGCAAACGGTCCAGATCCAGGCTGCCGGCCACCACGAAACTGCCGTCGGGCTGCTTCAACACGTCGCGCTCGGGCTCATGCTCGTCGTGAATTTCGCCCAGAATTTCTTCCACCATGTCTTCCATGGTCGCCAGGCCCGCCGTGTTGCCGTACTCGTCGATCACGATGGCCATGTGGGCGCCGTCCTTCTGCATCTCACGCAACAGATCGTTCACCGGCTTGGTCTCGGGAACAAAGCGGATGGGGCGCGTCAGTTCCTTCACTTGCCGCCCCTGGCGGGCTGCTTCGTCCAGTTCGAACATGTCGCGCACGTGCACGAAGCCGATGACATTGTCGATGGTGCGCTCAAACACCGGGACGCGCGAGTATTGTTCGTGAATCACCAGCTCGCGCAAATCCTCCAGAGACCGGCTGGCTTCGATAGCCACTATTTTCGGACGCGGCGTCATCACTTCGCGCACGGTTTTGTCGCCAAAGGCCACCACCGATTCGATCAGTTTGCGATCGTCCTTTTCGATGATGCCCTCTTCTTCGCCGGCTGAAATGAGCGCCTCGATATCGCCCGACGGCCCGGGGCCTTCTTCGTTGGTTTTAGCGGGCTCAGAGAGCTCCACCAGCGATTGGAAGAAGCCCAGTATGGCGGTCAGCGGCCGCACCAGCAAGGCACACACGCGAAACACCGGCGCCAGGGGCAGCAGCCAGCGCCCGTTGGTTTTGCGGTACAGCACTTGCGCCAGAACATAGGTTGAAACCAGCATGGTGAGCCAGGCGAACAATGCCGCTTCAAACAAGTTCTGCCAGGGCTGCGCCGGCTGGTTGGCCCGCGTAGCCAGAAAACACACGCCCAGCAGCAGCATCACGGTATGCTTGATCAGCGAAAACGCCAGCACGCCGGTGTCGCCCTTCACGCGGATGCGATCCTCGATGGCCTCTTTGAAAAATTGCAGCGCCGGCAGATCGCGCGAGCGCAGCCGCAGCGATTCCACATAGAGGGTCTGCACCACGGTGATCAGGCAGAGAAAAACCGCCAAAATCACGGTAGCGCCGATGGCGAACCAGGTCATCCCCGTTCCCGTCACGATTGCACCCGTGCAATCACACCGCGCGGCAATCCGAACACGGCGCGCCATTTCTTCTCGGCACGCGCCATTTGCCCGCTGTCTGTTTCATGATCCATGCCGATCAGGTGCAGCACGCCATGCAGCATCAGGATCTCGATCTCCTGGCCGATCTCATGGCCGTATTCCGCCGCCTGGCGCCGCGCGTGCGGAAAGGAAATTGCGATGTCGCCCAGGAAACCCAGAGTCTGCCGGGATGGAAAAGACAGTACGTCGGTTGGGTAATCGTGCTTTCTAAACTCGCGGTTCAGCCGCTGCAGCTCGGTTTCGCCGGTGATGAGACAGGTGAACGGGCGGCCACGCGTCACTTCCGCTTGCAGGCGTTGGGCAAACGCCCGCGCCTGCCGCCTGGAAAAGGCCCGCGACAGTCCTGGAGTGGCGGAATGGAATAGCAGAGAAGTCTGCTCAGCAGGCATGGCCGACCTTAGACCAGTGGAATCTCGCGGTTTTCCGCCGGCGCGACAGGCAGCGGTTGACCCGCCGCTTCGGCCGCCGGATCGGTAAGCTTCAACGCGAGCTGCCGTCCGCCGATGGTTTCCTGATGCCGCTCGTAAGCTTTGACAATCTTCTGCACCAGGCTGTGGCGAACGACATCGCGTTCGTCGAAATAGACAAAGCTGATGCCTTCGATGCCGCGCAGCACTTCCACTGCATCGCTCAACCCGCAGCGCTTTCCGGAAGGCAAATCGATTTGCGTGAGGTCGCCCGTGACCACCATTTTCGAATTGAAGCCCTGGCGCGTCAGCACCATCTTCATCTGCTCGGCGGTGCTGTTCTGTGCTTCGTCCAGAATGATGAAGCTGTCGTTCAAGGTGCGTCCGCGCATGAACGCGATGGGCGCCACTTCAATCACCGCGCGCTCCAAAAGCTTCTCCACTTTGTCGGAGTCCAGCATGTCGTACAGCGCGTCGTACAACGGGCGCAGGTAGGGATCCACTTTTTCCTGCAGATTGCCAGGCAGAAATCCCAGCCGCTCGCCCGCTTCCACCGCCGGACGCGTGAGTACAATGCGCGCCACGCGTTTGTTCAGCAGCGCCGAAACCGCCATGGCCACCGCGAGATATGTTTTCCCCGTGCCCGCCGGGCCCACGCCGAACACCAGGTCGTTGCGTTCGATGGCATCCACGTAGCGCCGCTGATTGACGGTCTTGGGTGCCAGCGTCTTCTTTCCGAAATTGCGCTGCCGGCCGCTGTGAACCAGGCTGCGCAGCGTCACCTCCGGATCGGCCGTCACCACCCGCAAATAGCTGTTCAGATCTCCGTTCGCGAAGGTCTGGCCCTCTTTCATGAGGCTGACATAATCCTCTAGAATGCTCGCGGCGCGAATCACATCCGGCTCGGCGCCCTCGATCTCCAGCGAATCGTTCATCAGGCTGGCGGTGACGTTCAACCCCTTCTCGAGCACACGGATATTTTCATCGCGAGTGCCAAAGAGCGATTCAATGCCGCGCGTGATCTGAACGCTGAGTTTCATTCCTGCGGATTCATTTCAAGTTGATGTGGCTTTAGTAGCATGCGGGAACAGCAGCAGAGGCCTGACACGAGACGCGACGCGAGCAGGGGTTGGCGGTAGCGGGAATTTTCATCCGCGAGCGCGGAGGAAAAGCAAACATCTACCCGGAAGTATACCAGAGTGCGCCATGCGCTGGTTCCCGCCCGCTGCCTTCCCGGCGCCATCTTGGCGGCCAATCTTATGTTCGGCCTTAGGACGGATTACGATCCGGCTCACTGTCCCTGGTACGCTTTTTGCGCGCGCGCTTACGAGCCAGCGCCTGCTTCACTCGCTTCTTCTGGCCCGGCTTCAAATAGAAAGCGTGCCGCTTGATATCCTTGACGATGTCCTCTTGCAGGACCTTTCGTTTAAAGCGCTTCAGGGCGCTTTCCAGGCTCTCGCCCTCGTGTAGTTGAACTTCAGCCAACGGAACTCTCCTCAGTTTTTTGCAAACGTCTACTCTTCAGGGTAACAGTTTTTAGGCCGCGTGCTTGCCTGGGTCCCGGCCGGTGCCCACCATCACGCATCCGGGGGCGGCGAAATCGAACACAGTCATTCCGCGAGGCTCCGTACCTGGGAGCTATGGTACCGCTTCTGCGCCTGCTTTTCCGAATTATCGAAATGTTAGGAGCCTCACAATGTATACTTACGTAAACATCATGAAAACAAGCAAGAAATTCAGTCTTTTTTTGGCGTCAGCCCTGCTCGTGGCAGCACCGTCTTTCGCATCTTCGATTACCAGTTTCACTTTCACCCCGGATCCTTCGATATTCACCTCCGTGCTGG
This sequence comes from Bryobacteraceae bacterium, assembly GCA_035486095.1. Taxonomy (GTDB): domain Bacteria; phylum Acidobacteriota; class Terriglobia; order Bryobacterales; family Bryobacteraceae; genus Palsa-89. Next base: position 15,959 of record DATHNM010000315.1, read on the forward strand.
TGGACTCGTTCTCAGCGTCTGAGGCCGATATCACGGGAACGGTTACCTGTGCAGCCACTGCCGCCTGCAGCGGAGAAGTGGGTTCGTTCAACCTTGGTGTGGACCTGACCTCCACCACGCCCCTTGCCGCCGAGATTTCCGGAATTCTCAGCGGAACCACCACGGCCGTCGGCTCTCTGGAACTTACGTCCCCTACCTCGAAGATTTATGCGTTCAGCCTGGGCGCGGGCAGTTTCGATAGCGTAATTCTATCAACGAGTTTTCCGGCCTTCGGTGCGATCAATGTGAAAGGGACATTGGATCTTGCGCTAGCCGCCGGCCAGTCGATTGATTTGCCGCTGGCTATCAAAGTTGGAAACGTCAGCTCCGTTCCCGAGCCCTCCGGTCAAGTTCTGTTGATCGTCGGACTGCTGGGCCTGGCAGGTATGGTTCGTTACCGCCGTTCCAGAATTGTTTGATCAAGGCATGTCCGGGGGCGGCGATCGCGCAACCTCCGGACTGTTAAACCCGCGCAACCGCACCCATACGATAAGATGGTTCTTACCCTCCATGTTGTCTATCGTCATCCCCATTCACAACGAGGAGCCGTCTATTCTGCCGCTCTACGACCGGCTGACGGCAGTGTTGGAATCGATTCAGAAACCCTACGAAATTATCGCGGTGGATGATGCGTCGACGGATCGCAGTTTTGACCTGCTGGCCAATCTGGTGGAAACTGACGGCCGTCTAAAAGTGATTCGTCTGCGCCGGAATTTCGGACAAACCGCTGCCCTTTCCGCCGGTTTTGACGAGGCGCAGGGCAGCGTGATCATTTCGCTGGATGGCGATCTGCAGCATGCACCGGAGGATATTCCGGCGCTGCTGGCTAAAATCGACGAAGGCTACGACATCGCCAGCGGATGGCGTAAGGAAAGAGTGGACAATGCCTTCACTCGTAAATTTCCCTCGCGCATCGCGAATTGGTTGATGGCGAAATCGTCGGGAGTGGCGCTGCGCGATTTCGGCACTACCTTCAAGGCGTATCGCGCCGAAGTGCTCAAGGACATCAATCTCTACGGCGAATTACATCGCTTCATTCCAGCGCTGGCCAGTTTCTACGGCGCGCGCATCGCCGAAGTCCCCATTCGCAATACGCCGCGAATCTCGGGCGATTCGCACTATGGCCTGGGCCGGACATTCAACGTGATGTTCGACATTCTGACCATCAAGTTTTTGCTGAAGTACTTTACCCGCCCGATGCAGTTCTTTGGCCGCCTGGGGCTGGCTGCCTTCAGCCTGGGATTCTTTATCCTGGGTGCGATAGCGCTGCCGAAACTGTGGGGCCGCGAGATCATGGTGGATCACGGTCCACTGATGATCCTGGGCGGTCTGCTCTTGCTGGGCGGTTTGATGATGTTCACCACCGGCCTGTTGGGTGAAGTGCTGATGCGCACCTATTTTGAAAGCCAGGGACGCCGCATTTACGCGGTGCGCGAAGTGCGCTGCCGCCGCGAACCCGTGGCCCCGGCCTAGACTTCCCCCACCACCTGCTTGGGCGCAAACTCAATCACCGTGCGGCTCAATCTGCGCCGCCAGTAATTCTCGAACAGCCCCTTCATCGCTTCGCCCATGCCGGCGTGCTCGAACACGATGGCGGTCCATGTTGGACGCGTGATCACCGGATCCAGCAGCGCCAGCAAGCCGCGCGCGCCATCGAATACGGCCAGCTTCATGGGCAGTGAATCGGTCTGCGCCACCTCCACGCCCGAAGACGCGTACTCCTCCAGGCGCTGCCGATGAGCCATGTCGAGCGTACCCGCCTCGATCAGCAGCCGGCAGGTTACGCCGCGCAGGCGCGCTTGCTTCACCAGTTGCTCGTCCAGCGGATCCACCGCGTAGGGCGGCCGCGAAAATTCCAGATACTCGTGCCGCACATCGGAAAGCATGCGCCGGTATTGCTGCGCGATCTGCTCGGGATCGCTGACGATCCGCAGATACTCCAGCGTGCCGCGTTCGCCCTGCCCTTCCGAATAGGAAGCCGCCAGATCCACTACCAGGCTGTCGGCCATACGGGTCTGGTCGGTCAGTTCGCGCTGCAGCATCTGAGAGCGGCGCGCCAGATAACTGGGAACCGCCAGGCTGGGCTCCACGGCCGAGAATAGCTTGGTTTTTTCCTGCACCACCTGCGCGAAGCCCTTCTCCACCAGGCTGTCCAGGACCTCGTAAATCTTCTGCCGCGGCACATGCGCGCGAGCCGCCAATTCGATGGCCTTGAAACGCGGATGCCCGATGAGAACCAGGTAAGATCGCGCCTCATAGGCGTTCAGGCCCAATTGCTGCAGCCTGCGCCAGAAGCGCTGAAAATCCAATTCGGGCAGTTCCGTGGTCATTTGGAAGTTAGAGCATATCAGATGGTGGCGCGCAGGTGTCCCGGCTAAAATTCGGCCGGCCGTTAGGGCTTATTGCGCGGAGATAGATCGCGATGGAACATGTACGAGATTTCAATCGGCATGCTGTCCATGGATTGGACGCGCAACACCATTTGATAGAAGCGCGGCACCGTGCCGTCGGCGGATTTCAACTTGGATACCAGAGCGCGCGCCAGCGTGGGATCGGTAAGAGCACGGACCGCCGCCATGGTGCTGGAAATTTGGTTGCCCGACAAATACAGGACATCGCCGTTGCCGTAAAGCCCCGGAATGTGGCTGATCAGCGCATGCGTTTGATCGCCGCCCCTGGCTCCCGCCGGTTCATCCGGAATAAAATCCGGTTCGCCGGGCTGCGGGCTGATGTTGCGGATTCCACCTGGCTCCAGCAC
>DATHNM010000316.1:0-4977 GCA_035486095.1 Bryobacteraceae bacterium
ATCATATATCGCTTTCCTGGACGCCGGAAGTTCAGGGCTGGCGGTGGAGGCCGCGCCGCGTCATAATCTACCAGATACTCCTTATGCGCCACTTCTTTGGGACTCGTCAAATACTCGCCTTGCCCGGCGTCTTCGGGATGGCTGTGCTGGTCACGCTCGCCAGTTCAACCACGATTCTGCGAGCGCAACAGGCTGCGCCGGACCTGATCTTCTCCAATGGGAAAATCATTACCGCGGATGAGCGTTTCACCATCGCACAGGCGGTGGCTATTAAAGGCGACCGCATCGTGGCGGTGGGCACCAACCAGCAGATGGCTCAGCTGGCCGGTCCGAACACGCGCAGGGTGGACCTGATGGGGAAGGCCGTTATTCCCGGGCTGATCGACAACCATATGCACCTTCTGCGCGCGGCCGGCACCTGGCTGCGGGAGGTTCGCTTCGATGGTGTGGTATCGCGAAAACAGGCCGTGGAGATGCTGCGCGCTCGCGCCAAAGCGGTGGGCCCGGGGGAATGGGTATATAACATCGGCGGCTGGGCCCATCAACAATTCAGCGACGATCCCAAGCCTTTTACGCGCGAAGAGCTGGATCAGATAGCGCCCAACAATCCGGTGTCGCTGCAAGAATCGTACTATCAGGTTTTTCTCAACAGCCGTGCCTTGCAGGCGTTGGGCATCGAAGCGAACATGCCGGACCCGCCGGATTTTCTCAAAGGGACCATCCAGCGCGATGCTTCCGGCAAGCCCACGGGCGTGATCCAGGGCGATATTCCAGCCACCCGCCCGGTGGCCGCCAAACTTCCCAAGGTTGCGCCAGACCAGCTTGAGGCCAGCAGCCGGGCCTTGCTGGAGGACATGAATCGAGCGGGCCTCACTTCGGTTGGCGTTCCCGGCTGCAACGCCGATGTCCTGGAGATTTTTCAAAAGTGGAAAGCGCAGGGCAAGCTGAATATCCGGATCTTTTGTATCGATGGCGTGGCGGGTGCAACTCCCGAGCAGGTGGACCGCGCCCTGGCGCAAATCCCCAAGATCAAACTGTTCCAAGGCGACAGCTACATCGACAATATCTTTTTTGGAGAAAGCGTTTACGGGCCGCTGCACGACCCCATGTTCGCGCTCAAGTCGGACCCGACAACAGACCAGCTCCAGCAATGGCGCCGCATGGCCATGGAGATTGCCAAGGCCGGATTGCCTCTGCACGTGCACGCGGAATTGCACGATACCATCGATGCGTTCCTGGATCAGATTGAGGCGATCAACAAGGAGCATCCCATCAAGAGCCTGCGCTGGACGCTGGCCCACGTGAACCAGATCAACGCGGCGCAGCTGGATCGCATGAAGAATCTGGGAATGTACGCCGCCGTGCACCCCTGGGCCGTCATCAACGGGGCCATCATGCACCAAGGCTTCGGGGACGGCGCCTTCGATATGCCTCCGTTGAGCACCATCCAGAACAGCGGCATCCAATGGGGATTCGGAACCGACGGCACCGCGGCCAATCAAACCCTGCCATTCAACACCTTGGCTTTCGCCGTTACCGGCAAGATGGTGGGCGGCGCCAAGGTCAACCGGCAAAGCATCGGGAGGGAGGATGCCTTGCTCGCGCACACCCGCAAGAACGCATATCTGGTTTTTCAGGAAGACAACCTGGGCTCCATTCAGCCCGGCAAACTGGCGGACCTGGTGGTCCTGGATCGCGACTATCTCACGGTTCCAGCGGACCAGATCAGAAGCATCAAACCTGTGCTGACGATGGTAGGCGGCAGGATCGTATACGATGCCAGTATTACCGCGCAGGCCGCGGCCCGCTAAACGGAGTCAAAACAATGCGCATGGCTTTTGGTTTTGTCATCTTTGTGATAGCGGCTCCTCTCCCGGCGCAGTGGCTGAATTATCCGACACCGGGGATTCCACGGTTGTCCGACGGCAAGCCGGATCTGGCGGCGCCGGCGCCCAAGACGCCCGACGGCAAGCCCGACCTGTCGGGAGTATGGATGACGCGCGGCGGCTACACCGGAAATATCGCGAAGGATCTCAAGCCCGGTGAAGTCTCTTTCCAGCCTTGGGCCGAGACGTTGTACAAGCATCGTGTAGCTACCAGCAGTAAAGAGGATCCCCAGGCCCGCTGCGTATTATCGGGCGTGCCGCGGGAAAACGTGGTGCCCTATCCCTTCAAGATTCTGAACACCAACGGACCGATCGTGATTCTTTATGAGGCGCTGCACAGCTATCGCCAAATCTTTATGGACGGCCGCGCGCTGCCGAAAGATCCGAATCCCACCTGGATGGGATACTCGACCGGGCATTGGGAGGGCGACACCCTGGTGGTGGAATCGGCCGGCTTTGTGGACAATAACTGGATCGATAACAGCGGCCATCCCGGAACCGAAGCCCTGCATCTAACGGAACGATTCCGGCGCCGCGACTTCGGACACATCGATGCTCAGCTCACCATTAACGATCCCAAGGCCTATACCAAGCCCTGGACCGTGAATCTGCTCTTCACCCTCACCGACACGGAGCTGATTGAATACGTCTGCGACGAGAACGAAAAGGACGTCACCCACCTGGTGGGTAAGTAACTAGCGGGTGGAAGAGAGAGGAAGACTCATCATCGTTTGCGGCCTGCCGGGCTCAGGCAAGACAACGCATGCCCGGCAAGTTGAGCGGGACCTGCGGGCCGTTCGATTCTGTCCCGACGAATGGATGGATGCCTTGGAGATCAATCTATGGGACAACGCGGCGCGCGAGCGAATCGAGAAGCTGCAATGGGAACTTTCTCAATACCTGCTCGCTCTTGGTCACACGGTCGTCATTGAGTGGGGAACCTGGGCCAGGGCGGAGCGCGATGCCTTGAGGACCGGGGCACGCGCCCTGGGGGCAGCGGTCGAACTGCATTTCCTCGACGATCCGGTGGACGTGCTCTTCGACAGAATTCGCCTGCGAAAAATGGAGTCGCCGCCTATAACGCTGGACGACATGCTGAAATGGGACAAAATGTTTGAACGTCCTTCGGCCGAAGAGCTGATGCTATTCGATTGATCGCGTTCTATTTGCGGGTATCTTTGCCAACGATGTGGGTTACGTCCTGATTGTTCTCGTTGCAAATGTACTCGATGATTTCGGAGTTCTCCACCAAAGGCGAGTGCCCGTACATGGTGAACGGCTTGGTATAAGCTCCTGGATCGTCGATCACCACTTCGAAGTCCAGGTGCGAATAATCGGTCCGATGGTAGCGCTCTGTGATGTGCAGCTTTTCAGTGTGTGGGTGCCCCGCGAAATCGAACCAGAATTTATCGTTGAATCCGACGGTGTCTACCACCAGCGTGTCGCCCTCCCACTTGCCAATGGAGTGACCGTACCAGGTGGGGTCGAGATCGTCGGGGTGTGCGCGCCCATCCAGGAAAATCTGCCGGTAGCTATGGATGTTTCCCTCAAACAAAAACACCACTAGTTTGGCCTGCTGCACGATTTTCCATGGATACGGAGCCATGCGCGGCACGCCGCCGGGAAGACAGTTAGCCTCCGGATCGTCTTTCGACATGTGCTTCCTGGTCACTTCCTCGGCCCACGGTTGCAGCGGCAGAGTTTCGCCCTTCTTCAACGTGCTGATGATGTCGTAAATAAAGTTGCGATCGGGCCCCCACAGGCCATTGAGATCGGGCTTGCCATCGGCAGTGCGGGGCGCCGGCTTGCTTTGTCCAAAGGCCACGGACGACAGTGGCACCATCACGCAGCAAAAAACGAACCGCAACCAAAGGAAGCGGGAGTAATTATTTGCAGACAAAGTTCGCAGCATCGTTTGGATCGCCTGTTCCCTTGAATTGAGCCGTCTGGGGATATGGACAGAGCGGCCGCGTGCGATCTACCTTGCCCCCGGTGAGATGCGAAGCCATCACTTGTTCGGGCGCTTTGCCGTCTTCCACCCATCGCTCCAGGCTGTTCACCATGCTGAATACGTTCGGCCCCTCGCCTCCGCCACAGTGATTCATGCCCGGAATCATGAACAGACGGACCGCTTGCGCGGTCTGGGTCCCGCCTCCCATTTGTTCCTGAACCTTCTTGAAATAATCGACGGTCGCCCGGGGAGTGATGTTGGTGTCGGTCCAACCGTGATAGAGAATCATCTTTCCGTGGTGCGCGACGAAGGGCTTCAAATCCGCGCTGGTGGCGTTAATGGTGCCGTCGTCCACGCGGTCTGCAAGAGCCGCGTCGCCGTCTAACTTAAAAGTCCGCCAATCCCAGCTGGGATCATGGAAGACCACATATTTGAAATAATCTCCAGCCGCGGAAAACGGCTCCGGCCCGCCGGCGATGGCGCGCCATCCCAGTTCGCTGCCTGGTTCAAAGCCGGGCGAGAACTGTTCGCCGGTGCGCGGATTGAGCGCCGGAGCATAAATGGCCCTGGCCGCCTCCACCTGCGGATGCGTCAGGCATTGCTGGCTATCTCCCGCTTTGCATTCGAGCGTACCCGGATCAAAATGGCAGGCTGCCGGATCGGTGATCAGCCCATCCTTCAGCCCGTCGCGTTCGTCGCACGCTGCGATGGCGGCTTGATGAATCAGTGGATATTTCTCCGCCGGAATATAGCTGGCCGGATCTTTCAGAGCGGCCTGCGCCACCCATAGCGCCTCAATGGAGCGGTGCGTCCAGTTCAGAACCGGCGCTCCGGCGGCGATGCCATCGAAATCGTCCGGGAATCTCTGCGCTTCCTTCAGCCCTTGCTTGCCTCCGGATGAGCAGCCCACCCAATAAGACAATTTGGGATCGTCGCCGTAGAATGCCTTGATCGTCGCTTTGGCCTTGATCGTCATCTCGTGCTCGGAGCGCCACGCGAAATCGATCAGTTTTTCGGGATGCCCCAGGGCGAAATTCCCACCGGGGCCGCTGTGGCCGGTGTCGGTGGAGCTGGTGGCGTATCCGTTTCGCAGGGCCTCCGCCATGGCGGAATAACTGATGGAGCCCGCCCATCCACCAT
>DATHNM010000317.1:0-5892 GCA_035486095.1 Bryobacteraceae bacterium
GCCATCTGCACGCCATTCGCAAGAAGCTATATCCTTTCCCGCCGCCCGAAACAATTAATGACGATTACGTGATTCCGCTGTCCGTGCTGGGCCGGGGTTTCCGGGCGGTGTACGAGCCGGCGGCCGTGGTGTTCGAAGAAGCGCGCGAGATGACGGGCTTCGGGCGGCGCATCCGGATCATGGCGGGGAATCTTCAGCAGCTCAGGGAGCTGGGTCAATTATTGCGGCCCTTCCAGCCTCTTCCGTTGTGGTTTTTCCTGTCGCATAAAGTGGTCCGGCTCTTGGTCCCTTTCGCCATGCTGTCGGCGCTGATTCTGAATCCCTTCCTGACTGGATCCGAAGGGTATCGGGTACTACTGGGCGCTCAACTTCTGTTCTACACGCTGGCCGGCCTGGGTTTGACCGGGCGGCTGCGGCCCAGGGCGCTGCGGCTTCCTTTTTACTTCTGCATGGTGAACAGCGCGGCGTTTTTCGGGCTGTTCCACGCGCTGACAGGGCGCCGGAGCATGGCTTGGAAGTAGCGTGTGCGGATTGACACGCCGTGTCCTTCGGCACACGCGCGTCGAATGATTAATCGGTTTTAAATCATTCACTTGCCGCCGGGAACAGAATCTGCATTTCTCTTCTGCGAAGAGGGGAAAAGGCGATGCAGACAATCAAATTCCTGGCGATCCTGGTGGCGGCGGCAAGCGAAATGGCAGCAGAGAACGCACCCTCGCGGCGGCTGATTGTGAACCTTCCGGCGCGCAAAATCGCGTTGGTACAGGACGGCAGAGTGGTGAAAATGTATTCGGTGGCGGTGGGAAAGAAGAGCACGCCTAGCCCCAGCGGCGCCTTCCATGTGGCCAGCCACGTGATGAACCCCACCTACAGCCATGAGGGCAAGGTGGTGGGGCCGGGGCCGTCGAACCCGGTGGGAACGCGCTGGATGAGCCTCGGCTTCAAAGGCTATGGCATCCATGGAACGAACCATCCCGAATCCATAGGGCACGCGGCGTCGCACGGCTGCATTCGGCTGCGAAATCATGACGTGGAGGAATTGTTTGAACTGGTACGAGTGGGCGATGAGGTGGATCTGATCGCGGACCCCACGCCGGAAGAGGCCAGTCTGTTTGAGGAAACTCCCGCAGACAATCTACAGGCTAAGGCTGTGGCAGCCGATGGAAGAGCGGTTGGAGGATTGCAATGACGTTCCTGAGCGCGCTTGGCGAATTCCCGGAAATGGTCCTGGGTCTCGCGTTCAGCCTCGGGTGCGCGCTGCTTCTTGGATTCGTCTGCCTGAAGCTTCTGGTGGGTTTGATAACACGCCAACAGTATAATGTGACCATTGATCCCAATCTGACCAATGATCCGAGTCACGTCCGCTCTATTCTTTGGCTGGGCGCTGCTGTTGCAGGCACAGGTGGCAGTCCAGCCGCCGGACCAGATAATGCCAGCGGCAGCAGCGCAGCTGGCAGCCCGTACCTTGTCCCTGTTGCCGCGGCGCGCGAGCATTTCGCTCGAGATTCAAAACTTAGCATCAAGTCCAGCGCCCGATTGGTCGAACTTCCGCAAGCTGTTGCAGGACGAGTTGCGCAAGGCGGGCGTGGAGACGGCTGGAGCGGAGACAGCGGCGACGCAGCCTGATTGGCGGGTGCGCGTCACCCTGTCAGACGATGCGCGCGGCCTGCTTCTGGTGGCCGAAGTCTCGAACGGAGAGAATCGGCAGATCGCCATGCTTCCCTGGAAGCTGCCTGCGGCCGCGCCGGCAAAACCCCGTATTAGTGTCACGAAGAAGTTTCTCTGGAACCAGCCCGAGCCGATACTCGACGTCCTGCTGGTAGACTCCGGCTCGGAAATGCTGATTCTGAGCGCGGATAAGGTCGCGAGTTATCGATTGGCGGGAGACAAGTGGACGCCATCCGCTGCGGCTTCGCTGCTGCTTCCCCGGCCGCTGCCCCGCGACCCTCGCGGCAGGCTCGAGGCCACGGCCGGAGGGTTTGAGGCCTTCTTGCCGGTCGCAACCTGTACGGGCGCCTGGAATTCCGAACTTAGGTTGACGTGCTCCAGCGGTGTCGCGAATTGGCCTGGCACGGTGGCGACGCATTGGGCGGCGGAACGAAACGTTTTGCTAGCCGACGCTCCCACGCCAAGTTTTGAGGGCTGGGGTAGCGACTGGGCGAGCATCGCCGATCCTTGCGGGGCGGGCACAGTCGACATTGCGAGCAGCCCGAACAGCGAACGCGACTCGGTTCGCGCGTACCTGATCCGGGATGGCCAACCCAACGCACTGAGCGATGCGGTTCCTTTGCCTGGTCCCGTCACTGCGCTCTGGCCGGCGGAGACGGCCGGACAAGCTACGATGGTGGTCCGCAACTTGCAAACTGGACAATATGAGGCTTCCCGGCTGGCCCTGGCTTGCACTGAGTAGCCTCCTGATCGCAAGTTCCCTAGCGGGAGCGGTGCGCCCGCGCTACGGGGGAATCTTGACGGTGGAACTGTCCAGCGGCGGGACCGCAATCGATCCCGGCGGAATCAACACCGCACTGTCGGCTCCTATTACCGAGACGCTGGTACGGTTCAGCTCCCGCGGCGAGATAGAGCCGGTGCTGGCGGTGGCCTGGCAACACGACCCGGATTTTAAACGCTGGCGATTCTCGCTGCGTCCGAAAGTCACGTTTCACGATGGGGAAGCGCTCACAGGTACGAGCGCCGCACCGTCGCTGCTGGCGGCGTTGAAGCAGAAATATGGCGAAGTTTCAATTGAAGCAGGAGGACAGGCGCTGGTCATAGCATCCGACCATGGCATGCCCGATCTGCTGGAGGATCTCGCTTTGCCGAACGCCATGGTATTGCGCAAGAGCGAATCGGATCCGCTGATTGGGACCGGGCCATTCCGGGTCACTGCCTGGGAGCCGGGGCGGCGCCTGACACTTGCCGCGTTCGACGATTACTGGGGCTCGCGGCCCTATCTGGATGGGATCGAGATCGAATTCGGCGCAGGACGCGGGCGCGCCGACCTGTTCGACATTCCGCTGGGCCCGGCGCGGCGGATACTTCCGGAAGGCCTGGCGACGTGGTCGTCGGTGCCGCGCACGCTGCTGGCGATTACGGTGAGCAACGCAGAATCTGCGCCGGCACAAGCGCTCTCACTACTGATGGACCGCGCGCCCATCGTGAATGTGCTGGCGCAACACCGGGGCGAAGCGGCTTTTGGCTTGCTGCCACAGTGGCTCTCCGGCTATGAGTTCCTGTTCCAAAGCATGCCGGACGTGGTGCGCGCCAAGCAGCTGGTTTCACAATTGCGGGCTGGGCCGATCAGCCTGAGCTACGCGGCGAACGATGTGTTCCTGCGATCGGTGGCGGAGCGCGTGGCTTTGAATGCGCGCGATGCAGGCGTTACCATTCAGCCCACGCCGAACGCCGGCGGAAATCTGAGGCTGGTGGAGTTGCAACTCGAATCTACTAATGCCCGGGAAGAGCTCCAGCGTATCGCCGAGCTGGTGAAAGCTGGCGATGGCGCGAGCCGGCTGGATGCTTCAAAACCGGAAGCTCGCTACCAATTCGAACGATCTTTGCTGGAAGACCATCGCATCATTCCCCTGGTGCACTTGCGCGAGACTTACGGCATCGGGCCGCGAGTTCACTTTCAGCCCCCGCCAGCCGACCCGTTCACGCTGCACCTGGAAGATGCGTGGATACAGCCGTGAGTTTTCGGACCAAGGTCTTTCTCAGCATTACCGCGACTGTGGTTCTGGCCGTGTGGATTGTAGCGGCGGTGGTCTCGACGCTGGTGACGCAATCGTTCGAGCGTCGCGATGCGCAACGCACCGCCGCGCTGGTAAGCCAGTTGCAGCGTGAATTTGAGCGGCGAGGAGTGGACGTGGCACGCCGCGTGGAAGCCGCTGCCGATTCTGACGCCGTGCAGCGCCTGGCTGTGAATCTTGCCGGACAGCCCGGCAGCCAATTGGACACGTCGCAATATTTCGCCGAGGCGCAGACGCTGGCCCAAGAGCAATCGCTCGATTTTCTGGAGCTGGTGGGCCCGGACGCCGCCATCATCAGTTCGGCTGAATGGCCGGCGCGTTTCGGATACAAAGAAGACTGGCTGCCGCAAGCGGAAGATTGGAAAGCGCAGGGCGTGTTTTTGAAGAAAGAAGATCTTGCCGATGGCTCGGCCCTGGGGCTGATTACCGTGCGTGGCGTGAAGGCCGGGGATAAGATGCTGTATGTTGCAGGCGGGCAGCGGCTGGACAAGGAGTTTCTGGAATCATTACCGGCCACCGACGGCATGCGCCTGCAGCTCTATCGGAATTTCGAGCCGCTGCCTTCGCCCGAAAGCTTGGGATCGAAACTGGCGGCCAGCCTGGTGGAAGATGTTCGGCGCGAGCCTCGTGAATTAACGCGGGTGAGCGACGCAGCCACTATCACGGCCATCCCTCTACGCGGCCGCGACCAGCAATTGCTGGCGATACTGCTAATCGAAAATTCACGCGCCGAACTGGCCAATCTCAAAAGATACATTCAGGGAAGCGCGGGAATTGTGGGCGGCGCGTGCGTGCTGCTGGGATTGATGTTGAGCTTCTGGACCGCGTCGCGTGTCACGCGGCCGCTGCGCGATCTGGCAACCAGCGTGCGGGAAGTGGCAATGGGCAAATGGGACACGCGGGCTAATGTATCGTCTTCCGATGAAGTGGGACAACTGGCGCGCGATTTCAACGGCATGACGGAGCAATTGGTGGAGCAGCGCGACCGGATGATTCAGGCCGAACGAGTGGCGGCCTGGCGCGAGCTGGCGCGGCGCTTGGCTCATGAGCTGAAGAATCCGCTGTTTCCGCTGCAGATCACGATCGAGAATCTGCAGCGCGCCAGAGCCGGCTCGCCCGAGCAGTTCGACGAGGTGTTTCGCGAAAGCACGTCCACGCTGCTGGCCGAACTGGGGCACTTGAAAACCATTGTGGGGCGCTTCAGCGATTTCGCCAAGATGCCCGCGCCGCAGCTGGAGCCGGTGGACGTGAACCAGATGGCTCGCCAGGTGATTCAGCTTTTTGAAGCGCAGCTGGGGGCGCCCGGGCGGCCGCCCATTGAAACGAAGTTGCAGCTGGCAGCGGAGGCGGGCGAAGTGGCGGCGGATCCGGATCAGCTACGCCGGGCATTGCGGAATTTAGTGCTGAACGCGCTGGACGCGATGCCGCAGGGTGGCGCCCTCACCATTCGAACCTTGCGGCACGACAACAAGGTAGCCGTGGAAGTTTCGGACACCGGCGAAGGTTTAACGCCCGAAGAATGTGACCGCCTGTTCACGCCTTACTACACCACCAAACAGCACGGCACCGGGCTGGGCCTGGCGATCGTACAGTCCGTGGTGAGCGATCATAAAGGCACGATTACGGTACACAGCAAGCCGGGGGAAGGTACGACATTCCGCATCGAGCTGGGAACGGCAAACGCATGAGCAAATTGCTGTTGGTGGATGATGATGCGAACACTCTGGCGTCGCTGGCGCGGGCGTTTCGCCTGGCGGGGCATGAGGCGGTGGTGTGCGACCAGGCGGATCGCGCCCTGGAACTGGCGAAAGCGCAGCGCTTCGATGTAATTCTGTCCGACGTGGTTATGCCGGGCAAGGACGGGCTTACGCTGCTGGCGGAGTTGAAAGCCGCCGGGGTATCCGCGCCGGTGGTGATGATTTCCGGACAGGCCAGCATCGAGATGGCAGTGCGAGCTACACGACTCGGCGCGGTGGACTTCTTGGAAAAGCCGCTCTCCACTGACAAGTTGTTAGTGACCGTTGAGAACACGGTGAAGCTGGCGCGTCTGGAAGACGAGAACAAGCGGCTCCGGCAGCGCGCGGGCAAGCAGGAATTGATTTGGAAATCGGCTGTCATGCAGAACGTCATGGCGAAGGTGGAGCGC
>DATHNM010000318.1:0-10528 GCA_035486095.1 Bryobacteraceae bacterium
TGGCGTGCAGCCACGAGCGCAGCTTCGTTCACCAGGTTGGCCAAGTCGGCGCCGGCGAATCCTGGCGTACCGCGCGCCACCACGGTGAGATCGACGTCATCGCCCAGCGGAGTCTTCTTGGTATGGACGCGCAGAATCATCTCGCGACCCTTAACGTCCGGACGGCCCACTACCACGCGCCGATCGAAGCGGCCCGGCCGCAGCAGCGCGGGATCCAGAACATCGGGGCGGTTGGTGGCCGCCACCAGGATCACGCCTTCATTCGATTCAAACCCATCCATCTCAACCAGCAATTGATTGAGGGTCTGTTCACGCTCGTCATGTCCGCCGCCCAGGCCGGCGCCGCGATGACGGCCCACGGCATCGATTTCATCGATGAAGATGATGCAGGGCGCGTTCTTCTTGCCTTGCTCGAACAGATCGCGCACGCGGCTTGCGCCCACGCCCACGAACATCTCGACAAAGTCCGAACCGGAAATGGAGAAGAATGGAACGTTCGCCTCGCCCGCAATGGCGCGCGCCAATAAAGTCTTGCCGGTTCCAGGAGGTCCGATGAGCAGCACACCCTTGGGAATGCGTCCGCCCAGCTTTTGAAACTTCTGGGGCTCACGCAGAAACTCGATGATCTCCGCCAGTTCTTCCTTGGCCTCTTCCACGCCGGCCACGTCCTTGAAGGTCACTTTCTTCTGTTGCGACGAATGCAGCCGCGCGCGGCTCTTGCCGAAACTGAGCGCCTTGTTTCCGCCGCTCTGCATCTGGCGCATCATAAAGATCCAGAACGCCAGCAACAGCACGAAGGGAATGGCGTTGATCAGAATGGAGACCCAGCCGCCGCCCGCTTCCTTGTTGTAGTGGATGTCCACACCCTTGGCGAGCATGTCATCGTCCAGCGTCTGGTGGACGTTGGGAATTACCGCGTGCAGTTCCTGGTTGTCGTCTTTATACGTGCCATGCAGATCGTTCCCGCTAATGCTGACGGTCTTGATCTTGCCCGCGTTCACATCGTTCATCAACTGTGTGTACGAGAGTTGGGCGTCAGGACGCGACTTGGTGGTGTGCACCACGGTCCAAAACAGCACCACAACCACGATGATAACCACCCAGAATATGGCGGTCTTAAAATTTGAATTATTCATGCCTTCTCCCTACACGTGGGGACACAATGCCCAGTTCGTTGGACGCTACAGCCGGTCTTATGGATTCGAAAGTTCGTACGCTGTCTCCGCCACCCGAAGCACTGAACGGGTGTCAGGCCCCGTTGCAAACTCGGCCGCGACCCCGAATCGTCTGGCCCAAACGATGGTCTCATTATAAGTGATAATCGGCCAGTTCCCGCGTTCCCACAAGGGTATCCGGGCTTCCTGGAAGAAAAACTTGACCTTTTCCGGTTTGGATTGCCCGACTCTTCGGTACTGGTCACCTGGTCTCCAGTTACGCAGCTCCAGGCTGGGCGCGCCCGTGTCCCCGCGGAAACGCTGCCAGTCCAGTTCATTCACCACAATAGCACAGGGCTGCGGCGCCCCTTCTTTCTCTAGCACCTGCAACGTAATACGGGTAAGGCAGCCGGGGAGTTCCACAGATCCGGGCACCGGGACGGCAAAGGCGAAATCGCGGTTGGGGTGCATGGGACCGGAAGGCGCCAGGCGAATCAAGTCAAAGGAGCGGCAGACGTCCAGGCCGGGGGCCTGAAAACGGTCGTGCCCGGCGTTGGTACGCGTTATTTCGCCTTGGGGCAAGCGCGCCATCTCGAGCACTCGCTCGATGTGGGCGAAATCGATGCCGCGCAGGTCGCCTTTCACCAGGGCGATGGCTTGCCGGATCCGTCTGCGGGCGAGCGCGGGAGGGCCAGTGAACTGTGATACGGGGACGACCAGGGTTTGGGGGTTGGGGATTGGGGACTCGGGGTTAGCAAGTTGGGAATCCCAGTAGGCTTCTTCGTCGCGGGCGAGCGTAGCCAGGTTCGCCAAAGCGCTATCAAGTTGCGGATTGAATCCGTCGCGCAGCAGAGGCAGGATTTCGTGCCGCAGGCGGTTGCGTGCGAAGGTGCGATCCCGATTGGTTTCGTCTTCGCGCCAGGCAATCTCATGCCCGCGCAGCCAGGTTTCGATTTCAGCGCGGTCGATTTCCAGCAGCGGCCGGACCAGGCCCCGCTCCGTTACCGGGAGGATGCCCGAAAGCCCGGTGAGCCCGGACCCGCGCAGGATTCTGTAGAGTACGGTTTCCGCCTGATCGGATCGGGTGTGCCCGGTTGCCACTCGATCCAGCTTGCCGGACTCGATTAGTTCGCTATAGAAAGCCTGTCTGACGGTGCGCGCCGCTTCTTCCAGATTGCCGTCGAGCGCGGGGACGTCGGCCCGGTGAATATTGAACGGAAGCTCAAAGCTGGCAGCAAGCTGCGCCACGAATTCCGCATCGGCATTGGACGCCGCGCCGCGAATTCCGTGCTCGATGTGGATCACGCTGAGCTGTAGGTTCAAGCGGGGCGCAAGCTCACGCAAAGCGTATAACAGGAAAACGGAATCCGCCCCGCCCGATACAGCCGCGCCCACCCGCTGCCCGGCTTCGAACATCCCATGCCGGGCGATAAATCCGGCGATGCGGTTCAGCACTCTATCCGCCGCTTTTGGCGGAGCTGGTTCCGGCCGCCGCCCGGCGACGGCGCCCACTGATCAAATAGACCGCCGCACGCAGTTCTAAGAGGGGATCGTCGGAGGGATCGATTCCATCCACCCGCGGGATGGGATCGAAGATGGTCCATTGCTGTTCCTGAGCGTTGTCCGCCACCGGCTTGCTCAAGGCAATGGTGCCGAGGTCGAAAAGAGTGCGATCTGCCGGCCAATGCTCGGTGGCGTCGTTCACGTTATCCCCGTCGTTCGCCAGCTGAACGACGACGCGGAAGGTGACCGGACCCTGGGCGATTCTCTCCGCGATTTCATCGAACAGAAAGTTCGCGGTCTTGCCGGCGGTTACCGCATCGGACAAATGGTCCACGCCCGCTTCCGGGACAATCCGGTAGCGCCCGTAGCGGCTCTTGCCCTCCTGGTTGGTAAACCGCATCGCGGTGACCCCGAAGAATTGTTCACGGGCGAAACTGGACGGAGCGGGCTTGGGAGTCTGCACGTACGCCAGCGCTTTCGGATGGCTGCCGAGGAACGCTTCCAGCGGCGACCCCGACAACTTGGACACGTTGCTGGATGCCACGGCGCGCAGAAACTCCAGAAATTCCTGGCCTGTCCGGGTGGGAAATCCATCCGTGGAATGGGCGATGATGTCGGTGTGAACCCGTTCCGCCAGGTGGAACCGGATTCCGCATCCGTGTGGATTGGAGTTGGGATCGTTGTCGGGAATCATGGGAATGCCGGTGGCATCGGAGAAGCGTACCGACACCGGCGTGGACTGGCGATTCATATGAGGCGCGCGCGTGAGCGAAGCCGCTCCGGGCGCCGGCTGGAACGTCCCCGCTAGCATCGTTCCTTTAGCGTGGGCCGGCCGGAAGCCCGGATGTAAACCGAAGATGGCGTCGAACTGCTGGATCAGATTCTCAGCCAGCGCAATGATTTTTTCGTCGGCGGGTAGTGGCATGATGTTCATATTGTCCCATTGAATCCACGCACGATGATTCGCTTACAGACGCCCCGGCTGCAGCTGCGTCCACTGGAACTAGCCGACGCCGGGCAGGCCCAGAGATTATTTCCGCAATGGGAGATCGTCAAGTTTCTGGCGAAGCATGTTCCGTGGCCATACCCGGACGATGGCGCTCTGAATTACTATCGTGACGGCGCGCTGCCGGCCATGGAGCGTGGTGAGGAGTGGCATTGGTCGCTGCGGTTAAAAAGCGATCCGGATCAACTCATTGGCAGCATTTGTCTGATGAAAGCGGAGAACAACAATCGGGGGTTTTGGCTCGGCCTGCCGTGGCAGCGCCAGGGGTTGATGAGCGAAGCCGTGGAGGCCGTCACTGGATATTGGTTCGAAGTGTTAGGGTTTCCGGTGCTGCGCGCGCCCAAAGCGGTGGCGAATACGGCCTCCCGGCGAATTTCAGAAAAAAGCGGTATGCGCGTGGTTGCGCTGGAAGAAAGAGATTACGTGAGTGGCCGCTTCCCGAGCGAAATCTGGGAAATCACCGCCCAGGAATGGCGCGCCCGGCGTGGCTACTCGTAGCGCAGCGCCACGGTGGGGTCTACTCGCAGCGCGCGGTGCGCGGGAATCAGCGTTGCCAGCAGGGCGACAACCGCCAGCAGAGCAGCCACGGTCGCGAAAGTCGCGGGATCGGTGGCCGTCACTCCCCACAGCCGCGTGGCGATGAAGCGCGTCAGAGCCAGCGAACCTCCCAGCCCGGCGGCGAGGCCGGCTCCAATCAACAGCAGGGCATTCCACATCACCAGCCGGATCACATCGCGCCAGTCCGCGCCCAGCGCCATGCGAATTCCAATCTCGCGCGTGCGCTGCGCCACCGAATGCGCCATCACGCCGTAAATTCCAACCGTGGCCAGCAAAGTGGCAACGCCCGCGAAGATGCCGAGCAGCAGCGTGTAGTAGCGAGGTTCCAGCACCTGTTCGGCCAGCACGTCGTCCATGGTCCGGAACTTTCCGATGGGACGGTTGGAATCGATTTCGAGCATGGCTTTGCGCAGTTCCCCGATTACGCTCTTGGCATCCCCGGACGGCCGGATCAGATATGACATATAAGCCCGCGTCCATTGATAAGGTCCGCGATAGCGCGCCGGCCTTTGCGCATGCGGCACGTACAGGGCGGGCTGGGGCTTGGTCTGAAAGCGGCTTACTTTTATGTCGCTGACGATTGCGATTATCTCGCGCGGCCGTTCTTCGGGCACCAGATCCAGCGTGACATGCTTGCCGATGGGATCTTCATTCGGCCAGAACGTATGCGCCATGGTCTGGTTTATGATGGCCACCCAGGGCGCCGTGGCGGAATCACGGGCTGTAAAATCGCGTCCGCGCAGAATGGGCGCATGCAGCGTCGAGAACAACCCGGCAGTCACCGGATAATACACCGCGCTGAGGGCGTTTTTCTCGGCTTCGGTTTGCGGCATCGGCCGGCCCTGGATGCTGAACGTCATGCTGTCTTCGCCCCCCTGCATGGGAGGATAGACGCTGCCTGCCACCGATTGGACGCCCGGAATATTGCGGATTCGTTCATACAGGCGATCGAAATTCTGCGCCGGAATGGGGCTGACATCCAGCAAGGGATAGTTATTGTAGGAGCCAATCATCTTGACGTATTGCTGCACCGGAAAACTGTAATCGAAGGTGATGATCCCTGAGGGATTGCAACCCAGATCGGATCCTGTGAGCCGGAAAAAGCTGTTGATCATCAGCCCCGCGCCCGCCAGCAGGATCAGCGCCAGCGCGATCTGGCCAGCCACCAATCCGCTGCGGAAACGATGCCGCGCCAGGCTGGTCATGGATCCGCGGCCGGCCTCCTTGAGCGAATCAACCAGATTGGGCCGCGACGCCTGCAAGGCGGGAACCGCACCAAATGCCACGCCGCTCAGGATGGAGAGCGCGGCGGTGAATAGCAGCACCCAGGCGTTGATTCCGATGTGCTGCAGCAGCGGAAACCAGGGCGGGCTGATAGCGATTAACAGACGCAGTCCGGCCCATGCCAGAAGGGCGCCCAACACCCCGCCAGCCAGCGAGAGCAAAACGCTTTCCACCAGGAACTGCCGGATGATACGCCAGCGTCCTGCTCCCAGTGCGGCGCGAACCGCTACTTCGGTTTGCCGGGTAGCGCCGCGCGCCAGCTGCAGGCCGGCTACATTGGCGCAGGCAATCAGAAGCACGAAGCCCACCACGCCTTCCAGCGTCCCGAGCGGCTGCTTCATCCATCCGAACAGCGCGTCGTGCAGCGGTTCCACGCGCACTCCGCGGTCTTTGTTGCGCGTGGGGAAATCGCGCGCCAGTTGATCGGCGATGCCTTTCATCTCCTGCTGCGCCTGCATGATCGTGACGCCCGGCTTGAGCCGCGCAACTACATTGAGGAACGGGGCGGACCCCTTCAATTGAAAGCGGCTGATCGGCAGCGGCTCCCAGAAATCCGCGTTCTCGTTTGAGACGTGAAAATCCGGCGGCATGACACCGATGATGGTGACTGCGTCCAGGCCCATTCGGATGCTCTTGCCGGCGATGTTCGGGTCGCTGGCGAAGCGCCGCTGCCAGAGCCGCTGGCTGATCAGCAGCACTGGCGCGGGCGCGCCGATGGCATCTTCATCCTCGGTGAAGGTGCGGCCCAGCAGCGGCTGGACGCCCAAAATCTGGAACACCGCCGGGCTGAAGTCCTCGCCTTCAATTCGCTCGGGCGCCTGGCCGTTTTCCGCCTGGCCAATATCGCGCGCCGCGTCGGATTCGGCGCCTACGCTCTCGAAGCTGCGGCTCTGCTCCCGCCAGGCAATATAGTCGGGAATGGTGGCCGGCTCACTGGTCTCCGGATGCGCCGGCGGCGTGGTCTCGATCATGACCAGGCGGCTGGGATCGCGATAGGCCAGCGAGCTGAGCAGCACCGTTTTCACCAGGCTGAAGATGGCCGTGTTGGCGCCGATGCCCAAGGCCAGCGAGAGCGCTGCGATAGCGGTGAAGCCCGGCTTCTTCAGCAGCATTCGAAAGCCGTAGACCACGTCTTGCCATAGTGTCGTCATCAAATTCCGCCTCGGAGCTTTTCGCCAGTATAGCCGCACTTTCCGCGCCGGCGACCCTCGAATTCTGCTTCGCTCGGAAAAAATTGCGATCAATGTTGGTTTTCAACTAAGAATGTTTGTTGCCTTCCAGCGATCGCGAAGTTTACACGCCAAACTGGCGCAGATGATGATCCACGTGCCGGTAGCCCCAGCACAGCCAATCACGCCGGCTCATTTTCCCAAATACAGGATGCACGCCAAATGTTTGTGAGCCCGCGAATGCGTCCATCAGGCGCAGCAGCTCCGCGCGATCACTCTCCCATTCCGCGGGCGGAGTTCCTCCGCGTCCCTGCTCTATCTCCGGACGCGTGGGCACTCCCGGCGGCCAGCGCAGCGGCGTTCGCAGGGCGATCCATTTCACCACCGTTCTTTGCAGCAGGCTGCTGGCCGGGCTGGCGTATTTTTCGCCCATGGCCACGAGGAAGGAGTCGTTGAGGTGGCACACCATCTGGCGCGCCGTCATGCGTCCCCATTTCGGACTGGCGTACGGATCCAGGCCCCGTATGCGCTCCCGGCACGCGGCGCGAACATTAGGATCGGCAAGCGTGCTCATTACTTGTTATTTTGACTCAGGTAGCAATATGCGATTCTGGATCACCAAGAATAGCGAATTACCGGTTCGCGAACAGCTGGTGCGCCAGGTTCTGCTGGGCATTTTGAGCGAAGATCTTCCGTCCGGCCACAAATTGCCCAGCGTTCGCGCCGTAGCGCGCCGCCATCAGATTCACTCCAACACCGTGAGCGCCGCGTATCACGATCTACTGGAGCAAGGCTGGCTGGAATTGCGCCGTGGCAGCGGGCTGTATGTCCGGCCGCTGCAGGCGTCCGGGGACGGCCAGTTGGATCAGCTGCTAACCGGCGTGCTGCAGGCGGCGCGCCGCCAAAACTACGAGCCGGAGGAAGTGCTGCACCGCTTGGAACACATGCTTCATCCGGTACCCTACCAGCGAATACTCATCGCGGAAACGGAACCGGCCATGCGTGAAATTCTCCAAGCGGAGCTCGCTGAATCTCTCGGCGTGCCCATTGCCGATTTCGATTCTTCCGAACTCGTTCGCGCGCTGGTGGTGGCGCTGCCCACCCGGGCGGCCAAGATCCGCCGGCAATTGCCCCGCGGGGTTCCTTGCATTGCGCTGCGCCTGCGTTCGGTGCGAGCGTCCATCGAAGGCGAAACCAAGCCGTCGGCGGATAGCGTGATCACCATCGTTTCGCGCTCGGCCGAGATCCGGCTGTGGGCCAGGGCCATGCTGATTTCGGTCGGCCTGGAACCCGATTCCTTATCGGAGATCGATGCCAACAAAGAAGACTGGCTGGATCGTCTGGCTCGCAACGCCCTGGTGGTTGCCGACATGCTTGTGGCCCGCGCGCTGCCGCCGGGCTGCCACGCCAGAGTTTTTCGCGTGATCGCCGATTCTTCGCTGGCCGAATTGAAGCAATTTTGCGGGTCTTCAGCTTAAGGTTGTGACGCCCGCGAAAGTGCCACAAACCAGGCACTGCGCTGCTTCGCTTGGGCTTACTCTGGGCTCACCTATGAAACACACAATCTTCCTTGGTTTCCGTCTTGCGAGCTTTTGGGCAGTGCTGGCCTGGACTCTTCCAGCCCACGCTGCTCCCGGGGTTGCCCCGGGCGATATCCACGCCACCTGGACCGATCTCTGCCATGTCACTGGCGGACATCAGCTCAACGTCACCACTTCCGATGGAAAAATCATCAGCGGAACTTGCACCTCCACCACCGCCGATGAACTTTCGCTCACCGCCAATCAGCGGGTGGTCAAAATCGCCCGCTCCACTTTATCGCGCATCCAGATGTACCAATCGGGCAACGGCCACCATCTGGCAGACCTGGGCAGCGGCATGTCGAAGAGCTTTCAGCGGGGCTTCGCCTGGCTGTTTTCACCCGCCGCGCCCTTGGGATTGGTCGCCATACCGGCCACCATCGCCTGGGGCGCCGTGTCAGCGCCATTCTGCATTTTAGGCGACATGGGAAACGACGGACCGGTGACGCAGGACGTCAAACTTACGGATTGAATAAGAACCTCCGGCCGGATTTCGAGCTGTTGTGATAGCATCTCAGTTCGATCCCCAAACCGGAGGTTTCCATGCGTACAATCGTAGTCAGTTTGGCTTGGACCATCGCAGCCAGCGCGCTCTGGGCCCAGCAGCCGGCCCCGCCCACCAAGACCTACTCCTCGGCCGCCGATGTCACCGCGCTGATCGCCAAAGCCAAGGCGGAGCACAAGGACGGCCAGCCTCTGGTGGCAGAGCGGCTCTTACAACTAGCTCCTTATGGCGTGAACCTCGAGTATCGGACGGCGGTTGGCCCGGCGGCCGTTCACGAGAAAGAAGCCGAGATGTTCTATGTGATTGACGGCTCCGCAACGCTGGTCACGGGCGGAAAGCTCGTCAACGAAAAGCGCAACAACCCCGAAAATCTGGGCGGAACCGGAATCGAGGGCGGAAAATCGCAAGCTGTCGCCAAGGGCGATTTTGTTATGGTTCCCGAAAATACGCCGCACTGGTTCAGCGCCATCGACGGGACTATCGTATTGATGTCCATCCACGTGCCGCGCTCCGCTGGGTCAAATCCATAACAAACCGGCCCTCAGAAACCGGCCCTGATCCTACCGGCTATTCAGCGCCGCTGCGCTCTGGCATGCTTGCACGCTTACGCCCCTACATTCTTTTGTTCCTGGCGCTAACGGTGGTTTACCATTCGAATTTCCGCCCGGTGGATTCTTCCGATTCATTGCCCGGATCTCTCATCCCGCTGGCCGTTGTTCTGGACCACAGCATTCATCTCGATCGATTCGTGCCTTGGCTGCGCGGCCATATCTGGTACACCCGTGTCGTGATACGCAAAGCCGGCGACCATTACTTCAGTAGCTTTCCCATTGGCGGACCGCTATTGGCGTCTCCGCTGTACCTGCCCGTCGCCCTTTCCGGCCTGCGCGATTGGAACGTCGCATCGCAGGTAATGTTCGCAAGAATCGCGGAAAAATTTGCGGCTACCACCATTGCGGCTCTTTCGGCCGTATTGCTTCTGCTGCTGTTGAAGCGAATCACCACCGCGCCTTGGGCCTGGTGCCTGACCTTGGTCTATGCACTGGCAACCGAGACCTGGTCTATTGCGAGCCAGGCAATGTGGCAGCACGGCCCGGGCCAGTTGGCCCTCATCGGCTGCTTCTACGGCCTGCAGCGGTGGACAGAAGATCGCATGCGCGACCGCTGGCTGTGGATGTGCGGCATTTGCGTGGGCGCCGCAATTGTCATTCGCCCCACGAATCTTGTTCTGCTGCCGGCCGTTCTGGTGGGTCTGTTGTTGTCCAAGGCGTCGCTGAGGCAACATGTTCGCTTCCTGGTGGCGCCGCTGGTGGGCGGCTTGCTGATCGCGAGCTACAACTACTATGTGTTTCACCGCCTCTCGGGAGGCTATGCGATAGGCGTCCTGAATGGCTCCATGGCGCGCGGGCTCATCGGACTTTATCTGAGCCCCAGCCGGGGCCTCTTGATTTACACGCCGGTGGCGCTCTTTGCGCTGTGCGCCTTCCTTCCAGGCGTGCGCCGCAACCACAATCTGCTTTTGTCGACGGCCACGGCTTTTATCGTGCTTCTGTCCCTGGTAATCTCCCGGTCTGTGATGTGGTGGGGTGGATATTGCTGGGGACCGCGCCTGTTGAGCGAGTCGATTCCTCCGCTGATTGTGATGATGGCACTGGGAGTCTCGGTGCTGGATCGCCCCTGGCCGCGCCGCGCATTCGCGGTTCTGGCCATCTACTCCATGCTCATTCAAGCCATCGGAGCTTTCTTCTACCCGCATGGACATTGGGACG
>DATHNM010000319.1:0-25001 GCA_035486095.1 Bryobacteraceae bacterium
CACTTTGTTGGGACGCTATCGGATCGTTCTGGCGCTGCTGTTGTTGATCCCGCTGGTCCGCTTCGGGCCGCGCTATGTGATGCTGGCCAACGATCTGGCGCACGGGCGCCAAAGTGACTGGAGCGATCTGGCGCTGAACCAAGACAGTCATATTGTCTCCGATCGGATTGCCGGCCCTGGCACGCTTCTGGTCTGGGGTTATCGGCCCGACATTTTTGCGTACACCCGCATGCCCGCCGGTAGCCGCTTTCTCGATTCCCAGCCCCTCACCGGTGTGTTGGCGGACCGGCATCTGAAAACCTCACAGCCGTCGGCGCCCGAATTGGCCGCGCGCAACCGGCGTGAGCTGATTGCTAGCGACCCCACCTGGATCGTCGATGGCCTTGGGCCGCTCAACCCGGCGCTTGCGATTGCTAACTTTCCCGACTTACGCGATTGGCTGGCGGGCTACCGCGAAGTGGGACGAACCCGTTTCTCTGTCATTTACAAAATCAAATGATGGCTGCCTACTCTCCGCTCCAGCACGCGACGCGTTTTTCGAGAAACGCGGAGATTCCCTCCTGGGCGTCGTGTGCCAGGGCGTTCACCGTCATCACTTCCCGTGCGTAAGCATACGCTTTGGGCTGATCGAGATCGATCTGCGCGTAGTACGCCTGCTTGCCGAGCGCGACCGTGAAGCTGCTCGCCTGGGCGATCTTGCAAGCCAGTTCGCGGGTCGCAGCTTCCAGTTCGGCGGCCGGCACCACGCGATTCACCAGCCCCCACTCGGCGGCTGTCGCGGCATCCACCATCTGGCCGGTGAGCAGCATTTCCATGGCGCGCTTTCGGCCTACCGCGCGTGACAGCGCCACCATCGGGGTGGTGCAGAACAGCCCGATCTTGACACCCGGAGTGGCAAAGGCGGCCTGATCGCTCGCGATGGCCAGATCGCAGGTGGCCACCAGTTGGCATCCGGCGGCGGTGGCGACGCCTTGTACCTGCGCGATTACGGGCTGCGGGATGGACTGAATCTTGGCCATCAGCTCCGTGCAGACGTCGAACAGGCGGCGATAATCGCTAACCGTTCGCCCCACCATTTCGCTCAAGTCATGGCCCGAGCTGAAGACTTTGCCGGAAGCCGCCAGGATGATGGCGCGAACCTTCGGCTCAGCCGCCAGGGCATCAAGGCAGGCCATCAGCTCGGTCATCAATGCCAGCGAAAGAGCGTTGCGCCGCTCGGGGCGATTCAGCGTTACGATTGCAAGCTGGCCGTCAATGGCTGTGAGGAGATGTTGGTAGGGCATGGACCGCTCCTACCTGCAGTGTAGCGACAATAAAGATGCCCCTCGGCGGCGACGCTATCGTTGGCCGGCGTGATGGCCGCGCCGCTTTCGACGTGCACGATGTTCGCGTATCCGGCGTTGCGCAGAAAGGCCACAATCTCCGCGGCCTTGCGCTTCTTTTCGCGCATCGTCTCGCCGTGCATTTCGAGAAACAGCGCTGGATGATGGGCATCCAGAGTGACGCGGGCGCCGCGCAGGGCTTCGAGCTCCCAGCCTTCGACATCGATCTTGATGAAATCGGGCGCCGGTAAATTGGCGGCCGCGATGTCGCCATCGAGCGTGGTGATCTCCACGCGTTGTGACACCGGCCCTGTCGCATCCGGATTCACAGTTCCGCCGCCTGCCATCTGCGGACTGTAGTGCAGCGTGCCGCAGCCGGGCAGGGAACCCACGCCGAGCTTTCTGACCCGCACTTGGGCTAAGCGATTCAGCCGTATGTTTTCCATCAGGCGGGCGTGATTCACTTCGTTCGGCTCATAGGCGATCACCTGCGCGCCGCGCCCGGCGAACCACAGCGTAAGGATGCCGTGGAACGCTCCTACGTCATACACCACCAGGCCGTCCAGCGGCAGCCCTCGCCAAAACATTTCTTCCTGGGTCTCGGCGCCCCCAGCAAGCCACGCCGGCAGCCAGCCCAAGCCGCCCGTGCGCTTCATTCCGCGAATCAACCCGTGGCGCACCGTGTAAGTAAAACGGTCGAACAAACACCGGCTGATCCACGCGATGGCGCGATGGCGGAGACCGTAATGCCGGAAGGGAAGGTCCTGTGCGTCAGTCAAGTTCCAGAATCTCCCGCAGCCCTGCTTCCAGGGCCTGCAGATGCCCGGTTGAGAGATTTTCGATATGACGCACCAGCCGGTCCTTAGAGACGGCCCGCACTTGATCGATCACGGCTACGCAGGCTTGTCCCGAACATTGCACACTCACCAGAAGCGGAGGTGCGGCGTTCGGCGAACTGCTGAGGGGGACGATTACCACCGTACGGCGGTGCTGATTCACCACGCTATTGCTGATAACCACGCACGGCCGCGTTTTCTTGATCTCAGCCCCAACCGTCGGATCCAGGTTCACCCACCAGATTTCACCGCGCCGCGGCATCTTCCCAAGGTTCCGGCATTGCATCGGTAAGAGCGTCGAATTCCAGCTCGATTTCTCTCACCTGAGAATCCTGGTTTGCGATTTCGCAGGCTTGGATGAGGCGTTTGTCGCGTTCCGCCATTTTCTCGGCAATCGCTTCCGCGACGTAGCGGGACCGGTCGCGTGCGGAAACTCTCCGGGTAAAGCTGGAAGCCAGCGCATCGGGCAGCGTAAACGTCATCTTTCGGTGTGCCATACAGCCATACTAGCACATGTCGTCGAATATGGCTATATGGCCGCCTTATTCGCTGTCGCTACCGCTCACCTTCAACACCGCCAAGAAGGCCTCCTGCGGAATTTCCACCCGGCCCACTCGCTTCATGCGTTTCTTGCCCTCTTTTTGCTTCTCCAGCAGCTTGCGCTTACGCGAGATGTCCCCGCCGTAGCATTTGGCTAGAACATTCTTGCCCATCGCCTTGATGGTCTCGCGCGCGATTACCTTGTTGCCGATAGCCGCCTGTAATGCCACCTCGAACATCTGCCTGGGGATCAGCTTGCGCAGCCGTTCAATCAGGATCTTGCCGCGCTCGTAAGCGAAATCCTTGTGCACGATCATGGACAGCGCGTCCACCGGCTCACCCGCCACCAGCACGTCCAGCTTGACCATCGGCGAGACCCGATAGCCCGCCAGATGATAATCGAGCGACGCGTAACCGCGCGAGGACGACTTCAGCCGATCGTAAAAATCCAGTACGATCTCATTCAGCGGCAATTCATACAACAGCAACACCCGCCCGGTGCCGATATATTCGAACTTCTTCTGCGTTCCGCGCTTCTCTTCCAGCAGCTTGAGAATCTCCCCGACGTATTCTTCGCGCGTGATCACCGTCGCGTCGATAATGGGCTCTTCGATCTGCTTGATAGCCGAAGGATCCGGGAACCGGCTCGGATTGTAGACCTCGATCAATTCGCCATTGAGCGCGGTGACCTTATAGCGAACACCCGGGGCGGTGGTGATCAGGTCGATCTGAAATTCGCGCTCCAGCCGCTCCTGGATAATCTCCAGATGCAGCAGGCCAAGAAAACCGCAGCGGAACCCGAATCCGAGCGCCACCGAATTTTCCGGTTCGAAGTTGAACGCGCTGTCGTTCAGGCGCAGCTTTTCGAGCGCATCGCGCAGGCGGCCGTGCTCGTGCGATTCCACTGGATAGAGCCCTGCGAACACCATGGGCTTGATCTCCTGGAAGCCCGGCAGCGGCTCCGACGCCGGATTCTCTACGCTCGTGACCGTGTCGCCAATCTGGGCGTCCGAGACCGTCTTGATGTTGGCGAACAGGAACCCAGCTTCACCTGCCGAAAGCTCATCGCAGGGAATCGGCTTGGGCGATTGATAGCCCACGCCCTCCACTTCGCACAGCGCCCCGGTGGCCCACAGTTTGATCTTTTGCCCGATCCGAAGCGTGCCATCCACCACGCGCACCAGAATGATCACCCCACGGTAAGGATCGAACCAGGAATCGAAGATCAGGGCTCGCAGCGGCGCATCGGGCGATCCTTTGGGAGCCGGCACCAGACGCACCACCGCCTCCAGCACCTCTTTGATTCCGACACCCTGCTTGGCGCTCACCAGAATCGCATCCTGCGCCGGCAGTCCGATCACCTGCTCTATCTGCTCGCGAATTCTCTCCGGCTCAGCCGATGGCAGATCGATCTTGTTGATCACCGGAATGATTTCCAGGTTGTGATTCAGCGCCAGGTAGGTATTGGCCAGCGTCTGTGCCTCCACCCCTTGCGATGCGTCCACAACCAGCAGGGCGCCTTCGCAGGCCTGCAGGCTGCGCGAGACCTCGTAGGTGAAATCCACGTGTCCCGGCGTGTCGATCAGGTTGAGCTGATACGTCTGCCCGTCGTCGGATTTGTAATTCAACCGCACGGCGTGCGCTTTGATGGTGATGCCGCGCTCGCGCTCCAGATCCATGGTATCGAGCACTTGCTCCATCATTTCGCGCTGTTGCAGTGCGCCCGTGGCTTCGAGCAAACGGTCGGCCAGCGTCGACTTGCCGTGGTCGATGTGCGCGATGATACTAAAGTTCCGGATAAAAGCGGGATCCATGCGGTAGAATGAGGCCTGAACCCCAAGTATCCCATATGTCATCCGGATCGAACGCAAAGTGACCGAAGGAAATCTCGATGCCACCGGCCTGAAATTCGCCGTGCTGTGCGCGCGTTTCAATGGTTTCATCACCGATCGCTTGCTGGCGGGGGCATTGGACGCCTTAAAGCGCTCAGGTGCGGCTGAGGCCGATATTGAGGTGGTAAAGGTTCCAGGCGCCTGGGAACTGCCGCTGGCCGCCAAGACGGTTGCCGCCGCCAAGAAATACGATGCGATTATCGCGCTGGGCGCGGTAATTCGCGGCGACACGCCACATTTCGATCACGTGGCCGGCCAGGCCTCCAGCGGATTGGCTGCCGTACAGCTCGAAAGCGGGATCCCGGTAGCTTTCGGAGTACTCACTACGCTCAACGTTGAACAGGCCATCGACCGCGCGGGGGGCAAAAGCGGCAACAAGGGATACGACGCCGCCATCACTGCCATCGAAATGGCGGACCTGGTCCGCCGGCTGCGAAAATAGTATTAGATGGCGGCCCGTCACCGATCTCGCCAGCGCGCACTACAGGTTCTTTATCAATGGGACATGACCAAGCGCCCCGTGGATGAAGCGATTCGCGCGTTTTATGACACTCTGGACGCCGACCAGCTGGCCGAAGATCCCATGGAGGAAAAGGATGACGATGCGGAAGAGGAGCAATCCGCGTCACCCTCCGGGCGCGATGAATTCATGGAGGAGTTGGCCCGCGGCGCGTCGGAAATGGCACCCGATATCGACCATCGCATCGCGGAAAAATCCGCCCACTGGAAGCTGGAGCGGATGCCGATTGTCGACCGCAACATTCTGCGCCTCGGTATCTATGAAATGAGCCGCCAGGATACGCCGGCCGCCGTGGTGATCGATGAAGCGCTGGAACTGGCACGGCAGTTTTCAGGCGAAGAATCGGTGGCGTTTATCAACGGCGTACTGGACGCGGTTCACAAGGAAATGAACATCCAGCAAGCATGAACATCCTGATGGTGGCATCGGAAGCCACGCCCTTCGCAAAAACAGGTGGATTGGCTGACGTTTTGGGAGCGCTGCCCGCCGCGCTGGCCGAACGCGGCGAACAAGTGGCCGTGGTGCTGCCGGCCTATCGCGAAAATCTCTACCCGCATCCGGTACGCGAAGCCTACCGGAATCTATACATTCCCATTGGGCGCGGCTACCTGGCCGACATCCAGCAGATTTCCGATCGCGGTGTCACCTACTATTTCGTGCAATGCCCCGCGCTCTATGATCGGGATGGAATCTATGGCACCGCAGCCGGCGATTTTCCCGATAATCATCTGCGCTTCGCCGTTCTCTCCATGGCTGCGTTGGGAGTGGCGCGGCACCTGTTTCGGCCCGCCATCCTGCACCTGCATGACTGGCAGGCCGCGCTCACGCCCGTCTACATCCGCGAACACTTTCGGGGCGACCCAACTTTCATGGGCGTCAAGACCCTGCTCACCATTCACAATCTCGGCTATCAGGGCCTCTTCCCCCCGGCGGTTCTGCCGCAAATCGCGCTGGATTCGAAGCTCTTCAATCCAGATCAACTGGAGTTCTTCGGCCGCGTTAATTTCCTCAAGGCGGGCATCGCCTGGAGCGACGCCATCGGCACCGTCAGCCGGGGCTACGCGCGCGAGATTCAGACACCGGAATATGGATTTGGTCTGGATGGATTCCTGCGCCGCCATGGCCCCATCACCGGCATCGTGAACGGCGTCGATTACAACGAGTGGAATCCGGAACATGACCCGGCTCTGGCGCGGAACTACTCAGCCGGCGATCTGGCGGGAAAGCGCGCCTGCAAACAAGCCCTGTTGGCCGAGTACGGGCTGCCGCAAGACAATCTCGATCGGCCCCTGCTGGCTATTATTTCGCGTTTCGCCGCCCAAAAAGGCTTCGATATCCTGGCTGACGCAGCCTCACGCCTGTTGCAGGAAGACTTGAATCTGGTGGTGCTGGGATCGGGCGATCTGCCCTACGAATCCATGTTCCGCGCCCTGGCTGAATCTTATCCGCAAAAGGTGGGTCTGCGGGTGGGTTACGATCCTGGCCTGTCTCACCGCATCGAGGCCGGCGCCGATATGTTCCTGATGCCCAGCCGTTATGAGCCGTGCGGCCTGAATCAGATCTACAGTCTGAAGTACGGCACCGTCCCGGTAGTACGCGCTACAGGGGGCCTGGATGATACCATTGACGATAGTACCGGATTCAAGTTTCGCGACTATTCTGGCGATGCACTATTAGATACCGTGCGCGTGGCGTTGAGAGCATATCAAGACCGTAACTCTTGGCTGGGGACTATGCGGCGGGGCATGGGGAAAGACTTCTCCTGGAAGGCTTCGGCCGGCGAGTATTTGGACCTGTACCGGCGGCTGGCGGCGGGTTGAATCTTTTTAACCGGTAACTACATCAATTGAGGGGAGCGTTAGTAAACGAATATGGCTGGTGCGAATACACTGACTTTTACGGATGCGGGCTGGGATAAGGAAGTTCTGAACTCCGACGCCCCCGTCCTGGTGGACTTTTGGGCTGAGTGGTGCGGGCCGTGCCGCATGATGTCGCCGACTATCGACGCCATCGCGGAGGCTTATGCCGGTCGGGTGAAAGTCGGCAAGCTGAACGTGGACGAAAACGGCGCCACAAGCATGCGCTACAACGTGCGCGGCATCCCGACGCTGCTGCTCTTCAAGGGCGGCAAGGTGGTGGAGCAGAAGGTGGGAGCAGTGGGCAAGACCGACGTGCAGAAGATGCTGGACGCCCACGTAGCCGCGCCTCAAACCGCCTAACCACTGAACCGCGCGCAGGAGCAAGCGGCGCTTTCGGCCCTATACTGGCGTCGTTAGCGCCCCTTCTGAAGCCGACCCCACCAAAGCGACATACTTGGCGAAAACGCCCGAGCGGTAACGCGGCTCGGGCTTTTTCCATTTAGCCAGGCGTTCGCGCACGATATTCTCGGGCACTTCCAGATTAATGGTCCGGTTGGCGATATCGATATGGATAGTGTCGCCTTCCTGCACCGCGGCAATCGGGCCGCCCACCGCCGCTTCCGGCGCCACGTGCCCCACGCAGAATCCCCGCGTAGCTCCGCTAAACCGCCCATCGGTCAAAAGCGCGACGCTATCGGAAAGCCCCGCGCCGACGATGGCGCTGGTCACGCCCAGCATCTCGCGCATTCCCGGGCCGCCGCGCGGCCCTTCGTAGCGAATCACGACAATATCGCCGGCATGGATGTTTCCGCTGGTGGCCGCGGCCATGGCCGCTTCTTCGGTTTCAAAAACCCGCGCCGGCCCGCGCTGCTCACTGCGCTCTATGCCGGTCACCTTGATCACGCAGCCATCGGGCGCCAGCGACCCGCGCAGGATCACCAATCCGCCGCTCTTTTTGATGGGATTGTTCAGAGCGTGGATCACCTCTTGCCCCGGCGTTTCCTGGGCTTCGGCGGCTTCGGCGGCCAACGTGCGGCCGGTCACCGTCATGGCCGATCCATCCGCGTAACCGCCTTGCACCAGCCGTTGGGCAATCACCGCGATGCCCCCGGCTTTATCCACGTCCACTGCCACGAACTTGCCCGCCGGCTTCAGATCCACCAGCAGCGGCGTGCGTTCGCTGATGGTTTGAAAATCGTCGATTCCCAGCGGCACTCCGGCCTCGCGAGCCATCGCCAGCAAATGCAGCACCGCGTTGGTCGAACCACCCGTCGTTGCCACCGAAGCAATCGCATTGTCGATGGCCTTGCGAGTCACAATGTCGCGCGGCCGCAAATTGCTCTTCACCAAGTCTAAAATCAGCCGTCCGCAGCGCGCCGCCACTCCGTGCTTCCGTGCGTCCACCTGGGGAACCGCGGCCGTGCCCAAGGGCGAAAGGCCAATCAGTTCCATCACCGTCGCCATGGTGTTGGCGGTGAACTGCCCGCCGCACGCGCCCGCCCCCGGGCACGCGGAATTTTCAATCTCCAGAAATTCCTCATCCGACATCCTTCCGGCGGAGTTCGCGCCCACGGCTTCATAAACGTCCTGAATGGTAAGATCGCGCCCCTTGTGACGCCCCGGAAGAATCGACCCTCCGTAGAGAATCAAAGCAGGCGTGTTCAAGCGCAACAGCGCCATGGCCGCGCCTGGAATGGTCTTGTCGCAGGCCACCAGCGCAACAATGCCGTCGAACATGTGCCCGCGCGCCACCAGCTCAATCGAATCGGCGATGATGTCGCGGCTCACCAGCGACGCCTTCATCCCTTCGGTCCCCATGGTGATGCCGTCGCTGATCGCGATGGTGTTGTATTCCATGGGAGTGCCGCCGGCCTGCCGGATACCCTCGGCAACGTCCTTCGCCAGCTCGCGCAAGTTGAAATTGCACGGCATGGTGCCGATCCAGGTATTGGCAATTCCAATGATCGGCTTCTTCATGTCCTCGTCGGTGAGGCCAATGGCTTTCAGGAACGCGCGCGCCGGAGCGCGGTCCTTGCCCTGTGTGATGGTGTAACTGTTCAGCTTCATGGCGAACTTACAGTGTAACCGCTCGCCCCGGTTACGGAACAATCACGTCGTAGTATTCCACTTCGATACTTTCCAAAATGGCGCGGATCTTTGGAAAGTAAATCTTTCCGTACTCTGATGATTGATGCAGATCGAACGCCGCTTGGTTGCGGTATTGCTCTTCCACAATGTAAGCGCGCGGATTCGTCCTCGATTTGAGCAGTGAATAGTACAAACAGTCCGGCTCGCTATGTCCCATCGCCGCCCGCAGCTCCCCAAACAGTCCTTCAAACTCCTGCTCGTGACCCTCCTTGACCAGGATGGTCTTCAAGCCGCCTATCTGCATTCAATCTCCTTTCTCCATATGATGGACAGGTGAGGGCCAAGGAAATCAACCTACTGGCGCGCGACTGCGGGTTCGAACTCGCCGGAATCGCATCCGCCGAGCCTTTGCCCGAGCATAGCCGGCGCTACCTCAACTGGGTGGATCGTGGAATGGCCGGCGCCATGGGTTATCTCACCGATCGCCGCGCGTACCTGCGCACGGATCCTAAGCTTCTGCTCCCGAGCGCGCGCTCCATCATCTGCGTAGGCAAGCTCTATAACAGACCCGACCCGCGCTCCATTGACGTGCATCAACCGGAAAACGGCTGGATTTCCCGCTACGCCTGGGGCGAGGATTATCACGGCATCCTGCGCCGCGACCTGCAACGTTTGGCCGGCAAGCTTGGCTCCGATCACGAATACAAAATCTGCGTGGACACCGCGCCTCTGCTGGAGAGATCTTACGCGCGCGCCGCGGGCCTCGGCTGGATCGGCAAAAATACCTGTCTGATCAATCAGGAAATCGGCTCGTGGATTTTCCTGGGCGAAATTCTGACCTCTTTGGAGATTGAGCCCGACTCGCCGCCGCCCGATCGCTGCGGAACCTGCACGCGCTGCATCGATGCTTGTCCCACGCAGGCCATCGCTCCGCAGGGCTATGAAGTCGATGCCCGGCGCTGCATCCCCTACTTCACCATCGAACTGCACGGCGCCACTCCGCCCGAAATGCGCGCCCCCATCGGCCAGCACGTATTCGGCTGCGATATTTGCCAGGACGTTTGCCCCTGGAACGCGCGCGCCCCCTTCGCCGATGACCCCGCCTTTGAAGCTCGCCATTATGCGCCGCCGCTCAGCGAGTTGGCTGCCACCACGGAAGAAGAGTTTCGCTCCCAGTTTCGCGGCAGTCCGGTGCAGCGCGCCAAATACGCCGGTTTTCTACGCAACGTCGCAATCGCGATGGGAAACAGCGGACTCGAGAAATTCCGCGAGCCCTTGGAGCGGCTGGCGGGCTTCGAGAATCCGCTGGTCTCCGAGCATGCCCGCTGGGCGCTGCAACAATTGGCTTTGTCCCCGAGCGGCGCCTCGGAACCGCGGCCTTAAGGGGCGTCGTATAGTGAAGATGTACCAGCGTAGTAAGCGGTGGAGTCCGCTCAATGCCGTCCCGCACGGCCAATGACTCCTACAGTGGCGTCGCTGTGGGGGTGTTGGCGCATCCCTTTCAGCCGTGAAAGGAGATGAGCATTTGGACAAATATCTCGTCGTCTTAACCGGTGCCGGGCTGGGCGGATTGGCCCGCTATCTGGCCGGCACCTGGATCATGGAAAAATACGCCGGACGTTTCCCACTGGGTACCTTCGTCATCAATATCACCGGTTCGTTTCTGATTGGCGTCTTGATGACGCTGTTCACCGAGCGTTGGCAACCCCACCCCAACTGGCGCTTGTTCCTGGTGGTGGGTGTGCTGGGCGGCTACACCACTTTCTCCAGTTTTGAATACGAATCCTATCAAGCTGTCCGCGATGGCGCGCGCTGGATCGGCCTGTTCTACGTCACAGGTAGCGTGATCGTCGGTTACTTCGGCGTCTGGCTGGGCGCGCTTCTGGCTACTCGCCGTTAAAGGAAGGGGAACCTGAATGCGATCGTCATTGTGATCGTCGACATCCGCCAGAATCTGGACCGCCTGCTGCCGGCCGTGGAAGAAATGATCGGCACCGGCGTTCTGGCAATCTCGGAAGTGGAAATGATACGAGTCCCAAAGTGACCAATTTCCGGCCTCTGAATCCTGAATTCCGTATTCTGAATTCTCTCTCAGTTCTGTCCTATCATGGAATCAATGTCGGTCGATGAAGAACTGCAGGAAAACACCGAACGCGCCAAGGAACCTTTCGACAAACGGGTTGCCGCCACCATGGCGATTCTGGCGGCCTTTCTAGCCGTCATTTCCGTGGCGGGACAGATCATGATCTCCGAAGAGCTCAAGGAACAGCAAAGAGCTTCCGATCAATGGTCCTATTACCAGGCTAAATCCATCCGCAGGTATCAATCCGAGGTTGCGCGCGATCTTTTCGCGGGGATGAAACTGACCGATCAAAGCGCGCAGTATCAAAAGAACTCGGAGAAGTACAAGAAGGACGACGAAGACATTCAGAAAGAGGCGCAGGGTTTGGAACAGGAGAGCCATTTGCGCGGCCGGCAGGCGCTGGGGTTCCACTTTGGCGAAGTCTTTCTGGAGTTTTCTATCGTCCTGGCGTCCCTGGCAATCTTGTCGAAGCGGGAAGCATTATGGTACGCCTCCATTTTGAGTGGCACTCTCGGCACCGTGGTGGCCGCGACAATATACAGCTTCCCCTCGATTGTGGAGAAGTTCCAGCAGTAAGATAGATTTGAATGATTGAAAATGTCAGACCGGGCGTTTCTGCCCGCCATGCTCGAGTTGTGCTCTTTGACTTCGATGGCACGTTGTCCTTGATCCGTTCGGGCTGGATGAATGTAATGGTTCCGATGATGGTGGAGATCCTGGCTGATCTCAAGTCCGGCGAATCGGAAGAACAATTGCGCGCGCTGGTGGAGCAATTCGTCTGGCGCCTTACCGGCAAGGAAACCATTTACCAGATGATCGCTTTTGCCGAAGCCGTGCAGGCGCGCGGCGGCCACCCGCTTGATCCGCTGGTGTACAAGAAAATGTATCTGGACCTGTTGTGGGTGAAAATCGAAAAGCGCGTCGAAGGTTTGCGCAAGGGGCAAATCGATCCGGAGGAGTTTCTTGTTCCGGGCTCGCGTGCGCTGCTGGAGCGTTTAAGGGATAAGGGGTTGAAAATGTACCTGGCCAGCGGGACGGATGAAATCTACATGAAGGAAGAGGCGCGCCTGCTGGGCGTCACTCCCTACTTCGACGGCGGCGTCTATGGCGCGCTTGACGACTATAAAAGTTTTTCGAAAGCCATCCTCATCCAGCGCATTCTTTCCACCGCCGAGTTTCAGGGGCACCAGTTTCTGGGCTTCGGCGATGGCTATGTCGAAATCGAAGAGGTGAAAAACGTGGGCGGCGTCGCCGTGGGTGTTGCCAGCGAAGAACCGGCCTGCAACCGCGTGGATGAGTGGAAACGCGAGCGCCTGATCGGCGTTGGCGCGGACTATATTGTTCCCAATTATCTGTGCGGTGAAGAGCTGTTCTCTTCACTGTTCCCAGCCTGATGCCGCTCAACGCAGCGGAGATTCTGGAGGCTTTCCCCAGATACTCGGCCCTGGTTGTGGGCGACATTTGCCTGGACCGCTGGTGTACCTACGATCCCGCAACCGCCGAGCCCTCGCACGAAACCGGCATAGCGAGAATCGGAGTGGTGTCCACCGAAGTGGCTCCCGGCGGTGGCGGCAACGTCGCGAATAACCTGGCTTCGCTGGGCGTCGGCAGAGCTGCGGTGCTGGGCGTGCTGGGCGACGATGGCTTCGCGCATGAACTCACGCGTTCGCTGAATGCACGGGGCATCTCCACCGATCTGCTGGTGCGCTCCGACAAAGCGCCCACCTTCACCTATACAAAGCTGATCAATGTGACAACCGGCATTGAGGATCTGCCGCGCGTGGACTACATCAATACGCGGCCCTTGCCCGACGCGGTGGAGCAGGAAGTAATCGAATATCTGCGCGAGTTCGCGGTCTCTTTCGATGTCATTTTCGTCTCCGATCAGGCCGACACGCGCAATGGTGGAGTGATTACCCCCGCCGTGCGAACGCTGCTGGAGGATCTCGCGCAAGCCGATCCGAAAAAAATCATATGGGTTGATTCCCGGCTCCGGGTGGAACGCTTCCGCCATATGATTCTCAAACCCAACGAGCGCGAAGCCAGTGCGGCGTCCATCGGTTTGTTCGGCGACGTTGATTACCAGCGTTTGCGCGCCCACGGAAACTCAAAACTGGTTTTCGTGACGAAGGGCTCCCAAGGCGCAGTGGTGGTTGGGGAGGGCGTCGAGTCGCTGGTTCCAGCCTTCGAAGTCCCGAACCCGGTGGATGTCACTGGAGCCGGCGATAGCTTTTCGGCCGGTGCGGCGCTGGCCTTGGCGATCACCGGGTCCGCGCTGGAAGCCGCGCGCTTCGGCAACCTGGTGGCGTCTATCACCGTGAAGAAGCGGGGCACGGGAGTCGCCAGTCCGGAAGAAGTGCTGGCGGCGGCCGGCGCATGAGCACACTGGCAATTGACGTAGGCGGCACCAAGTTCAGCGTGGCGGTATTTGAAGGCAAACGGATGCTGCAACGCGAATCGCACTCCACCGATCGGGCAGCCGGCCGCGAGTGGATGCTGTCCAGGCTTGAGTCCGTTATCACCACTCTGGCTGCGCGGCATCGCTTGGATTGTTGCGGCATCGGCTTTGGCGGTCCGGTGGATTTCGAACGGCAGCGCGTGGTTTTGTCCACGCACGCTCCCGGCTGGGGCGACTTCGACCTTCCGGCTTACCTGACAAATCTGCTTGGTTTTGTTCCGGTGATGGATAACGATGCCAACGCGGGCGCGCTGGGCGAAGCGTTGTATGGAGCCGGCCGCGGTCATCGGCCGCTGTTCTATCTCACGCTTTCCACCGGCATCGGCGGAGGTTTGGTCTCGAGCGACACGGTTTATCGCGGCGCCGATTCCTATGCGGGCGAGATTGGCCATCTGACGGTTCGTCCGGATGGCCCGGAGTGCCTGTGCGGATCACACGGTTGCCTGGAGCGGATGTGCTGCGGATTATGGCTGGAGCGGGATCACGGCCGTCCGGCCAGCGAACTGCTGTGCGATCCTGCGTTTGTGCAGCGCTACGTTATCGACCTGGCGCTGGGGTTGAAGGCCGCCATTATGTTGCTGAACCCGGCGCGCACCGTCATCGGCGGCGGCATTGCCAAGGCGGGCGATCGGTTGTTCGTCCCGCTGCGCGCGGAATTGCGGAATCAAATCACCGCATGGTCGCGCGCGCGCATCGATGTGGTTCCCGCCGAGCTCGGCGATGACAGCGTACTGTGGGGCGCCATGGCGCTGGCCACGCGGCGTACCGCATGACCCTGCCGCCTTTCTATCCCATTGTCGACACCGTTTCGGCGGCTGAGGCGCTGCTCGATGCAGGCGCGCGTATTCTCCAGTTCCGGCATAAAAGTTTCTTTTCGCGCAGAGTCTTGGAAGATGCCAGCCGCATTGCGGAACTTTGTAGAACCGCCGGAGCGTTGTTTGTGGTGAACGATCGCGCCGACATCGCCCGGCTGTTAAACGCCGGACTGCACCTGGGCCAGGACGATCTTGCGCCCGCCGATGCCCGGCGAATTCTGCCCGCCCCCGGCATCATCGGATTCTCCACGCACAACCAGCAACAATTGCGCGCGGGAGATTCCGAGCCGGTGGATTATCTGGCCATCGGCCCCATCTTCGCTACCGGCTCAAAGCAGAATCCCGATCCGGTGGTTGGATTAGACCGGCTGCGGGCTTTGCGCCGGCTGACGCAAAAGCCGCTGGTTGCAATCGGCGGGATCACGCGCGCATCAGCGCCCGCGGTTTTCGAAGCAGGCGCAGATTCGGTGGCCATAATCGGTGACCTATATCCGGACGTTGCCGTGAAGGCGCGGGAATGGATCGCGCTTAGTGCTCGTGGTCGTGATGCTGCGAGGTCACAAGCATAGTGCAAGGCGCATCCGACAGCGCGCACCGGGTGTGCTCAAACTGCACGGTCGTGTGATTGATTTCGTATTTGCAGAGCACGTCGTTGATGCGCTGCAGAATGGCCGTGCTCTCCGAAGGCGGCATGTCTTCGATCAGCACGTGGCAGCTCATCGCGTGGGCGCTCGAACCCAGGCTCCAGATATGCAGGTCGTGCACGTCGATCACGCCGTCGATCTGGCGCATCGCCCCGGTTACTTCGTTCAATTCCATGCCGCGCGGCAGGCCTTCCAGCAAAACATTCAACGATTCCTGAATAATGTCCCACGCGCTCCAGACGATGAGAATGCCGATCAGCACCGAAAGCACCGGATCGATCACCGCCAGGCCGGTAAAGTGGATCGCGATGGCGCCCAGGATAATACCCACCGAACTGATGGCGTCGCCCAGCATGTGAACGAAGGCGGCGCGAATATTGAGATCGTGATCCTTATCGCGATGCAATCCCCACATGATGCCGCCGTTGAGAGCCAGGGCGGCCGCGGCGACCCACAGCATGGTCCATTCTTCGATGTGCCGGGGATGCAGGAAACGATTCCAGGCTTCGTAGAAAATGAAGACCGCAATCACAACCAGTGTCAATGCATTCAGAAACGCCGTCAGAACGCCGGCGCGATGATAGCCGAAAGTTTTGACGCTGTCGGCGGGCTTGGATTGCATGTACACGCCAACCGTGGCCAGCACCAGCGCCAGCGCGTCGGTGAAATTATGGCCGGCATCGGAAACCAGCGCCAAGCTTCCGGAACGAAAGCCGGCGAAGGCTTCCACCACAACGAACAGAATGGTGGCAAGAAACGACCATTTCAGAATGCTTGCCGTTCCGTGATGGTGGCCGTGGTTATGCAACGTCTTCCTTTACTTCCATTTTACCTCTTAAAAGCGCGTTACTTCAGTAAAGTTGAAGCCATTCACCTTCATGGCCGGGACCACCATGTCAAAGGCTTCCTCGCCGGAGGCGCGGACGGAAGGTGAAAGCGCTTCCACATTGTTGAGTAATTCGATGACGCCCTGATTGAAGCGGAAGTTGCGCAAGCCCCGGCTGAGGCGGCCGTTTTCGATCAGGAAAGTGCCATCGCGGGTCATGCCGGTCATGATCTTTTCGTAGGGATCCACTTCGCGGATGTACCACAGCCGGGTAACCAGAACGCCGCGCTCGGTGGACGCGATCATGTCTTCGAGCGTGGTTGATCCGCCGGCGATCACGATGTTGAGCGGCGCTTCGCCCACTTCGTTGGGCAATGGGAAGCCGTGGCCGGTGGGCTCCACGCTGGCGCGGTGCGCGCTAGACCGCGCATAGGTCAGCTCGCGCGGAACCCCCGCTTCCACCAAAGTCAATTTCCGGCGCGGTACGCCTTCACCATCGAAGGGAACGCCGGCCTGCAGCGGATGAGCCACATCATCGGAGATCTGAATGTTATCGCCGAACAGCTTTTTCCCCATGCGATCGGTAAGGAAACTCCGGCTATCGGCCACGGCGGTGGCGCTGAAGTCGCCAAAAATTTGCCCCACCAGATCAAGCACGGCCGCAGGTTCCAGGATCACCGTGTAGCGGCCGGGAGGGATTTCCTGAGGATCGCGCGAAACACGCGCTTTTTCGGCGGCGCTGCGGGCGAGAGCCAAAGGGTCGAAGGATTCGTGCGATACCGCCGAAGCCTTGGCCCATCCGGAACTATCGCCGGCCATCGCGGTGATGGAAAACTGCGCCATGGTTTCGGCGTGCCAGGCCGCGATGCCGCGCGAATTATAGATGGCCTCCACACTCTGGCCGGTGGAATAAATGCCGGCGGCGGTTTGTCCGGCGCTTTCCACAATGCGAATTGCTTCGGCCACGGCGCGTCCGCGATGCTCGGGCGTGGCGGCGGCAGTGGCGGCATCGAAACGTTTGGTTTCAGAAATTACCGAAGTCTCGGCTAGCGGCATCAAATCGGAATTGGGCGCGGCGGATCGGGCGAGGGAAAGGGCCTGTTCCACGGCGCGGCGAATGGAATCGGGATCGAATCGATTCGTGGTGGCGCGAGCAGTCTTGTGATCCAGCGCCACGCGCACTGAAATCCATCGATCCTGCTCGGCAACGTTTTGATGGATGGTATTGTTGGCGAAACGCGTGAGCGCGCCGAAATGCGCGCCGAACAGCGCCTCCACGTCTGAGACGCCCAGGGATTTGGCGGCCTGTTGCGCCGCGTCGAACAGATCGCGGCATTGCTTTTGCGAAATAATTTCGGCTCCGTTTGCTTCAACCGGCATACGCGGCACCCACTTTGATGTTGTGGAAGCGCGCGGGGCTTGCGCCGTGGCCGGTGCCGATGGTTTGCTCGGGCTGTCCCTTGCCGCAATTCGGGACGCCCCACAGCACCCAATGATCGCGATTCGCGATGGCGGCGCAAGAGTTCCAGAACTCGGTGGTGATGCCGCTGTAAGTGGGATTCTTCAGCATGCGAACGCGCTTGCCGTCCTTGATTTCCCAGGCGATTTCGCAACCGAACTGGAAGTTATAGCGTTTGTCGTCGATAGACCAGCTGCGGTTGGTCTCCATGTAAATGGCGTGGCTGACGCCCGAGAAAACTTCCTCCAGCGTTTGTTCCCCAGGCAGCAGGCTGACGTTGGTCATGCGAATCAGCGGAAGCCGCGCCCAGCTGGTGGCTCGCATGGTGCCGTTGGAACGCGCTGCGCCGATGGCGGCGGCGGTTTCGCGCGAGGTCATATATCCCACGAATTGCCCGTTCTTGATAATGTCGGCCGATTGCGCGGGTACGCCTTCGTCATCGAACGCGAAGGTGCCCATGCCGGGGCCGTGCTCGATGCGAGCGTCGCAAACCGCATTCACCAGATCGGAACCGTAGCGCAGGTGATTCAACTTGTCGAGCGTGAGAAAGCTCATGCCCGCGTAGTTGGCCTCTGAGCCAAGCACGCGATCGAGCTCGATGGGATGGCCGATGGATTCGTGGACCTGCAGGCCGAGCTGGCTGCCATCCAGGATCAGATCGAAGCGGCCCTCCGGGCATTGGTCGGACGAGTGCAGCGTGACGGCCTCTTCGGCCATGCGCGGTGCGTGCTTCAGCAGGTCCAGTTCGCGGATCAGTTCATAGCCCTTCAGCTGATGCTGGCCGCCGAAGGAATTCGGATAAGAGCGCTTCTGGATTTCATCGCCCTTGAAGCTATAGGCCTCAAAGCCGGCGCCGCTGGTGGTGCGGGTTTGATCGATGACGCTGCCGAGGGAAGAGACGAAAATCTGGCGGGCGCGATTGAAGATCATCGAGGTTTGCGCCAGCGTGACGCCGGGGGCGCGGCGCAGCTCTTCGTCGACCGCGGTGAGGAGTGACAACTGCTCCTCTACGCTGACCGTGAAGGGGTCGATCTGGCAGGGCGAGACCCAGGTGGCTTCGTGCTTCGCTTCGGGTGCGAGGGTGACATCGTGTTTCTTGGCCAGGGCGCTGGAGCGGGCGATATCGACGGCCAGCGCGGCCGCCGATTCCACGCCGGCGCGGGTGAGATCGTCGGTGGCGGCGAAACCCCAGCAGCCATTGGCCAGCACGCGAATTCCGAGCCCGACCGATTCATCGCTCGACACCTGGCCGGGCTTGCCGTTCTTGGTGCCGAGTTCACGGTCGCGACTTTCGATGACGCGTACGTCGGCGTAGGTGACCCCGGGGCGCTGGGCCGAATCGAGCGCTTCAAGCGCAAGCTGCTTCATGAATCCAGGATAGCTGGGCGGGGGAGGCCGGGATTGGGAAGGGCGCGGCTGCGTCGGTTTGCGTGGGGGCTATTTATTTTGAAATCGGGCGTACTTCTGGCGAAAAGCGGGTATTGCGGCACAGCAGGGGCGAATGATGCGGGCTAAAGGCGAAGACTTAAAGATCGCTGAATTGTCCCATACCGGCCGCATCAAAGCCCGCAGCAATAAGATCTGGAGCGCTGAAGA
Source organism: Bryobacteraceae bacterium (assembly GCA_035486095.1). GTDB lineage: Bacteria > Acidobacteriota > Terriglobia > Bryobacterales > Bryobacteraceae > Palsa-89. The sequence continues at coordinate 18,939 of DATHNM010000319.1, forward strand.
ATCGAACGGGACCTGAACCGTTGCCGATCTGCAGCTCGCCGGCATTTTGAAGTGTTTTTCTCACTTCAGAGATTTGGGTCTCCGTGAGATGCAGAGCCGCCATGCTTTTGATGAATGCCGAAGCCTTTAAGGACTTGGTGGAAAGCGTCTCGCCCGAATGTTGAAACGGCCGCGCGAGTAGCCGGTAGGAGCCCTTGCCTTCGGATCGAGCCCAGACCATGTACGTCGCATTCTCATAGTCGCCGAACCTGTCAATGACAACCGGGCCGCCATCGGGGAAAACGGCCTGAATCTGAAGGACCCCCCCCATGGCGTGAATGTAGTTGCGCAGCGTGCTGAGATACATATCCGCACGCCGTTCGATGCGGGAGATGGAACTCTGAGGCACGTCCAGCATCTCGGCCATGTCGGCTTGCGTGAGCTGCTTGGCGCTGCGGAGTTCATCGAGAGCCATCCGTTGCAGCTCGTCGCGAACACGCTGCCGGTTATCGGCGCGGGCACCCGGGTCCATCCCCGCCTGAAGCTCTTTGAAGTTCCGCGCCATCTGTCAGCTCCTATTGGTGTCTCAAAAACGCTCCCTCACGGTTACGGTTTCAGAAGTCGTTCTCCAGCTCGAGCAAATGCCGATCATAGATAGCGTCCGCGCGAGGTACAAAATCGTCATACCAGCGGTTATTTCCGGTCTTGTCTCCACCAAGCAGCAAAATCGCAGCGCGGCGCGGATTGAAGGCATAAAGCACGCGATACGGACGTCCTTCGTGCTGAATACGCAGCTCGCGCATATGGTTGTGACGCGACATCTCAATGCCGGAGGAATGAGGCATTCGTAGAACCGGACCCACATCCTGTAGCAAGCTGACGGTAAAATCCACGCTTTTCTGCTCGGCGGCTGCAAGCTGGTTCCACCATTCACCGAATTCGTCGGAGAATTCGACCTCCCACGCCCAAGCTCATTATGTCATGGAAGACATAATGTCGTCAACGCTATATTGGCGCGAAATACGCAAGCGTGCCGGCGAACGTCGGTAACTACTTACTACTAAATGCGCTCCTGCGGAGGCAAATTAATTGCCGACGGTGCTGTTCACTTTCTGAGTGGTGGCTTCCACGCCTTGCAGGCTAGAGAGGGCGTCGTCCCACTTGTGGTCGCGCAGTTCGTCGGCGGCTTCGTCCAGAAGCAGTTTCAGGCGGTCCACTGCAGCCGCGGTTCCGGCGTTGAGCGACATCCCCTTGACGGACAGATTGCGGCGGATCTGATCGGCATTCTTCCACGCCGTGGCGGCGCGGCCGGCGTCCATGCTGTAGCGTTCCCGAAGATCCTTGGCGGTATCCTGGTCCGCTTTGGGCACGTCCGAAAGGAGCGGCGCGCTGATGGCGAACGGGGGCTCGCCTGGAGGGGGTGGCGCCGGCGTGGCTGCCGGCGGAGCCGGATGCTGTCCAGGAGACAGCGCATAGGCGCAGGGGAACGCGGCCAGAGATCTACTTAACCTTCGCAGCGACACATTCATCTGCGGATCGCCCGCCGCCACTTGGACGCTGGCCAGGTAGGTGGTCATCTGGCGGACCAAGGCGCGGTTGGATTCGTAGTCGCCGGGAGTCAACCCGGTGCAATACTGGCCGGCCAGCGCCAGTTCGGTTTCCATCTGTTGCAGATCGCGCGCGGTGAGGCTGCCGGGCGGCCGATTCATCAACCGCTGAAGGTCTGCCGCCAATGCGGAACCTGAGCCAAAGCGGCGCCGCAGAGAAATAACGTAACGAAGGCACGCATCAGTAGCCTCCGATCTCCCTGGCGAAACGATCGAGCAACGCGTCGGCGCGCCCGAGCGCTTCTTCGGCAGCGGGATAATCGTGCTGATCCATTTCAAACCGAGCTTCGCTGAGCGCCGCTTCAATGCGCATGCGCAGTGCGGTGAGCCGCGGATGCAGCACCACGCCCTCGTCCCGCAAGCGCGCGTCGATGGAATCCGCCGAACGGAAGTTGGCGGCGGCGCGAATGGCGGCGAGATCGAAATGATGCTTGGCGTCGCGCTGCTCAGATGTTTCCTGAGCCAGCAGAGTGGCCGCCGCCAGGCAAACCAGCGCCAGATACTTCATTTGCGAACCACGTCTCCCACCACCGGCTTGGCACTGCCGCTATAGTTGCCCATGGAAATCTTCTCGCGCACCATGGTGATGGTCAGTTGGCCCAGGGGCGTGGTCTGCACGTCCAGCACTTCGCCGGTGGACGGGTCCTTAATTACTTTGCCTTTGTGGTAGACGGTAAATGTTTGCCCCACCTGCAGACCGGCGGCCCCGCCGGCATTGATGGTGATGGTGTCGCCGCTCACGTCGGCCACCAGCGCGTCCAGATCGTTCTCCCGCGCATCGGCCCCGCCATTCAGGTTCACCCCGTGGACGTCGGCGGCCAATTTATCCACCGCGTCCATAGTGGCTTCGCCAATGATGGTCTCGGCGAAATTGGAGCTGGCCATGTTAACGCCCGCGCCCCCGAACGCTCCTCCCGCCAGGAATGCCGCTCCGGCGCCGGCGCTGGTGCGTTTGGATTCGCCGCGCGCCTCGCCGCTGGCGATCACTTCGCTGGTCTCGACATCCACGATGCGATAATCCAGCACCACTACGGCCTTGTTGGTCTGCTTGTAGCCTCCCACCACCGCGCCCGCGCCGATGACACCGCCACCCGCGGCCCCGCCCACCCGGCGGTCGTCGCGTCCGAACACCACGATGTCGCCCATCAACGTCAGGTCCGCGCCCTTGATCTGGCCGATCCGCGCGCCGCTGCCGCGCTTCACGCGGTTGCTGGCGTCGAAGTCCTGCTCATGGATCACCTCGTTCACTTTGCGCCGCTCCACTACCGTGAAGCGTCCATCCTGCGCGATGCGCTTGGTCATCATGGCCTGGATGCCCTGGCCGATGTTGGCTTGCGTGCCGAAGATGGCCTGCACCGAAGTCATGACGGCGGAATAATCGAACGGATCGATGGACAGCGCCTTCTTAGGTTGCGCCGATGCCAATCCGGCGCAGCCCAAGAGCACAACAATGGTGGCTTTGATTTTCATTATTGAGCTCCCGGGTTCTTCTTCCGCGCGATAAAGTTCACCGCCGCGGGCTTGCCCACATACGATCCGGTGGCGATCTTGTCGCGCACGCTGGTGACGGTCATTTCACCGGTCTTTTCGGTTACGGTATCCAGCACTTCCTTGGTGGTAGGATCCTTTACTTCGCGCAGCACCTTGAGAATCTCGAAGGTCTCGCCGACATTCACGCCGTCATTGGCGCCCGCGCTGATAACCAGCGTGCCGCCCGAGACGTCGGCCACGCGAGCTTCCACCTCGCGGAAGGCTTTCTTCATGGTGGTGGCCTGCTGGCTCAGAATGTCCCCCAGCTTGTTCACGCAATCGAGCGTAGCCTCGCCAATGATGGTCTGGCCGAAGTTGGAGCTGGTCATATCGATTCCGCCGCCTCCGCCGCCCGCGCCCCACACGCCGCCCATACCGCCAAATCCGTTGCTCTTGCGGATGGACTCGCCGCGCGCTTCCCCGGTGGCGATCACTTCCGATGTCTCCGCATCCACCAGGCGATAGTCGATTACCACCACGGCCTTGTCCTCTTCCTTCTTGATGTGAATCCCGGCGAACGGACCGCGCGCGAATCCACCGGCGCCGATGTTGGTCTTCTTGTCGTCGCGTCCAAAGACCACGATGTCGCCCGCGAGCACGGCGTCCGCGCCCGAGATACGACCCACGCGCGCGCCGGAGCCTTGCTTTACGCGATTGCTGGCATTGCGATCCTGCTCGGCCATCAGCTGATCCACTTTGGCGCGCTCCACGATGACAACCTTGTTGGCGTCCGCCATGCGCTTCACCAACATGGCGCGAATGCCTTTGCCGATATCCGCCTGGGTGTTGAAGACCGCCTGTACGGAACTCTTTACCGTGGAGTAATCGAATTCATCCACGATCACGCGCTTCTTTTCGGCTTGCGACGTAGCGCCAGTAGGGGCGGGAGCGGGCGCCGGCGCGGAGGCCACGGGAGCCGGAGCGGGCGCAGGCGCTGGTTCGGGAGCCGGGGCCGGCGGAGGGGGCGCGGCGGCGGCAGCCGGGGCCGGCGTGGAAGAGGGGTCCAGCATGACGCCGATGACGTTGTCCGATACACCCGCCTGTTTCAGCTTCACCATGTCGGCCGGCGAAAGATCGGCGGCCTTATTGGTCTTTTTCAGACTCTTGATAATCAGGTCGTCGGACATCCCAGCCTTCACCAGTTGGATTACCGAATCCACGGGCGAAGCCGGCTTGGGGGCCGCGGCACGCTTGGGAGCAGCCGCCGGAGCCGTCGCGGGCGGGGCTTGTCCAAACCCGAGGGTTGCGACGAGAGCCAATAATACGGGCAGTGTGAGTTTCAATGAACCTTCCTCCTGATAGGCTCCGGAGCCAACTCGGGGCCTCTAAACGATACTTTCGGCCTTCTGCAATCAAATCTTCATGGGACCAAACGCTTGATTACACCTCAAGCAACCCCTTGGATCGCAGACCGGCGCCAGTTTTTTCGATTCTGGTTTAGTATGAAGACGGCCTGCAGCGTGTGTCAAGGGGTGGCACCTTGGTCCATTCGTTCAGAATGGATATTTCCTTGTATATTTAGCTATACGCAAAAGGCCGGCGCAAAGCGTCATCGGAGACTTGCCCGGCGCGGAATGAGGGGTAAATGGCTTATCGTTCGCTTCTAGCGGTGTGTCTACTGTCCGCCGGGGTGCTGCTGCACGCCCAGGGCATCATCACCACCATCGCCGGCAACGGCACCATCGGTGATTCGGGCGATGGCGGCGCCGCGACCAGCGCGACGCTGGGCTCGGCCACCGGAATTGTGGTGGACAAGTCCGGAAATATCTACTTCACGGATTCCATCTTCAACCGGGTGCGCAAGATCGACGCGCAAGGCAAGATTTCCACCTTCGCGGGCGGCATTGTGGCGGCTTTGGGCGACGGCGGTCCGGCCACCAGCGCACGGCTGGGCTTCCAGGGGCCGCATGCAGGGCTGGCGGTGGACAGCACGGGGAATGTTTACATCGCGGATTACTTTGATGGCCGTGTTCGCAAGGTAGATACCCAAGGAAATATCTCCACCGTGGCGGGGAACAGCACCTCACCCGGTTTGGGAGCTTTCACCGGCGATGGCGGACCGGCTACCAGCGCGGGTCTCAACTCCCCGACGGGCGTGGCGCTGGACAGTGCTGGCAACCTCTACATCGCCGATTACGGCAACTACCGCATTCGCAAAGTGGACACGCACGGTATCATCACGACCTTTGCAGGCATCGGGGCCGTCACCCGGTCCGATTCAGGAGACGGAGGGCTAGCCACCAAGGCCGAGATCGGCAGCCCTTACGACGTGGCAGTGGACAGCCAGGGAAATGTATTCATCGCCGATTCGGAGCATGTCCGCGAGGTCAACGCCGCCGGGATCATCAGCACCGCCGCGCATGGATTTTTCGGGACCTGCGTTCAGGCGCCCACCGCGGTTGCGAGCGCCGATGTAGCGGCGAACGGCTTTGCCTTGGACGGCGCAGGAAACCTGTATATCGCCGACAAGAGCGCCGATTGCGTGCAGGAACTGGAGACCAACGGAATGGTCAGCACCGTGGCGGGCGGCGGACAGAACATGGGCGATGGGGAGCCCGCCACCGAAGCCGAACTGGTGAGTCCGGCGGCCGTGGCGCTGGATAGCAGCGGAAACCTGTACATCGCCACCAGCGGTGCGATTCGCAAAGTGGGCGCGTCGGCCACCCAGCCATCGGCAAAACCGATTATTTCGGCCACCAACGGCGTGGTGAACGGCGCCACTTTCCTGCCGGGTATTTCGCCCAATTCCTGGGTGACCATCCAAGGCTCGAATCTAAGTGCCGACACCAACTATTGGACGGTCACCGGTGGCGTGCTGCCCACCAGTCTGGACGGAGTGAGCGTGAGTTTCGGCGGTCTGCCAGCATATGTCAGCTTCATTAGTCCGAACCAGATTAATGTGCTGACGCCGGCCGACCTGGCGGATCAATTTCCCATGGTCACGGTG